>NZ_QKMQ01000005.1:0-303061 GCF_003208145.1 Pseudomonas sp. RV120224-01b | reverse complement strand
GCCAGTGCCTACGCCTACCTGGGCGGCATGCCGATGATGATGATCACCGGCCAGAAGCCGATCAAGAAGTCCAAGCAGGGCCGCTTCCAGATCATCGACGTGTGCGGCATGATGGACCCCATCACCAAGTACACCCACCAGTTCGCTTCGGCCGACAACATCCCGTCGCGCATGCGCGAAGCCTTCCGCCTGGCCGAAGAAGAAAAGCCGGGTGCGGTACACCTGGAGCTGCCGGAAGACATCGCCGCCGAGCAGACCGATGCACTGCCGATCCCGCGCAGCCTGCACCGCCGCCCGCTGGCCGAGCATGTGGCCATCGAAGCCGCCGTCGAGAAGCTGCTGAACGCCCGTAACCCGATCCTGGTGATCGGTGCTGGCGCCAACCGCAAGATGACCGCCAAGGTCCTCAAGCAACTGATCGACAAGACCGGCATCCCGTTCATCACCACCCAGATGGGTAAAGGTGTGGTCGACGAGCGCCACCCGCGCTTCCTGGGCAACGCCGCGCTGTCGTCCGGCGATTTTGTGCATCGTGCGGTTGAAGCCGCCGACCTGATCATCAACATCGGCCACGATGTGATCGAGAAGCCGCCATTCTTCATGGTGCGTGGCGGTACTGAGGTCATCCATATCAACTTCCGCTCTGCCGAAGTCGATGCCGTGTACTTCCCGCAGGTAGAAGTGATCGGCGACATCGCCAACGCCGTGTGGCAGATCAGCGAAGCGCTGAATGACACCTCGCACTGGGACTTCACTCGCCTGATGGCCATCCGTGAAGCCAACGAAGCGCAAATCGCCGAAGGCGCTGACGACAACCGCTTCCCGGTCTACCCGCAGCGCATGGTTGCCGACATCCGTCGCGTGCTGCCGTCCGAAGGCATCGTTGCGCTGGACAACGGCATCTACAAGATCTGGTTCGCCCGTAACTACAAGGCGCACAAGCCAAACACCGTGCTGCTGGACAACGCCCTGGCGACCATGGGTGCCGGCCTGCCTTCGGCCATGGCGGCACACCTGGTGCACCCGGACCGCCCGGTAATTTCGGTATGCGGCGACGGCGGCTTCATGATGAACAGCCAGGAGCTGGAAACCGCAGTTCGCTTAGGCATGCACATCACCGTGGTGATCCTGCGTGACGACGGCTACGGCATGATTCGCTGGAAGCAGGCCAACATGGGCTTCACCGATTTCGGCCTGGACTACGGCAACCCGGACTTCGTCAAGTACGCCGAAGCCTACGGTGCCAATGGCCACCGCGTGGAAAGCGCCGAAGGCCTGCTGCCGCTGCTGGAGCACTGCATCAAGACTCCGGGCGTGCATGTGATCGACTGCCCGGTCGATTACAGCGAAAACGACCGCATCCTTAACAGCGAGCTGCGTGAGCGCGCGCTGGCGGTGTAATGCTTGACAGGTACGGCGCCACCTCAAGGCTGGCGCCGTACCCTGGAGCGGCTTGCGCTCCCTCCTTCCGTTCAGGAATCCCTTCTCTCAGCGATCAACCAGGGCCTGCAGACTGGTCAGGATGCTGTTGGCGTCATATGGCTTGCGGGTTACGGGCACATCCTTCAGATGCTCGGGAATGCTGATGCCGTCGCCATAGCCTGTAGCGAACAGAAACGGAATTTGCCGGCGCTGCAGTTCATCGGCGACGGAAATCGACGTCCCTGTTCCCAGGTTCACATCCAGTATCGCGACGTCCGGTGTGCGGCTGCTGATCAAGCGCATGGCCTCATCCTCGGAGCTGGCGGTCATCACGTCCTTGATCTGTGCATCGTTGAGAATCTGCTCAAGGCCAACCGCGATCACCAGCTGATCTTCAAGGATCAGCACGCACAAGCCCGTCCGGGCGGCAAAGGCATCGGCTGCACGGGTAACCGGCGCGGCCGTGCTCGCAGGCTCGGCCGCTTCGGCCACGGACAGGTGTTTTGCAGGAATCCTGAACAACCCTTCCACGCCTTCGGGGTGATATTCCACTGCGCTGGTGCCACTCAGATCGAACGGAATACTGCGTTCTATCAGCACCGAGCCAAAGCCATTGCGGCTGGGCGGGCGAACCGTTGGCCCGCCGCTTTCGCGCCAGGTAATGCTGCAGCCGTTGCTGGCGTCGATGGCCCAGCTCACGGCAAGCTTGCCGCTCGCCTGCGACAGCGCGCCGTATTTGGCAGCATTGGTTGCCAGTTCGTGCAGCACCAAGGCCATGACCGAATAGGCGCGGGCATCCAGGATAACGTTCGGGCCTTGCAGTTCAATCACTCCGGCGGCGGTGCGGTAGGGTGAAAGCTCTGCCTCCAGCAGCTTGGCCAGTCGCCCGCCACCGTCACCGCGTACCACCTGGTCGTGAGCGAGGGACAGCGCATGGATGCGCCCCTTCAATGTCGCCACGTAGTCCTGCAGTGTCTGGCTCTCCGAGGTCGGGTGGGCAACCAGCGCGCCAATCAACGACAGGATGTTCTTGACCCTGTGGTTGAGCTCTTCATTGAGGATGCGCTGGCGCACTTCTGCCTTCGAACGCTCGCTGGCCAGCAACTCGCTGTTATACAGCACCACCTCGACGATAGCAGTACGGATGGCGTCGCCAAACTGGCGGTCCTGCTCGGTCCAGGGCAGTGACTGCTGGTGAACGGTTTCTTTCCAGATCGCAAAGCTCTTGCGTGGTGTCAGGCGGTCGCCCAGTGCGCCGCTGTCATAGGTCTTGTTCGGGTCCCCGGCCCAGTCGAGTGTCTCGACCACTTCCTTGCGGAAGAAGATCAGGTAATCCCTCGGTTGCTGCGACATCGGTATGATCAGCACACCCGACACATCGGTAAAGTACGCCTGGGCCGCAGGCAGCACCATCGACAGGCGGTTGGACGCCCAGGTACGACCGGAGCTGACGATATCTGCCAGGCGCAGCAGGTCGGGCACCGCCGATTTGGGCGGCGTCAGCCCGGCGGATGACCATCGGCCTTGCAGCGACATACCGATGCCGTCGCAGGGGATCAGCGACATAAGCCGGGGCAGGCGCGCACGGAAGAACCCATCGATGTCTGCAGCCTGGTTGGCGTCAAGCAGCATACTGTCCAGCGCTTTGTGAACGTGCACGGCGGCTTCAAGCTTTTGCCGGCTGCGCAGGGTCTCGATATGCAGCGAGAAGAATTCGCCGAACATTTCCGCCGCCACACGTTGCCCCATGGCCAGTGTGCGCGGTGCATAGTGGTGGCAGGCGATCATCCCCCACAGCTCTCCGTTGACGATGACCGAAATCGACATGGAGGCCCCCACGCCCATGTTGCACAGGTATTCGCAATGGATCGGCGAGACGCTGCGCAAGTGCGCATAGGAAAGGTCTAGCGGCTCGCCCGAGGGGTCGAGCACCGGGTCGATGGCGACTGTCTTGAACTGGGCATCCGAGATCACCCGGATCGGGTTGCGCAGGTAAAGTGCGCGGGCCTGCTGGGGGATGTCGGAGGCCGGGAAATACTGGCCCATGAAGCTTTCGAGGTCGCTGCGCCTGGCCTCTGCAACCACTTTGCCGGCGCCGTCGGCACCCAATTGGTAGATCATCACCCGGTCGTAACCGAGCACGGCCCGGACAAAGCGGGCAGCATCGCGGAACAGCTTGCTGGTCTGGTCGATTTCGCGCAGTTGGGCGATCAGCGTGCGGGCCAGTTCGATCGGCTCGGCGATGCTCGCGCCAGCAGGTTCGAACTCGAGGATAGCTGTGCCTTTGAACAAGTGGGCGGCAATGTCGACAGCCTCGCCGCTGGGCAGCTTCACACCGAAGCTGAGCGCCGGCCGCGAGGCCTCCCGGGTGCGGGCCAGCGCGTTGCGCAGGGTATGCGCCACCTCATCCCCGAGCACCGCATGCAGCTTCTGGCCGTTGATGTCGCTTGCTACGCCCAGCATTTGTGCAGCATTGGCCGAATGACGCAAAACGACGGTGGCCGAGGCATCGCATGCCAGCAGGCAGCCATGGGGCTGGATACTGCCGGGTATCTGAATAGGCTCGCGGTCGCAGTTGGTCAGGTTTACTTGGGGGTTGAATGTCATTGGCCGTGCCTGTGGGGGGATGAGGAGGCTGCCAGCAGGGCCGCCAACGTCAGCCTAGCAGGCATGCCGGCCTTTGGCATAGCGAGGCGAAAAGGGCTGTACCGGCTTATGACGGGTGTTCCCCTCGATCATCAGCGAACCCCAGCTCACGGATGAACATCGAAAACAGTTCAGGGTGAGACGAGATATTCAGTTTCGCGTACAGGTGGCGCCGGTGCACCTTGATGGTTTCTGGCGAGATGCCCAGCCGTTGCGCCATCGCCTTCGACGAATAGCCGCGCAGGATCAGGCGGGCAATTTCCAGCTCCCGCTCGGATAACAGGCCCTGGGCAAACCTGGCCAAGGCGTCGCCAACCGGTGGCTGTGCTGGCACCGAGATGCCGCTACGTGCCCAGTGCTGCTCAAGCAAGGCCAGCACCCAGGCACTGACCAGGTTCAACTTGCCCAGCTCTGCTGCGGTGAACGCACGGCGCATGCCCAACGACAGCGACAACACCCCTTCGGGCAACTGCAACAGGAACTGCACTTCGTCCACCAGTACGTGGTTTTGAAAGTAGTTCTGGTAATAGTCCGTTTGCCAGAAGTGGTCCGGCGCCACTTCTTCGAGGTGGTAGCAACCACTGGCCAGGCCTTCGCGCGCGGCCTGGTAGAACGGGTCGAGCAGGTACAGGCCGTCGAGGTAAAGCTCACCCGCAGCGGGCGCTGGCGCGGCGTCGTATTCCTCCAGCACGTGAGGCGCGCCCTGGGCCGCGAAGTGAATCACCAGCGCGTTGTCGAACGGCACCCAATGCCGCAGTACCAGGATCAGCTGGCGCCAGAAGCGCGGGCCGCCAATCTGCTCGATCGTTCTGGCCAGCGCGGTGTGGCCGGCCACTTCATGAAAGAGAATGTCCACGACAGCATCCTTGAAAGGGGTAAGGCATTGGCGCCCGGTTTGCCGCAGCTGTCAACGGGGGTACCCCTTAGTGGGAATTGCCCGGCAGGGTGACGCCGCATAGATTCCATACCCATCAAGCGGGCCGTCGAGCTCGCCATGCTTCGCTTTCTGGTTCTGCCTCCTGACACTAACAACAACGTGAGGATGAACAAATGACGTCCTGCAGTGCACCCGCCCCAGTCCTTAAACCGACGCTGAGCGTCGCAGATGTAGTTGCCATTACCGTCTCTTCGGTAACCCCCGCCAGTTCGGTCTTCGTCATCGCGCCATTTGCCATCGCCCAGGCCGGTACCGGGGTCATATGGGCCTTCATGCTGGGTGGCGTGCTGGCGCTGATGTTCGCGCTTTGCTATGCCGAACTGGGCCGTGCGCACAGTGCAGCAGGCGGGGAGTACGTGTTTGCCAAACGGGTATTTGGCGGCATGTTCGGTTACGCCACCTTTCTTACCGTGCTGGCGATGCTGGTGTTCATTCCACCGGTACTGGCCACCGGGGCTGCCACTTACCTGAATGCAGCACTGGGCACCCAGCTTGACGGGCAGACGGTGGCCCTGGTGATTGTGGCCTTGGGTTACCTGCTGGGTATCCTCAATATAAAGCTGAACGCGTGGGTCACCGGCGTGTGCCTGTTGCTTGAGGTGGCGGCGCTGATGGTGATTGTGGTGCTGGGCTTCGGCCATGCTCAGCAACCGGTCAGCAGCCTCGTCAGCCCGCTGGTACTCGACAACGGAATACTTCACGCGGCGCCTTGGGCGCTGGTGGTTGGTGCTATTGGCACGGCGTTGTTCTCGTTCAACGGTTATGGCGGCGCAGTGCTGCTGGCCGAGGACATGAAGTGCGGTGGGCGCGGCATCCCCAGAGCGGTGATGTGGTCACTGGTGCTGGTGGTGGCCATCGAAGTGATTCCGCTGGTTGCGCTGCTGATCGGTGCGCCCTCGCTGGAGGCGATGCTGGCCAGCCCCGACCCGATCGGCTACCTGTTGACGGCGCATGGCAACGAAACCCTGTCGCGCCTGGTGAGTGCCGGTATCTTCCTGTCGGTGTTCAACGCCATCATCGCCCTGGTGATCCAGAGCGGGCGGGTGATCTACAGCAGCGGGCGGGATGCGTTGTGGATGCCGAGCCTGAACCGCGCCTTTACCTGCATTCACCCCAAGTGGGAGTCGCCATGGCTGGCCACGTTGTTCCTTGCGGTGCCGTCTGCGGCCCTAACGTTCAGTTCCAACCTGGCGGAGCTCACATCGTTCACCGTGCTGCTGATCTTGTGCGTATACCTGGTCGTCGGCTTGTGCGCGCTGTTCAGCAGAGTCCTGCGCCGTGACCGCGAGCACCCGTACCGCATGCCGCTCTGGCCGCTGCCGGCACTGGCCGCCGTGACAGGTGCCGGATACCTGCTTTCGACGCTTTTGAGTTCGGCTTCAGCCCGGGACATTTTCATCATCGTTGGCATTCTGCTTACCTCCGTGGTGCTGTACGGCACCTACGGCAAGTTGAGCCCAGCCTTTCAGAAACTTTAAGCGAGAGACATGATGCGAGCACGCGATTTCGGGATCACGCTGGGCCTTGGCCTGCCAGGCCCGCACAACGCAATCACCGATGTACCCGGCGTACGGGTAGGCCACGCGACCCTGAACAAGGCCCATGCGGGAAAACCGGTGCGCACCGGTGTCAGTGTCATCGAGCCCCGCGAAGGCCCGGCGCGTTATCAGCCATGTTTTGCCGGTTGCCATGTGCTGAATGGCAATGGCGATGCCACGGGCCTTGAGTGGATCCGAGAGGCGGGTCTGCTGACCACCGCCATCGCGACCACCAACACGCACAGCGTTGGCGTGGTACGTGATGCGATGATCGCCCATGAGCATGCAACCTTGGGGGACAGCTCGACCTACTGGTGCATGCCGGTGGTAATGGAAACCTATGATGGCGTGCTGAACGATATCTGGGGCCAGCATGTCAATGCAGACCTGGTTCAGCAGGCGTTGGGTGCTGCCCGCAGCGGGCCTGTGGAAGAGGGTGCGGTAGGTGGGGGTACCGGCATGATCTGCCATGAGTTCAAAGGCGGCATTGGTACCGCGTCGCGGGTACTGCCGGCAGAGCAGGGTGGCTGGACGGTGGGAGCCTTTGTCCAGGCCAACCATGGCCAACGCCGTGAGCTGCGGGTGGATGGCTACCCCGTCGGCCGGGTGTTGCTCGATTTGCCTTCACCCTTCGAGCAGCAGGACACCCCAGGCATGGGTTCGATCGTGGTGGTACTGGCCACCGATGCACCGTTGCTGCCGCATCAGTGCCAACGCCTGGCGCAACGTGCTGCGCTGGGTATTGCCCGCACGGGGGGCGGCACCGATGACTCCAGCGGCGATATCTTCCTGGCGTTCTCGACGGGCAATACCGGGCTGGCGCCGGCCGATTACAACCGCCGCGATCTGCCGATGACAGCGCACGTGGCGATGGTCAATAACGACCACATTTCGCCGCTGTTCGCGGCAGCGGCCGAGGCGGTAGAGGAAGCCATTGTCAACGCCATCCTGGCCGGTCGGCCCATGCAGGCTGAAGACGGGCGGGAGGTGCCTGGCCTGGATGGGGCGCGCTTGCTGACCGCGCTCAGGCAAATGGGTTGGAAGGCCCAGGATTGATACCTGGGCAGGCAGTCGCCAGGAAGGGACGAGAAGGCGGCATGTGCCGCCTTTTGCCTGTGGAGTACAGATGTACCCTTGTCGATATGCCTTGAAGGCAAGCGGCGATCAATGGTCTCATCCGCACCTGAGCCAACTGGTATTGAACGATGATCCGCCCGCTGTTTGTTTCCATTGATGGGCCTAAAGGCACCGGCAAGACCACGCTGCTGGAGGCCGTCACCCAAGCCCTGAGGGTGGACGGGAAAAAGGTGATTCGCCTTTGCGAAAAAAAGAGCGATCCCTACCGGGGCGAAACCATGGCGTTGGTCAACAAGCTCGCCAGAAACCCGTGCCGGGATCTGGAGTTCAAGGTGTGCGAGCGCTTCGCTGAAAGCCGCGCCTGGATTTCCCGGCACGTACTGCCCAGGCAGCCCGCTGACAGCATCGTCCTGATTGATCGCTGGTACCCCTCTGACGCCGCGTTTCGCCGCACGGTGCCGTTTGACCAGATCTTGCGATTGAACCTCGACCTCAGCGTGCAAGTGCCAGATTTGCATGTCGGGGTTGTCACGGCCCCTGAAACCTCGTGGGCAAGGGCGGCGGCACGCACGCGTGGCCTGGGCAGTACGGTGATACACAACCTGAATGAACAGGTTGCCTGCACCGAGGCTTTCGAGCGGGCGCTTGTAAAGCACGGCTGGGTGTTGTGCCGTAATGAAGGGGCCATCGAAGACGCAACGCGGCAGGTGGTTGGCGAGATTGACCGCGTACTGCTAACGCGTTGAGCGCTCGTACGCCGCTGCGCGAGCTGGCCTGGACAACCCTGCGTGGATGATCAGGCGCCCTGGCGGTCGATATCACGGCGCAGGACAACCGACGTGGTAATGTCATCCACCGATTCGTGACGTGCCACGTTGTCGCGTACCTGATTGAGGTCGTCGATTGTCCGGGTTTCCACCTCAACCACCAGGTCAAGCTGCCCACTCACCGAGGAAACCCGCCGCACGCGTGCGTCCGTCGCCAACTGGTCGAGCAGCCCCATGGCAGGTGTGCGCTGCAAGGTCACCAGCAGTATCGCGCGTATGACATTGGCGTCTATTTCGCCGATATCTGCACGGTATCCACGAATAATCCCGCTGCGTTCAAGGTTGGCCACACGCTCGGTCGTGGCGCTTCTGGAAAGGCCGATGCGGCCGGCTAATGCCTTCAGCGCAATGCGCGCGTCCTTCGAAAGTACTTCAAGAATCTCACGATCTTTTGCGTCCAGTTCACGCATTGCACCACCTGATAAGCTCGCCGTCTTTATGCCGGTCGGTACCGGCATAATGCCTGTGGATCCCGACCGTATGCAGGGTGTCGGTTTCGGCAGTGCATGACAAGCTATTCAAAACAATTTGCTCGCTCGGAACGTGATGATATGACAGACCTTTCCCACCCGGCACCTCGGTTTTCGGCAAGCGATGCAGAGGGCCTCGCAAAAGATTTCTTCAATGTCACCGCTACAGCAACCCCCCTGGACGGGGAGCGTGACCGCAATTACCGGTTGGATACGGGCGTCGATGCGGGCTGGATACTGAAAATCGTCAATGCCAGCGAGCCCCGGGTAGAAAGCGAGTTTCAAACCGCGCTGCTCGATCATCTGGCCGTGCATGGCGCGCACCTGGGTGTGCCTCACCTTCGGGCTAGTGTGGCGGGTGACTACCTGCCATCCGTGGCCAGCGCCACAGGTGAGCAGCATGCGATGCGCCTGGTCAGCTGGTTGGCCGGCACGCCGCTTGCCGAGGCCAAGCGCTCTTTCGCGCTGATGAGCAACTTTGGCCGGGCACTCGGTGAACTTGACCGCGCCCTGCAGGGGTTCATGCACCCGGGTGCCGTCCGTGACCTGGACTGGGACTTGCGCCATGCCGCACGCTCCCGTTCGCGCTTGCACCACATCAAAAGCCCCGAGCGCCGGGCCATTGCCGAGCGTTTTATCACCCGGTTCGAACACACGGTACAGCCCAGGCTGGCATCACTCAGGGCGCAGGTGATCCACAATGACGCCAACGACTGGAACATTCTGGTCGATGCCGAGACCACCCGCCATGTGACCGGCTTCATCGACTTTGGCGATGCCGTGCACACCGTGCTGATTGCCGAGGTCGCGATCGCCAGTGCGTACGCCATTCTCGACATGGACGACCCGATCGGCGCTGCCGCAGCGCTGGTGGCCGGATTCCATGAAAAGTACCCATTGCAAGCGCAAGAGCTTGACGTGCTGTTCAACCTGATTGCCATGCGCCTGGTCATCAGCGTTACTTTCTCCGCTTCCCGGCAAGATCAGACAGAAGACAACCCCTACCTGGCGATCAGTGAAGCGCCAGCCTGGCGCCTGCTGGAACAGCTTGATTCGATGAATCCACGGCTGGCTACAGGCATCCTGCGCAAAGCCTGTGGTTTCGATGCCGTCGAGGGGGCGGGTGCAGTGCGCCGCTGGATCGCCGATAACCACACATCATTTGCCGACCTGGTGCGCCCGTCAGCCGCCATCCTCAACAAGGTGATCGCGCCGTTTGGCGACGCCAGCCACGAAATGACCATCGCCTCAGCCGAGCAGCGGCCTGCCGATGCGACGCGCTGGTGGGATGCGTTCTCTGCCGCGCACAACGTGCCGCTGGCCATTGGGCCATGGGGTGAGTTGCGTACCATTTATACGGACAGTGCCTTCGAGTCGCGCTTCATCAAGGGGCAGCGCCGCACCCTGCATGTGGGGGTCGATCTGGTGATGCCCGCCGGTACGCCGTTGTACGCTCCGGTCGCCGGTACCGTCAAAAGCGTTGAGGTTGAACCCGACCCGCTGGGCTATGGTGGGCTGGTGATGATCGAGCACAGCCCGCCAGGTTGCCCGCCATTTCTGACCCTGTGGGGGCACATGGCCCACGAGGCGCTCAGCCGTTTGAAGGCCGGTGACAAGCTCGAAGCCGGCGACCTGGTGGGCTACATGGGCACCGATAATGAAAACGGCGGCTGGATTCCCCACCTGCATCTGCAGATGACCACCGACACCCAGCTGAGCGCGAGTGAGGTCATTGGCGTTGGAGAGCCCGAATACCGCGAGGTGTGGGCTGACCTGTTCCCTGATGCCTCGACCTTGGCCGGCATCCCGCCAGAAACCTACAACCAGCAGGGAATGGCCAAGGCCCAGATCATTGCCAAGCGTAAAGAGCTGCTGCTACCGAACTTGTCAATTTCGTACACCGACCCGATCAAGTTCGTGCGCGGCGATGGCGTATGGCTGATCGACAACTTCGGGCGGGCCTACCTGGACTGCTTCAACAACGTGTGCCACCTGGGCCATAGCCATCCCGACGTGGTCGACGCCTTGACCCGCCAGGCTGCACGACTTAACACCAACACCCGTTACCTGCACGACAACATCGTCGAGTACGCCGAGCGGCTGACCGGCACGTTGCCAGAGGGCCTTTGTGTGGCGTCATTCGGCTGCTCGGGCAGTGAAGCCAACAGCCTCATGTTGCGCATGGCGCGCAACTACACCGGTAGCGACCAGGCGATCGTGCTGGACTGGGCTTACCATGGCACCACGCAAGAGCTCATCGACCTGAGCCCTTACAAGTACAAGCGCAAAGCCGGCAAGGGCAGGGCGGCGCACGTATACGAGGCGGTGGTTCCAGACAGCTACTACGCGCCCGGGCACTGGCCATTGGAAGAACACGGCAAACGGTTTGCCGAATCGGTGGCAGAGCAGCTGGACGCCATGCGCAAAGCCGGCAAGGGCCCGGGCTTCTTTCTTGCCGAGTCGATCCCCAGCGTGGCGGGGCAGGTGTTCCTGCCCGAGCATTACCTCAAGGAGGTATACGCCATGGTTCGCGCCGAAGGTGGGCTGTGCCTGGCCGATGAGGTGCAGGTCGGGTTTGGCCGCGTCGGTAGCCACTGGTGGGCGTTCGAGACCCAAGGCGTAGTGCCGGATGCTGTCACCATGGGCAAACCGATTGGTAACGGCCACCCGATGTCGGCGGTGGTGACCACGCGCGAAGTTGCCGATGCTTTCAACAACGGCATGGAGTATTTCAATACGTTCGCCGGCAACCCCGTGTCGTGTGCGGTGGGCCTGGCGGTGCTCAATGCAATCGAGCGCGACCAGCTGAAAGAGAACGCCTTGAGCATCGGCAATTACCTGCTTGAGGGTTTCCGCAAACTTCAGCAGCAATTCGATGTGATTGGTGATGTACGCGGGTTGGGCCTGTTCCTCGGCATCGTATTGGTCACGGACCGCACCTCAAAGGCTCCGGCCACGGCCTTGGCCAGGAAAGTTGCCGATGGCGCCAGAGAACGCGGCGTGTTGATCGGTACCGAAGGCCCGCATGACAACGTGCTGAAAATGCGTCCTTCCATGATTTTCAGCCGGGCCAATGCGGACTTTCTTCTTGACGTGCTGCAAGACAGCTTCACTGCGGCGCTGAAGTAGCGCGTTTCAACCGGGCAGGGCGTGCCGATCGGCAAGCCCTGTTCGTGCGTTCAGGCTTTTTGGCGGTCGATATCGCGCCGCAGCACCACGGCAGTGGTGATGTCATCCACTGAATCGTGGCATGCCACGGCATCGCGCACCCGGTTCAAGTCATCAATCGTTCGTGCCTCGACCTCTACAACCAGGTCGAGTTGGCCGCTGACCGAGGATACCCGTTTCACTTGGGCGTTCTGTGCCAGCAGGTCCAGCAGGCCAAGCGCCGGTGTGCGTTTCAGCGAGACCAGAATGATTGCCCGTATAACGTTGGCATCAATTTCACCAATGTCCGCGCGATATCCCCGAATGATTCCGCTGCGCTCCAGGTGTAAAACCCGTTCGCTGGTCGCGCTTCTTGACAGGCCGATTCTTGCCGCAAGTGCCTTGAGTGCGACACGTGCTTCCTTGGAGAGTATTTCGAGGATTTCCCGATCTTTGACGTCTAATTCGCGCAATGCTGACACTCCTGTCTGATCGCCGGTAAAGGGCCGTCCGCCCCAATAAAGTGCAGGGAATAGTTAGCCATTTGCTTCTTTTTTGTGCATTGCAAGACACTACTCCAGTTTCTCCAAGGGTCGAAGTAGCGCCGGCATTATGTCGGTCGATTCCGGCAATGTGCCAGTCCTACACGCACTTTGCAGGGTGATTTCAAGGTTTCAGTGTGCAAAGCTTTCTGTGAAGGATGGGGCCTAAGAGCCCGGAACAATAAGAAATACAAACTTCCAAGGAGTGCCTCGATGCTGGCAAGAAAAACCAGAATGCTACTGGCTTCCACTGCGGTAGCGGCTGTCGCCTTGTTCTCTCAAGGTGTGGCATACGCCGACGACTTGCAGGCTGTTCAAGCGTCGAACGTGTTACGGGTGGCAATGAGCGGGCAGTATTCTCCCTTTAGCTTTGCCAATGAAAAGAATGAAATTGTCGGTTTCGACGCCTCCATCGGAGAAGCACTTGCCCAGCGCCTGGGCGTGAATATAAAAATCATCACTACACCGTTTGACGGCATTATTGCAGGGTTACTGGCCAAGAAGTATGACGCTGTCATCGCCTCGATGACCATTACGCCCGAGCGCCTTAAAGCCGTTGACTTCGTCGGGCCGTATTACCATGCGGGCCGTACCATTGGTGTCAAGGAAAGCTCTCCGATTAAAGAACTTGATGACCTCAAGGATGTTACCGTCGGCGTCACGTTGGGTGATTCGCATGACAAATGGGCGCGTGCGCGCGGCAATCTTAAAGTGCGCACCTATAAAGGCTTGCCTGAAATGCTGGTCGACCTGGATGCCGGGCGTATCGATGCGGTGGTGATGGACAGCATCCCGGTCATGGTTGCGGTAAAGGAAACCGGGCAAAAAGTGCGGATCATCAGTTTGCCGGACGAGCAGGGTGGCCGCGAAGGTCTGGGCATTGCCATTCGCAGAAACAACCCTGAATTCAAGGCCCAGTTGCAGAAGGCTCTGGACGAGATTCTGGCAGACGGCACGTACAAGGAAATTTCAATGAAATGGGTGGGCAGCGACATTCGCTGAAGCGCCCCAGGAATGGCCTGGCCGGTAGGCCGGGCCGGGTTGGCAGACTTTTTGTGAGTGGTTTCATGGACCTGTCATTAATCCATCGCACTTACCCGTTTTTTCTGGAAGCCGCTTGGGTCACCGTGCAGATCTCGTTGCTTTCATTACTACTTGGCCTGCTTCTCGCCATTGTGCTGGTAACCTGCAGGTTTTCGCCGTTCATTATCCTGCGGTGGGTGGCAAGCCTGTACGTCAGCGTGTTCCGCGGCACACCCTGCCTGGTGCAGTTGTTCATCATCTATTTTGGCGGGCCACAAATAGGCATAGAGCTGGAGCCGTTCGCTGCTGCGGTAATCGGTTTGGGCATGAACATCGCGGCCTATATGTCGGAGTCCATACGAGGTGCGATCGCCAACGTTGACCCAGGCCAGGAGGAGGGGGCACGGTCGATTGGTTTCAGCCGTAGGCAAACATTGTTATTCATCATCATTCCCCAGGCACTGAAACTCATGATTCGGCCGCTTGGTGTCAATGCCATTGGCCTGATCAAAGGCTCCGCCTTGGTGTCGGCCATTTCGGTGGTTGAACTGACATACACCGCGCAGCGCTTCATCAGTTCAACGTACAAACCATTCGAGATATTCATGGTGTCGGCGTTGCTTTATATCGTCATGGTCTACTCGGTCAAGTATCTGGTGGAAGTGCTGGACAAGCGATACGCGACCAAGTGAGGGGTTGGCAGTGGAAGGATTAAACCTGAGTGTCATCGCACCTTATTACGACATGCTGGCGACCGGACTGTGGTGGACGGTTGTCATGTTTCTCTGCAGCAGCGTCATCAGCCTGGTCGTGGGTGTGCTCATTGCCCTGATCGACTTGTATGCGCCTCACGCCATGGCGCTGCCTGTGCGCTTTATGACCTGGCTGTTGATGGGCACACCATTGTTGTTGCAACTCTATTTGATCTACTACGGGCTGGTTCAGGTGGGTATCGATATTCCGGCGCTGGCTGCGGGAATCATCGGGCTCAGCCTGCATTTTGCCGTGTACAACGCCGACGTGATCAAGTCCGGTATCGAGGCGGTTGACCCAGGCCAGATAGAAGGCGCGCGCTCAATCGGCCTGAGCAAGGCCATGACCCAGCGCTACATTATTGTTCCGCAGGCGCTCAGAAAAACCATCGCGCCACTGGGAAACAACCTCATCGTGTTGCTGAAGGACACGTCGCTGGTATCGATCATCGGTATTGCCGAACTCGTCTACAGCGCCCAGCTGGCCGTCAGCGAAACGTACAGCCCGTTCGAGTTCTACATCGCCGTCGCGGTGATCTACTACGTGGCCAACCTGGCGCTCGAAGCCGGGTTGCATCTTATTGAAGCAAAGGTCGAGATGTCACGATGAACAACAACGCTATGGTAGAAGTGAAGGGCGCTCGTAAAGCCTACGGTGCACTTGAGGTGCTCAAGGGGATCGATCTGTCGGTGTCGCGTGGGCAGATTTTCGCCATCATCGGCCCAAGCGGTTCGGGCAAAAGCACCTTGCTGCGCTCGATCAATCATCTCGAAGTGCTTAATGGTGGTGAAATCTGGCTTGACGGCGCTCAAGTCAATCAACCCTTGAAAGGCCGCGCCTTTGAGCAGCATATCAACAAGGTGCGCCAGCAGATGGGCATGGTGTTTCAGCATTTCAATCTGTTTCCGCACCTCACGGTCTGTGAAAACATCGCGATAGGGCCTGTGAAGCTCAAAGGCTATTCGAAACGTGCGGCCAGGGAGCTGGCCCTGGAGTACCTGCAGAAAGTCGGGCTGGGCAACAAGGTCGACGAGTACCCGTCGCGCTTGTCGGGTGGGCAAAAACAGCGTGTTGCCATTGCCCGGGCGCTGGCCATGCAACCGAAGGTCATGTTGTTCGATGAAGCGACTTCAGCGCTGGACCCGGAGCTTGTGGACGAAGTGAACCTGGTCATGAAGCAGTTGGCGGCCGAACACATGACCATGTTGATCGTTACACATGAGATGCGTTTTGCTGGCGAAGTCGCTGATCAGATCGTGTTCATGGATGGCGGTGTGGTGGTCGAACAGGGGGCACCGGATGAAATCCTGAAAAAGCCCGTTCAGGAGCGCACCCGGGCCTTTTTGAAGAAGCATCTTCACGACCGCTAGCCGTCACGAATGCTCGGCACTGCCAGAAAGCGCAGTCGTATCACTGCCGCCCAGGTAAGCGTAGGCCGATTCGCCACGGCTTTTCTGGTAGCCATCGCTGATCGTGTGAGCGCCGAATTTGTACCCAAAGTTTGTGCTGAGCGTCCTGTTATCCACGTCACCGGCCAAGGCTTATCCATCGTTTTCAGCATCGAAGTAACGGAGCTCGGCAAACGCCTTGCCAGCTCGACACGCCGCAATCAAGTGCATGCCGAGCAAGCCATCAGGTTGGACTGAGGTGCCCTGGAGGGGCACCAGGGATCAAGCGGTTTTACGGTCGTTGGGAATACCCCAAAGGATGACTGCGGCGCAGATCAGGCAGAACGGCGCCAGCGCTAACATACCCATGTAGGTATTACCGGTGAGGTCGTTTATGTAGCCGACCAGTAGCGGCGCCACCATGCCGCTGAGCTGGCCTACGGTATTGATCGCTGCAATGCCGCCAGCAATTGCCAAGCCTGCGAAGGCCTTCTGCGGAATAGTCCAGAAGATCGGAATGGCAATAAAGACGCCAGCGGTGGCCAGCACCAGAAACGCTGTCAGGAGATAATGATTGCTGTTGAAGTAGCAGGCCGCGAAGTAACCGATACCCCCTACCAGCATGCACTGCCACAAGTAGCGCTTGCGCTCGCCGGTGGCGTCAGAGCGCCGGGTGACGAAAATCATTCCGATGGCTGCGACCAGGTATGGCAATGCGGTGAGGAATCCGACGGCCATCTGATTATTGACGCCAGATGAACCAATCAAGTGTGGCATCCAGAAATTCAGCCCATAGCCCGTCAGCTTCACCATGAAATAAATCGCAGACAGTACCGCTACCTCGCGAGTGAGGATGACTTTCAGCAATGAAGCATGGATTGGCTTCGCGTCTTTTCGGTCATTATCCAGGTTACGCTGCAGTAGATCCTTTTCCGGCTGAGTCAGCCATTTTGCCGACTGGATATCACGGTCAAGCTTGTACAGCACGATAACGCCAAGCAGCGCACAGGGGAGACCTGAAAGGACGAACAGCCAATGCCATCCGGCCAACCCCAGGAAGCCGTTCATGTACTCAAGAATGCCCCCCGACACCGGCGCGCCCAGTACACCCGAGAGTGGAATGGACAGGAACCAGATACCGTTCATGCTGGCCAGATTCTTCTTCGGGAACCAGCATGCGAGGTAGAACAGCAAGGCTGGGCCGAAGCCAGCTTCCATGACGCCGATCAGAAACCGCAAGAAATACAGGGTGTACTCGTTATAGGCAAAGACCAGGCATGCCGTCGCGATGCCCCAGCTGACCATGATTCGGCAGATCCAGCTGGGCGCTCCGTATTTCTTGAGCCCGTAGCTACTGGGTACCTCAAACATCACGTAGCCGAAGAAAAAAATACTGGCAGCAAAGCCATAGGCGGCATCGCTGAGCCCCAGTTCAGCTTGCATCTGGGTCTTGGCAAAGCTGATGTTGATGCGATCGAAATACGAGAAAAGGAAGCAGACAATCGTCAGTGGCAGGATACGCCAGGCAATGCGACGGTAGAGCAATAGCTCTTGCACATCTGAAGCAACGTACGTTGCCTCTTGGGTCAAGGTAGCCATTCGCTTTCTCCATAATTGTATTTGTCGGAGAGATGAATTGGCTGATGGAGGCCCACCAGCCGCTAATCACGTTCCAAACTTGCGCATGATTCTGGCAGTGGCCGCAAGCTCAGTTCGTATTGAGTTGAACCTCGCTCAGCAAAACGCCATCCGCATCGGCATAAAGCCAGTTTCCAGGAGAGAGTCGCGCGCCGCCAATTTCAAGTGTGACGTCGCCCCTGCCGCCGGGCCCATTTTTTGACCGCGCGGGCCATGCACCTAAAGCCAGGACGGGCAGATCGATCGCAGAGAGCGCTCTGCTGTCACGCACGTTGCCGTTTATAAAAAAGCCGGCCCAACCATTAACCAGTGCCTTGATCGCCAGGTTGTCACCCAATAACGCACCAGGGTCGCCCCCGGCTTCGATCACCAGGATTCGGCCAAGGCCTGGCTGGTCTAACTGCTCGCGCAACTCTAAATTGCAGCCGCGTGCCTGGAGCGTGGCGATTGGGCCCGCCATGGAGGCGGCCTTGCCGAACCAGCGCCAGGCGCCTTGAAGAACTAAAAGACCGCCTGCGCCAATCATGTCTGAATGGCTATCGCACAGATCAGCTGTAGTGATCATGCTGACGTTACTTCAGCGGCGACGGACGCTTGCAAGGTTTCGAAGCTGCCAAGCTTTCCAAGCAACGCACTGGCTACCACTGTATACGGGCTGGCAAGCCAGACCTGGCCAGGGCCAGATCGACCTGGAAAATTACGGTTGATCGCGCTGACAGTCACCTGATCGGGTCGCGTTGACGACCCCGGGCCACAGTTTGCGCATGCGCCGCAGCCGGGCATGATCAGTTCGACACCCGCCTTCTCAAAGGTATCCAGGTAGCCTTGTTGCTGGCAGTAATCACGTACGGCGAGCGTGCCAAATTGCAGGAAAAGCTTGGTGTGACCGGGGATGCGGAGCCCGTGGTCGAGGCCCCACGCCAGTACTTCATGGTAGTAATCGAAGTCCTCACGCTTGCCGGCGGTGCAAGAGCCGCCATACGCGATATCGATCGGCACCTCTTCAGCAAGGTCATCCAGTGCAATGCCGTTGCCTGGATCACCAGGCGCTGCCAGCATCGGGGAGAGCGTGCGGCAGTCGATTTTGATGTGCTCTTTGTATTCTGCATCGGGATCGCTGAACAGCCAATCTTCGAGTTCGATCTTGACGCCACGGCGCTCATGAATGAAGTCCACCGCTTTCTGGTCGGGGATCACGATACCGGTGAAGCCCCCCAGCTCAGCGACCATGTTCGTGAGCGTTGCCCGTTCATCAATGGAGAGTGCTGCCACTGCTTCGCCTGAATACTCAAAGACCGCACCGATGGCCTGACCTTGGCGGATAGGTTCGCTGCGTAACAATTCCAGGACAATGTCTTTGGCTGTGACACCGGCTCGCAGCCTGCCGGTAAGCTCAACCTTGATGACCTCAGGCATACGGCAACGAATGAAACCCGTCGCCCAGCTGTTGGCGATATCCGTTGCCCCGGCACCAAAGGCCAGGCAACCCAATGCACCCGAATGCGGTGTATGCGAGTCGGTACCGACCACAACCTGACCGGGGAGTGCGTATTTTTCGGTCAGCAGGGCATGACAGATGCCTTCAGACCCGCTTTGACCTGCCAGAGCACCATGTGCCCGCACCGGATATCGGCGTACGAACGCGTCATGCGCAGATGCGAGGCCGCCGACCGCCCCAAGCAAATTGTCGCGAACATGTGGGAAGCTCTGGTTAGCCAGGATCAGGTGATCCTGGAAGGCAATGATCTCGCTTGGTCGGGCCAGCTCTAGCGCGTGGCCGAATGCGCCATGCATGAGGTGAGCACACATGCCGGTGAAGTAGTCATGACTGAATCGCCAGTCAGCGGACAGAAAAACGCCGTCGCCGCGGGCGAGATTACCTTCCGGTGCAACACGCCGACACTCAATGATCTTCTCGACTAACGTCATGGGTCGACGGTCAGGGGCAGAGGGGTTGAACACTTTCTCAGGGCGGCGGGGCAGATTCGCTTTGCTGTAGGGCAACAAGCCGCCAGCGCGAATCACCTCCTGAGTGACCTCGTCCCGGCCGACCAGAAACGCCTCCAGATCAATCTCTTCACCTGCGCGAATGCGATCAATCAATGAGAAATCGGTAGAGGTGTAAATGCCGATGTTGTCGCAGTTCTGCCGATAGATCCGCTCGAAGCTTTCGGCGATGATCAACCTGATTCCGGCAGACTTTTCTGCCAGTGGGCTGGATTCGCGGGACGAGCCTTTACCATAGCGTTTACCCGCAACCGTGATCTCAAAGCCGCCGTTCTTGACTGTGTCGTTACCGATCGGCAGCTTGCCTTCGGTTTTGAACCCGACGTAGGGGTAGGTACCCAAGCGCTCGTCGTAGGTCATCATGATGACGACCGGGGTAATTTCATCAGTGGAAATGTTGTCCCTGAGCGGCAGCGTTTGTTGCAGGCTGAGATCAGCGCCCTTGATCTGGCGTTGCACTGCTTCGCTGTCACAGGATAAAAATAGGAAGCGCCCGGCAAAGCGGATTTTTTTTGTCATGATCATCTCCTCAACGATGAGCATGATGAAAGCTATGCGATGAGCTTGCCGCGATAATTCTTCCTGCCTGCCACGATAAAATTTCCGGTTACCTATGCAAACCACCTGGCGCTACGACCCAACCACGCTTCGACTGTTTATCGCGACCTGCGCGGAGGGCAGCTTCGCCAAGGCAGCCGAGCGCGAATGCATGGGGGCTTCGGCTGTGAGCAAGCGCATCGCTGAATTGGAGGAGGCCGTAGGGTCTTCGTTGTTGTACCGGTTCAATAAAGGTGTTCAGCCAACGCCTGCCGGCCAGTGCCTGCTTGAGCACGCGCAGCGATTGCTCAACGAAATGCTCAAGATGAGCGCGGATTTATCCAGATTCACGAGCGGCGAAAAAGGGCATGTCAGAATCCACGCAAACCGCTCCAGTATCATTCAGTTCCTGCCCCATGACCTGAACAGTTTCCTCACCGTCCATCCCCATGTCGATGTCGAACTGGAGGAACGCACCAGTGAGCAGGTGATTGAGAACATCATGGGGAATCAGTGTGATATTGGTATCGGGGCAGGGCTGGAGTCGGCGAGCGAGGTAGGCTTGGCTATCCAGAATTATCACATTGACCACTTGGCACTTGTGGTCAGGGACGACCATCCGCTGGCAAGCCGAGCTAGCGTCGATTTTGCCGAAAGTCTCGTATACCGGCACATTGCACTGCATCGCGACAGCCCGCTGTATCAGACTTTGGACAAGGCAGCCTGTGCGGTACAGAGGCCCATCAACTACGGCGTGCACCTGCAGAGTTTTGATGCGGTGTGCCGGATGATTCAAGGTGGGCTAGGTATTGCCGTTCTCCCTGATCGAGCGATTAGCGAATCAGCCGAAGACCCACCTCTTATTACAATCCCGCTCAATGATGCCTGGGCCAAACGTCAGTTCCATGTAGTCAGCCAGCAAAGCGATAAACGCAGTGCAACCACGCAGAGCTTCCTGGATTTCGTGCGGTCGGTTGCTTAAGGGGACGCTGCAACCACTCAATAAGAGTGCTCTTGTCAATCAATGGCATCTACCTGGAGCTATGAATGGATGTACTTAATGCGATGCAGGTCTTCGTGAGTGTTGTGGAAACCGGCAGCTTTACCAACGCGGCGCATTCGCTTCACATGCACCGGCCGGCGGTGTCAAAGTCAATCCAGCTCCTTGAACAGCGGCTAGATGGGCGGCTGCTCAACAGGTCTACACGCAGGCTCAGCATGACCCCGGAGGGTGAGGCGTTTTACCACAGGTGCAAGGCCATCCTGGAGAATGTCGGGCAGGCGATGGCTTCGCTAAGTGGTCGTCCAGCGCGATTGGTCGGGAAACTGCGTGTCGACTTACCGGTGTCAGTTGGCCACCTGCTCATCATTCCGTCACTCATGGAGTTTCAGCAACGCTATCCTGGGATTGAGTTGACGCTGGGTACCAGCGATAAGCCGATCGACCTGATCAGCGAAGGCGTCGATTGCGTCGTGAGGCTTGGCGCACTGGAAGATTCCAGCCTGATTGCCAGCGGAATTGGTTATCTACCCATGGTGACCTGTGCTTCTCCAGCGTACCTCGCGCGACATGGGGTGCCCGAGCGCATTGATGATTTGAGCGAACACCTCGCGGTGAACTATTTCTCGGGCCGCAATCCTCGCACGCTGGAATGGTTGTTTGTTCAAGGCGACGAAATCCAGACCGTTCGGGTCAGGTCGGCAATCAACGTGAACGATACTCAGGGTTTTGTCGCATCGGCACTGGCGGGATTCGGCCTGATACAAGGCCCAGCGCTCAATGTTCAGGCTCATCTTGATTCCGGCGCGCTGGTGCGGGTGATGCAGCATTGTCCGGTACCCTCAAAGCGTGTCTCGATCCTGTACCCCCATCGCGAACTTATTCCGCCGGCGGTCGAGGCCTTTGTTGCCTGGCTACGGTCGCTGATGGCTGACAAGGGCTTGACCCAGCCTTGATTGGTAATTTTGGGATACCAGTCTGTAATTCGGACGCGTCTTTTTCTCCTGCGTGCAGCTCAGTAACTTTGAGCTTTGAGCATTCACAAGAGGAACAAAGACATGTCAAAGGTTATTCGATTCCACCGTCTTGGTGGCCCAGAGGT
Organism: Pseudomonas sp. RV120224-01b; assembly: GCF_003208145.1. Lineage (NCBI taxonomy): Bacteria > Pseudomonadati > Pseudomonadota > Gammaproteobacteria > Pseudomonadales > Pseudomonadaceae > Pseudomonas > Pseudomonas sp. RV120224-01b. The sequence goes on along the minus strand of NZ_QKMQ01000005.1, from coordinate 281,007 downwards.
TCTTCAGATTGATGAGCTTGATGTCAGGGCTCCAGGCTCAGGTGAGGTGAAGATCAAGGTCAAGGCGCTTGGGCTCAATCGCGCGGAAGCGATGTACCGCTCCGGCCAGTACACCTTTACTCCCGACATGCCCGCGGCCCTGGGCTATGAAGCGGCAGGTACGATTGAATCGGTCGGAGAGGGCGTGACCGATTTTGCCGTCGGCGATGAAGTGAATGTGATCCCGGCATTTTCATTTGCGGACTACGGCATGTATGGCGAAGCCGTTGTCGCGCCGGCGCATGCATTGGTGAAGCAGCCAACGGGGCTGTCTTCGGTGGAGGCCGCGGCTACCTGGATGAAGTATGTCACTGCTTATGGCGCCTTGGTGGACATCGGCCAGCTACAGAAAGGTGAGGTTGTGCTGATCCGGGCTGCGTCGAGCAGTGTGGGACTGGCAGCTATTCAAATCGCCAATTCACTTGGCGCCATTCCGGTAGCGTTGACTCGCACCTCGAAGAAGCGCCAGGCGCTCGTGAACGCTGGGGCAGTGCACGTGATCGCAACGGATGAAGAGGATCTGGTCGCCGCTGTGGCTCGCATCACGGACGGGAAGGGTGCACGCATGGCATTTGACCCAGTGGGTGGCCCTGAGGTGGGTAACATCCTGCGGTCACTGTCTTTCCTCGGGATTTTCTTCCAGTACGGCGCGCTGGAGACGTCTGACATCAGCGTGCCGGTGATGGACCTACTTGGCAAAGACTTGACCATCCGGGGTTATCAGCTTTTCGAGGTTACCCAGGATGAGGCGCGGCTGAACAGGGCCAAGGCGTTCATCACCGACGGTTTGGAGAATGGCAGCTTGCGTCCGATTGTCGGCAAGGTATTCAAGTTCGACGAGATGGTAGAAGCGCACCGCTACATGGAATCAAACAGCCAGGTAGGCAAGATCGTTGTAGAACTCTAGATCGAACATGGCCCGGGCGGATGTAATTTGCACTGATGGCCGAGCGGGTAACGTTCAGTTCCACTGAGGACAGACGTGCATTTCAGAGAGGCGCCTGAGTTGTCCATCCGTTAGAGAAGGCCAGGAAGAGCCAGCTCTGGCGTGCCCTGGCCCTTTGCGCCTCTTCGTCTGCACATTGCTTCATAACAATCCATGACACTGCGGGCAAACCTGGCAGAGCAGACGAAAAGTGCTTCTAAACCGCCGCATTCGAGATCATACATTTGTACAAATCCATGCTCGAAAACCTGAACATTTAACAATTTTCAGTGCCGCCTAGGCGTTTTAGTCTCCTGTTCAAGCGTTGAACAATAATAACAGGAGACACGCAATGCCCATTCAGTCAGCGCATGATCCGCGCCTTAAACGATCATTGAAAACCCGACACATCAGCATGCTTGCCCTGGGCGGGGTAATCGGTGCCGGCCTGTTCGTGGGCTCCAGCGCTGTCATCGCCTCAACCGGCCCGGGTGCGTTCCTCACCTATGGCATCACCGGCATCATCGTCGCCCTGGTCATGCGTATGCTCGGTGAGATGGCAGCGGCACATCCCACCAAAGGTTCTTTTGTTGACTACGCCCGAATGGCGTTCGGCCGGCCGGCGGGGTACATGACCGGCTGGCTGTACTGGTATTTCTGGGTCATTGTCGTCGGTTTTGAAGCCGTGGTTGGCGGCCAGATCATCAATGGCTGGTTCCCGGATATTCCGGTCTGGGTCATTGCGCTGGGGCTCATGATCAGCATGACCTTGCTGAACATGATGTCGGTGCACTCCTTTGGCGAGGCCGAATACTGGTTCGCCGGGATTAAAGTCGCCGCTATCGTCGTGTTCCTGCTGGTGGCGGGCGCGTACGTGTTCCATCTGTGGCCGAACTCGACTGCCACGTTTGACAACCTGACCCAGCACGGCGGCTTCTTGCCCCACGGTGTTGGTGCACTGTTCACGGGTGTCGTCGTGGTCATTTTCTCGATGACAGGTGTCGAGGTCGCGACACTCGCCGCGGCAGAATCGGAAGACCCTACCCGCAACATCCGCAAGGCCGTGAACACCGTCATGCTGCGCATCCTGGTGTTCTTTGTGCTGGCTACGTTCTTCATCGTTGTCGCCCAGCCGTGGACCAGCCTGACCCCAGGCAAATCGCCCTTCGTGACCACACTGGAGCACATTGGCATTCCCGGTGCTGGCGAGATGCTCACCGCGGTCATTCTGGTTGCCGTGCTGTCGGTGCTCAATGCCGGCCTCTATACCTCTTCACGCCTGCTGTTCGTCCTGGCGTCCAATGACGAGGCACCTCGCTGGATTGCTGGCGTGAACAAAAAAGGTGTGCCGGTTCGTGGCGTGCTTGCCTCCACCTTGGTGGGCTATGGCTGCGTCGTCATTGCAGCGCTGTGGCCGGATACGGTGTTCCAGTTCCTGATCAACTCCTCGGGCACGGTGTTCTTGTTTGTCTACCTGATGATCTGCTTGTCACAGCTCAAGCTGCGCCGCAAGTGGGTAGAAGAGGGCAGCCTGAAGTTCGCCATGTGGGCCCACCCATGGTTGCCGCTGCTGGTCACCGCCTCGATCATCGCCGTTCTGGTCAGCATGGCATTCGACCCCTCCATGCAAATGAGCCTCTTGCAGTGCGTGATTGCCATCTTCGCCATTGCTGCTTCTTACCTGGCACTGAGTCTCTCTCGCAAGCGTCAGCGAGCCGTCAAAGGCCAGCCCGTCACCACTGCCTAGTCAACAACGCCGTATCAGTACACCCCGGCCCCCGGGGCCCTCAATGGGAAGCCAACAGCATGTCAGCGAAATACGAATTGTCCCAGTTGCCCAACAAACCGCTGTGGTTCGCGCCAAGCCCGTTGCGTGAGCGACTGGACGGTGCGGTCCAAGCCGATGTCGTCATCGTCGGAGCCGGTTACACAGGGCTGTGGACGGCCTACTACCTGCTCAAGAGTGATCCTTCTCTGCGCGTAGTCCTGCTGGAGAAAAACGAAGTCGGTTTTGGCGCCTCCGGGCGCAATGGCGGTTGGGCATCGGCGATTTTCCCAATCTCGCTGCACCGCGTAGAGCAGTTGTATTCGCACAATGCGGCTCTGCATCTGCAGGCTGCAATGAACGAAACAGTCGATGAGATTGGCCGGGTTCTCGCCCTGGAAGGCGTGGACGCTGACTATGCCAAGCAAGGCTTCTTGTCGCTGGCGCGCAGCAAACCACAGATGGAGCGGGCGAGGGCAGCGGTGGAGTCTTCGGCACGCTTTGGTCTCCCCGATCAGTGGCGCGTGCTTGAGGCTGCTGAAGCCCAAACACGCATGGGTGCTCAAGAAACGCTGGGTGGCCTTTATACCGAGCATTGCGCGCTGATCCATCCCGGCAAGCTGGTCCGTGGTTTGGCGAAGCTGGTTGAAGGCCTGGGCGCGAAAATCTATGAGCAATCAGCTGTCACTCAGATGGCGCCGGGTGTGGTGCACACCGCCCATGGCTCGGTACGCGCTGAAATGACTGTGCGTGCCACAGAGGCATTCACTTCTCAGCAGCCCGGGCATTCGCGCTTCGTCATTCCGCTGTACTCGTTGGTCCTGGCCACCGAGCCACTGCCTGGCGATTTGCTGGCCAGGCTCAAACTCGATCACCGCATGGCCTTCAACGACATGCGCCACCTGCGTGTTTATGGTCAGGTGACGGCGGAGGGCAGGTTGGTCTTCGGTGGTCGCGGAGCACCCTACAACTGGGGCTCGCGTATGTCTGCCGAGGACGATTTGGTCGACAACATCCACGGCAAGATCTACGACACCCTGCTCGAGTTCTTCCCGGCGCTGCGAGATGCACGCATCACTCACCGTTGGGGCGGCGCGCTAGGCGTCTCGCGCGACTGGTGCCCGACTGTGAGCATCGATCGCAGTAAGCGCATGGCCTGGGCGGGTAACTATGTCGGTGACGGCGTAGCCACCAGCAACCTGGCCGGGCGTCTGTTGCGCAACTTCATTCTGGAGCGCGACGAAGAAATCAACACGTTGCCTCTGGTCAACCACCGCTCGCCATCCTGGGAGCGCGAACCCTTGCGTTGGTTCGGTATCAACAGCGGCCTCGCCGCAGCCTCGCTGAGTGATATCGAAGAACGCTTCACCCACAAACCTTCGCGTACCGCGATGCTGCTGGAAAAGCTCACCGGCGCCCATTGATAAGGAGAAAACCCTATGCCTTCGTTCACCATCATCAAGCACGCCGACATCAAGGCCTTGCCACTTAAACCAGCCGGCCAGCGTGCAGGGGCTGACAAGGGTGACCCACAGATCGCCATCCAGACGCTTGCTCCAGATGCAGTCGGTAATCTCGGTGTGTGGGAGTGCCAACCCGGTGGTTGGCCAGTTATCGAGCGTCCCGACACCGAGTTCACTTACATCATTTCCGGCAAAGCCCTGCTCACCGACAGCAGCACTGACGAAGTCGTAGAAGTGAACGGTGGCGACCTGATCATCCTGCCGCCAGGGTGGACTGGCCGCTGGGATGTTCTCGAGACTGTACGCAAGGTCTACGCAATCTACTGAAACATGAGTACGGCGAGCAAAAAACGCGCGCTACCGTAGTTACCCTTTGATGTGAGAAAGACAATGACCCAAACCATCATGAACTGGATCTGCGGCGCTCAAGCCGAGGCCACCAGCGGCCAGCAACTGCCGGTCTACAACCCGGCCACCGGCGTGGTCACAGGTCACGTGCAACTGTCGGCGCAGAAAGACGTGGATGCTGCCGTGGCATCGGCCAAGGCTGCCTTCCCGGCCTGGAGCAATCTGTCGCCGCTGCGCCGTTCGCGGGTGCTGAACAAGTTCCTGGCGCTGCTGAATGAGCACAAAGACGACCTGGCGCGCATGATCACCGCCGAACACGGAAAGGTCTTCACCGACGCCCAGGGCGAAGTGATGCGTGGCATCGAGATCGTCGAATTCGCCTGCGGCGCGCCGCAGCTGCTGAAAACCGATTTCACCGATCAAGTCAGCACCAACATCGACAACTGGACCCTGCGTCAGCCGCTGGGCGTGGTCACTGGCATCACCCCGTTCAACTTCCCGGTGATGGTGCCGATGTGGATGTTCCCGGTCGCCCTGGCCACCGGCAATACCTTCGTGCTCAAGCCAAGCCCGCTGGACCCGAGCCCGAGCCTGTTCATCGCCGAACTGCTCAAGCAAGCCGGCCTGCCTGATGGCGTGTTCAACGTGGTGCAGGGCGACAAGGACGCGGTCAACGCCTTGATTGAGCACCCGGATGTACAGGCTGTTTCGTTCGTGGGCTCGACCCCGATCGCCAACCACATCTATGAAACCGGCGCCCGCCATGGCAAGCGCGTCCAGGCACTGGGCGGCGCGAAAAACCACCTGGTAGTGATGCCCGATGCCGATATCGATCAGGTAGTCGATGCCCTGATCGGTGCGGCGTACGGTTCGGCCGGTGAGCGCTGCATGGCCATCAGCGTAGCGGTATTTGTCGGTGATGATACCGCTGAAAAAGTCATGCCCAAGCTGATCGAGCGCACCCGTGAGCTCAAAGTGCTCAACGGCACCAACCTCGAAGCCGAAATGGGCCCGATCGTTACCCGTGCGGCGCTGGAGCGTATTACCGGTTACATCGAGCAAGGTGTAAAAGAGGGCGCGACCATGTTGGTCGATGGTCGTGGCTTCAATGGCCAGACCGCAGGCGAAGGCTGTGGCGATGGTTTCTGGCTGGGCGGCACGCTGTTCGACAATGTCACGCCAGGCATGCGGATCTACAAGGAAGAGATCTTCGGCCCGGTGCTGGCGTGCATGCGCGTGAAAGACTTCGCCGAAGCGGTCGACCTGATCAACGCCCACGAATTCGGCAACGGCGTTAGCCTGTACACCCGCGACGGCCACATTGCCCGCGAGTTCGGACGCCGTATCCAGGTGGGTATGGTCGGTATCAACGTGCCGATTCCGGTGCCGATGGCCTGGCATGGCTTTGGCGGCTGGAAGAAGAGCTTGTTCGGCGACATGCATGCTTATGGCGAGGAGGGGGTGCGCTTTTACACCAAGCAGAAGAGCATCATGCAGCGCTGGCCGCAAGCCATCGCCAAAGGCGCAGAGTTCGCGATGCCGACCAGCCATTAAGGCTATCGGTTAGCTGACGGAAAAGACCCCGCCCACGCAGCGGGGTCTTTTACATTGCGCCGATTTCAATCGATCAGCTTTGTGTTCTTGCCCGCCTGAATCGCAATCCAGAAACGTGCGATGCCACTGGTAGTGGTTGGCTTCAGCCCTGTGAGTTGCTCAACCAGCTTCAAACGATAAACAAGCGTTTGGCGGTGAATATCAAGGTCGAAAGCGGTTGCTTTCCAATTACCGTCGTTCTTCAGGAAGGTAATCAATGTGGTCAGCAGCGCTGCACCCTGGGTACGGTCGTGCTCAATCAATGGGCCCAGATAGCGACCTACCAATGCCCGTGCTTCAGGCATCGACTTGGGTGCCATGATCAACCCGGTTTCTGCCTCGCCATAGGCCAGGATTTCTTTTTCTATCTCCTGAGCCTGGGTAAGGGCGAGCCGGGATTGCCGGAAACTTTCCTTCAGGCCCGTTGCTGCGGAGATGGGCCCGCTAACGCCGATTACAGTGCCGGCACCAAGGTTGGTGCGCAATGCCTCAAATATTGATGGCTGATTTCGACTTAGCGCCATCAACAGTCCGCTCTCGACAAACAGCAATGGCGTTAGCGCGTGCAGGGCAGGGCAGTGATGAATATCTTCGATTGACCATGGGCCGGCTTGCCCTGGCAGTACCGCCAGACTTACCAATGTGCCTGTGAGCCCATGACGCTCCAGCATTGGCAACGCTAAAGCAAACTCGGTTGTACTGTCGACCAGGCTGCGGAGCAGCGATGCACCTTCTTCGCGTTGCAGGTCGCGCTGGATCATCAGTCGCTCCAGTTCGACACCCAGCAAACCGGCCAATGACCTCACCAAAATGGAGTCATCGGCCGAACGCCTGGCGCTGCTCGAGATAATGAGATTGGCGCGGGCTCGACCGCCGATCGGTATGCGTTCGATGTGATCGACATCGTCTGGGGATAGGGTTTGGGCTTCGACAATCTTGAGCCCACTGACGGCGTCTTCGATTGTCAGGCTCATACCCAAAGCATTGGCGAGAATCGATAGCCTACCAGCCATTTCTGGCTGCTTGCGCAGTGCTTCTGCGTAAGTCTGAAACAGCCGTTCACTGGCGTTAAACCGCTCCCTCTGCGCCTGCAGCACGCTTTCAATAACCTGGTGCGAAAGCTTGACGAACTCCAGTTGGAAGCTCGCGCGCAGCACCGGAAAGTGCAGCCTGTCGGCAGCGTCTAGCAGTGCTTGTGTCAAGTCTGGGGCATCTTGCCTTGGCGCGATAACCAATGCGCCAGGGTTGCTTTGTACCAGTTGCTCCAGCCATTCGACCTGTTCCTGCGAAGTCTGTGGCAGGCCCACGCCGGTAGTCATCACCAGGTCACCCGGCGACACCCAGCGCCAAGGGTCGGGTAGGTCAACCGTATGCGCCCAGGTGATAGTCCGTCCAATGCCTGCCATGCCGGCGGCAACCTGCAGTTTCAGTGGATCAATAGCAATTAGATTTTGCACCGTCAGCATAGAAGCTCTCGTGTCACGAGGATAGAACAACGCAATCTGCACAGACAGGTGAGCGTTTACCGCAGTGTGCGATAGGGAGGCGGGAGAGTAAATCCAATAGTCAACGCCTTGACTGACGCCATTCCATTCATTAGGTGGCGGTCACAATGAGGACATCACACAGACAGAGACGACGAGCTATATCATATTTAACATAATATGCATTATAGGGTTACTAGATATTTCAAACGGCACCGTGGAGTGCCAGATGTTAAGCCAGCTCAAGCGCCTGGTTCATCCTTGCCGGCGAATTCGTTGACCCAGGTTAAGGTTGGGTACCTGTGCCTTGATTAAAATCCAGCCTACGCACCCTTACGGGGAATCTGGCATGACGATCATCGTAACCGGCGCTGCAGGCTTCATCGGCAGCAATCTCGTCCAGGCACTTAACCGGCGTAACGAAACGGAGATTATCGCCGTCGACGACCTGACCGATGGCGACAAATTCCGTAACCTGGCCGACAGTGAAATCGCTGATTACCTGGATAAGGACGATTTTCTCGATCGTTTTGCCCGTGGTCAGTTTGGCAAGGTTCGCGCGGTGCTGCACCAAGGCGCGTGTTCAAGCACCGTCGAGGCTGATGGTCGTTTCATGATGGACAACAACTACCGGTACAGCCATGAATTGCTTGTTTCTGCGCAGCGCCAGCAAACGCCGTTCTTATATGCGTCATCGGCAGCTGTGTACGGTGCAGGACGAGATTTTCGCGAACAGCGCGAATGCGAGCGACCGCTGAACGTTTATGGCTACTCCAAATTCCTGTTCGATCAACAGGTACGCCGACAATTGACTACAGCACGCAGCCAGATCGTCGGTTTGCGTTATTTCAACGTGTACGGCCCCCAGGAACAGCATAAAGGCGCCATGGCGTCAGTGGCCCTGCACTGCTTCAACCAGTACCAGGCCCAGGGAAAAGTGACGCTGTTTGGCCGTTATGGTGATTATCCCAGCGGTGGCCACCTGCGTGATTTCGTCTCTGTGGATGATGTGGTCAAGGTCAACATGTTCTTCCTTGATCACCCGCAATCAAGCGGTATCTTCAATGTAGGCAGCGGTCGCGCCCAGCCTTTCAATGACGTTGCGTTGGCTGTAATCAATCGGCTGCGTGAGCAACAAGACCAACCCCCGTTGTCACTTGAGACGGCCTTGCTCGAAGGTGTACTGGAGTACTGCGAGTTTCCGGATCATTTACGTGGCAAATACCAGTGTTTTACCTGTGCCGACCTCGAGCGCTTGCGCGCTGCCGGGTACAAGGCACAAACGTTGACAGTCCAGCAAGGCGTGGCCCGCTACTGCGACTGGTTGTTGGGTGTCCAGAGCCCGCCGCCTGCTCCATTCAAGCAAGCGGCGGAAGCTTAGCATTGCGAGAAAGTTGGATTAGGCGGCGATTTCTTCTAATGTATAGGTAGAAATTGGCTGGTGATTACCGTTAACTACACTAAATAGTCATTTAGCGTAGTTATATAAAAGGGCAGATAACTGCCCTCTCTTTGCCCTTACACCAACCCACCAAAACGTTTGTAGAAGCTTTCGTTAACATCCGGCAATGGTCCGTCTGCCGTCTCCAACGCTGCATTCAGCCATTCCTCCGCCTTGGCAAACACCAACCGGTAGAGGTTACGGCACAGCTGTCGTGCGGCCCTTCCCTCCCAGTCCCCTGGCAGTAACTCCTCTGGCAGTTGCGGGTCGCGCAACAGCAACCGGCGGTACTCGTGAATCAGCAGCGTGCGTGCCAGGAAGCAATCTTGCGCATCGAGCACTGTCTGCTCTTTCAACCCCTGCCACAGCGGCCTGAACAGCTGGATGAATTCGCTGTACTGTTGCCCCAGCTCTTCGATACGCCAGCTCTCCCGCACCTGGGCGCGCATGGCCTTGGAAGCGAGCACCTCCTGTGTGTGGGTTTCAAAGACGATGCTGTCGTCGCTGGCCTCGAGTTCGCGCAACGTGGCAGCCAGGTCGGCACGGTCTGCCCGTGGGCAACCCATCAGGTTCGGCGCCATTACGCCAAACCCCTGCCACTCCAGTTCTTCACGCAAGGCCTTGCGTTTACCTGCCTCCAGTTGCGACAGCAGCACCAGCGTCCACGCCCCGTCCCAAGCGGGTTGGCTTGGGCTGTAGACGCGTTTGAAGGCTTTCTCGAAGCGCCTGCGACCCGTGCCCGTCAGGCTGTAGTAGCTGCGCCGGCCAACCTTTTCTGCCGTGAGCCAGCCTTCTTTGGTCAGGCGAAAGATCGATGTGCGAATCAGCCGTTCATTGATGCCGATTGGCTCCAGCAGGTTGATCAGGCTACCTAGCCAAACGGTACCGCCGTGGGGCTCGATGGCATCGCCGTACAAGGTGATGATCAGGGAGCTGGCGCGGATCGGCGTCTGCTCCTGGAAGCGAGTGATCAAGTTGTTCAGTGGGGCGAGATTGCTCATGGGCGAACTGTGCGCGGATAAAGCACCGACTATACCTGTGCGGCGGGCCGCCTGGCCATTGCGTGACGCAACCAGGCTCATGCCGTCGCCTGGCCTTTGGGCCTGATACCTGTGTCTTCCATACGCAGCCGCCCTGCTTCAACCTCGGCCAGTGGCGGGCATTCGACCATGGTGTTCATGCAGCGCTGCGCCAGTTGCTGGTATTGCGCGGTGCCGCGCTGCTTCCAGGCCAGCTCCTGCTCGCTCAGGCGCCGTTTCATCTGGGCTGGCGAGCCCATTACAAGGTTTTGAGCCTCGCACTCGAAGCCGGCTTTGACGAAGCTGGCAGCCGCTACGATGCAGCGTGGTGCGATATGGGCACCATCCATCACCACCGCATTCATCCCGATCAAGGCATCCTCGCCCACTCTGCACCCGTGCAACACGGCGCCATGTCCGATATGCCCGTTGCGTTCAACCACGGTATCGCCGCCCGGAAAGCCATGCATTACGCAGGTGTCCTGCAGGTTGGCGCCCTCTTCCAGCACGATACGGCCGAAATCACCCCGCAGCGATGCCAATGGGCCTATGTAGCAACCAGGGCCAACGATGACATCGCCGATCAGCACTGCGCTGGGGTGTACGTAGGCTGATGGATGCACCACGGGCGTCAGGCCGTCCAGTCGATAACAAGGCATGGCAATACTCCTGAAATGATTTGAGATACCGTTACAGCTTGTATCACATTCAGCTTACCCGTCAATCGTGTATCGCTTCTCTCATGAGTGGCGAATCGTGAAAAATTTAGGCAATAACGATGATTAATAGCCAGATGAAGCGTTTAAGCGAAGGGTCATCGATGCCTGTTTCTGAAGTTTCGATACGAACAAAGAGATACATAAAACAATTTTTAGCATTGCATAATGGTATCGCATGATGCATATACTGGCTGCACTTGGTCGTGATCCAGCATCACGCCTTGCAAAAAAACAATTCCAAGAAATGCCGGCGCCACGATGTGCCGTGCGTGTAGCCAGAGGAACCCGACATGCCGCGATATCTCGATGTGCAGGCGCCCGAACGTGGCGTTCAGCTCATCACCTTGCAACGGCCTGAGGCCCTGAATGCCCTGTGCACCGAGCTACTGGCAGAGCTGGCTGCTGCCTTGCAGCTTGCCGGGGGCGACGAGCAGATACGCGCCGTAGTGATTACCGGTAGCCCCAAGGCATTTGCCGCAGGTGCCGACATCCGTGAGATGGCCGAGCGCGATCTGGTCGGCATTCTCAACGACCCTCGTGTAGCCCATTGGCAAACGATCGCCGCATTCGCCAAGCCGCTGATTGCCGCCGTGAACGGGTATGCACTGGGTGGCGGTTGCGAGTTGGTGATGTGTGCCGACATCGTCATTGCCGGTACTGACGCCCGTTTCGGTCAGCCGGAAATCAACCTCGGCATCATCCCCGGCGCTGGCGGCACCCAGCGGCTGTTGCGCGCTGTCGGCAAGCCGTTGGCCATGCAGATGGTGTTGACAGGTGAAGCGATCACCGCCCGCCACGCCCTGCAAGCCGGCCTGGTCAGCGAAACCACTCAACCGGAATTCACCGTGGAACGCGCCCTGCAGGTTGCCCGCAGCATTGCCACCAAGGCGCCCCTGGCTGTGCGCCTGGGCAAGGAGGCGTTACTGAAAGCCGGCGACACCGACCTGGCCAGCGGCCTGCGTTTCGAACGGCATGCGTTCACCCTGCTTGCCGGTACCGCCGACCGCGATGAAGGTATCCGGGCATTCCAGGAAAAGCGCCAGGCCCGTTTCCAGGGCCGCTGACCATTTTTCCCTCGACTGACGGAGCGAGTCTGTCATGACTTTCCAGCACATCCTGTTTTCCATCGAGGACGGCGTCGCCCTCCTCTCGCTTAACCGCCCCGAGCAACTGAACAGCTTCAACACCGCCATGCACCTGGAAGTGCGCGAGGCACTCAAGCAAGTACGCCAGAGCAGTGATGCGCGAGTACTGCTGCTGACAGGCGAAGGCCGTGGCTTCTGCGCCGGCCAGGACCTGTCCGACCGCAACGTTGCCCCAGGTGCCGAAATGCCAGACCTGGGCGAGTCCATCGACAAGTTTTACAACCCGCTGGTGCGCACGTTGCGCGACCTGCCGCTGCCGGTGATCTGTGCGGTCAACGGCGTGGCCGCTGGCGCCGGTGCCAACATACCGCTGGCCTGCGATCTGGTACTGGCTGCCCGCTCTGCAAGCTTCATTCAGGCGTTCTGCAAGATCGGCCTGGTGCCGGACTCTGGTGGTACCTGGCTGCTGCCGCGCCTGGTCGGCATGGCACGGGCCAAGGCCCTGGCCATGCTGGGCGAACGCCTTGGCGCCGAGCAGGCCCAGCAGTGGGGGCTGATCCATCGCGTAGTGGACGATGCCGCACTGCGTGATGAGGCCCTCACCCTCGCCCGCCAGCTTGCCACCCAGCCCACTTACGGTCTGGCCCTGATCAAGCGCGGCCTTAATGCCAGCTTCGACAATGGCTTCGATGAACAGCTGGAGCTGGAACGCGATCTGCAGCGTCTGGCCGGGCGCAGCGAAGACTACCGCGAAGGTGTGAGCGCCTTCATGAACAAGCGCACGCCAGATTTCAAGGGGTGCTGAACATGAGTGCACTCGCAAGCGATGTGCAGGTGGCGGTGATCGGTGCGGGTGCCATGGGGGCCGGCATCGCCCAGGTCGCGGCCCAGGCCGGACACCCGGTGAAACTGTACGACAACCGCCCAGGCGCTGCTGCCCAGGCTGTGGCCGGTATTGATCGGCAACTCACCCGGCTGGTGGAAAAAGGCAAGTTGCAGGCAGCCGAACACGAAATGATCCGCCTGCGGCTATGCCCGGTCGACACCCTTGAAGCATTGGCTGATGCCGGCTTGGTGATCGAAGCCATCGTCGAGAACCTGCAGGTCAAGCAGACGCTATTGCGTCAGCTCGAAGCCCTGTGCGCCGACGATTGCATACTCGCCAGCAACACCTCGTCGTTGTCCATCACCAGCCTGGCCGCCGGCCTTGCACGCCCGCAACAGGTAGTTGGCATGCACTTCTTCAACCCGGCGCCGCTGATGGCGTTAGTCGAAGTGGTGTCGGGCCTGGCAACCGAACCGGCAGTGGCCTCTTGCATCTACGATACCGCCCAGGCCTGGGGTAAACAGCCAGTGCACACGCGCTCGACACCGGGTTTTATCGTCAACCGTGTGGCGCGGCCTTTCTATGCCGAAAGCCTGCGCCTGTTGCAGGAAGGTGCAGCCGACTGCGCCAGCCTCGATGCACTGTTGCGCGATGCGGGTGGTTTCCGCATGGGGGCGTTCGAACTCACCGACCTGATAGGGCACGACGTCAACTACGCCGTCACCTGCTCGGTGTTCGATGCGTTCTATGGAGATTTCCGCTTCCAGCCTTCGCTGGTGCAAAAAGAGCTGGTGGATGCCGGACGCCTTGGCCGCAAGACTGGCCAAGGCTTTTATAGCTATGCCGAAGGCGCCGAACGGCCAGCACCTGCTGAACTGTGCAGCCTCACCAGCGCCGAAGCCTGCGTCATCGAGGGAAACTTGGGTGTAATGCAGCCACTGGTAGAGCGCCTGAGCCTCAATGGCATCGCCGTCACCCGGCGTGCAGGTAGCGGTGTGATCCGGGTCGGCGATGCCACCCTGGCACTGTCCGATGGCCGCCTCGCCAGCCAGCGCGCCCGTGAAGATGGCCTGCGCAACCTGGTGCTGCTCGACCTCGCACTGGACTACAGCACTGCCACGCGAATAGCCATCAGCTGGTCGGCGGACATCACCGAAAGCGCACGCGACCACGCCGTGGCCCTGCTGCAGCGCGCCGGGCTCAAGGTCACGGCGGTCGCCGACCTGCCTGGCCTGGTGGTGCTGCGCACCGTGGCAATGCTTGCAAACGAAGCCGCCGATGCCGTGCTGCAAGGTGTCGGCAGCGCCGCCGACATCGACCTCGCCATGCGCGCCGGCGTCAATTACCCCTGCGGCCCGCTGGCTTGGGCCGGGAATATAGGTATTGCCCACACCCTGCACGTGCTCGACAACCTGCAGCGCAGCTACGGCGAGAGCCGTTACCGCCCTTCCCTGTTGTTACGCCGCTGCGAAGCCAAAGGAGGCACCCTGCATGACTGAAGTGGAACTGGCACACGCCTGTGCCGACGCCATGTACGCCCGCGACCAAGCCACCCAGAGCCTGGGCATCACCCTGCTGGATGCCGGCCCAGGCAGCGCCAGCCTGCGCATGCCGGTTCGTGCCGACATGATCCAGGGTCATGGCACCTGCCATGGCGGCTTCCTGTTCGCGCTGGCCGACTCGGCATTTGCCTTCGCCTGTAACAGCTACGATGAGGCCACCGTGGCGCTGGGCTGCAGCATCGACTACCTGGCTCCGGCGTTGCGCGATGACGTGCTCACCGCCCGCGCCAGCGAGGTCAGCCGCAAGGGCCGTACCGGCCTGTACGACGTGCGCATCGATAACCAGCGCGGTGAGCTGGTGGCGATGTTCCATGGCAAATCCTACAAAGTGCGCGGCACCGTGCTGGCGCAGGAGACGCAAGATGAATGAACACACTCTGCCCGATGCCTTGATCATCGACGCCGTGCGCACCCCTATTGGCCGCTACGCCGGCGCCTTGAGCGGCGTGCGGGCCGATGACCTCGCCGCAATCCCGCTCAAGGCGTTAATTCAGCGTCACCCCGAACTGGACTGGAAAGCCGTCGATGACGTCATGCTCGGGTGCGCCAACCAGGCCGGTGAAGACAACCGCAACGTGGCGCACATGGCCAGCCTGTTGGCCGGGCTGCCACTCGAAGTGCCTGGGACCACCATCAACCGCCTGTGCGGTTCCGGCCTGGATGCCATCGGCAATGCAGCCCGCGCCCTGCGCTGTGGTGAAGCTGGGCTGATGCTGGCGGGTGGCGTGGAATCAATGTCCCGTGCGCCATTTGTGATGGGCAAGTCAGATCAGGCATTCGGTCGTGCCGCCGAGCTGTTCGACACCACCATCGGCTGGCGTTTCGTCAACCCGCTCATGAAAGCTGCCTACGGTACCGATTCGATGCCGGAAACGGCCGAGAATGTGGCGGAACAGTTCGGTATTTCGCGCACCGACCAGGATGCTTTCGCCCTGCGTAGCCAGCACAAGGCAGCGCAAGCTCAGGCCCGCGGCCGCCTGGCCCGGGAAATCGTGCCGGTCGAAATCCCGCAGCGCAAAGGCCCGCCCAAAGTGATCGAGCACGACGAGCACCCACGTGGCGATACCACGCTTGAGCAACTGGCCCGGCTCGGGACGCCTTTCCGTGAAGGTGGCAGCGTAACAGCGGGCAACGCCTCCGGGGTCAACGACGGCGCCTGCGCCCTGCTGCTGGCCAGTAGCGCGGCTGCCCGCCAACACGGCCTCAAGGCGCGCGGCCGTATCGTCGGCATGGCCGTGGCCGGGGTCGAGCCCCGGCTGATGGGTATCGGTCCGGTACCGGCAACCCGCAAGGTGCTGGAATTGACGGGTTTGTCGCTGGCCGACCTCGACGTCATCGAGCTTAACGAGGCCTTTGCGGCCCAGGGCCTGGCGGTGTTGCGCGAACTGGGCCTGGCCGATGATGACCCGAGGGTGAACCGCAACGGCGGTGCCATTGCCCTGGGTCACCCACTGGGCATGAGCGGTGCACGCCTGGTGACCACTGCCTTGCATGAGCTGGAAGAAACCGCCGGCCGCTACGCCCTGTGCACCATGTGCATCGGCGTTGGCCAGGGCATTGCGATGGTCATCGAGCGCCTCTGAGCGGATCAGACCATCTGCCTGTTACCCAACCGAACGCAGCCGTATATGCTGCGCTCATGACACTCACCGCACGGCCTGCAACCGGTGCCGCGCGGCGTACAAGAACAATTCGAGTGAAGCCATGAACATGTACCATGATGCCGATCGTGCCCTGCTGGACCCGATGGAAACCGCCAGCGTCGATGCCCTGCGTCAGCACCAGCTGGAGCGGCTGCGCTGGAGCCTGAAGCACGCCTACGACAATGTACCGCTGTACCGCAAGCGCTTTGCCGAGTGCGGCGCCCACCCCGACGACCTCAAAAGCCTTGAAGACCTGGCGAAGTTCCCCTTCACCGGCAAGAACGACCTGCGTGACAACTACCCCTACGGGATGTTCGCCGTGCCTCAGGAAGAGGTGGTGCGCCTGCACGCCTCAAGCGGCACTACAGGCAAGCCGACGGTGGTTGGCTATACGCAGAATGACATCGACACCTGGGCCAATGTCGTCGCCCGCTCGATCCGCGCGGCCGGAGGGCGTAAAGGTGACAAGGTGCACGTTTCTTACGGCTATGGGCTTTTCACGGGCGGCCTTGGCGCGCATTACGGCGCCGAGCGCCTCGGCTGCACGGTAATCCCGATGTCTGGCGGCCAGACCGAGAAGCAGGTGCAGCTGATTCGCGACTTCCAGCCTGACATCATCATGGTCACCCCCTCCTACATGCTCAACCTGGCTGACGAGATCGAGCGCCAGGGCATCGACCCGCACGACCTCAAGCTGCGGCTGGGCATTTTCGGTGCTGAACCCTGGACCGACGAGCTGCGCCGCTCGATCGAAGGGCGGCTGGGCATCAATGCCCTCGACATCTATGGCCTGTCGGAAATCATGGGCCCTGGGGTGGCAATGGAGTGCATCGAAACCAAGGACGGCCCGACCATCTGGGAGGACCACTTCTACCCCGAGATCATCGACCCGGTCACCGGCGCAGTGCTGCCAGACGGCCAGCTCGGCGAGCTGGTGTTCACCTCGCTGAGCAAAGAGGCGTTGCCGATGGTGCGCTACCGCACCCGCGACCTAACACGGCTGCTACCGGGCACCGCTCGCCCGATGCGGCGGATCGGCAAGATTACCGGTCGCAGCGACGACATGCTGATCATTCGCGGGGTCAACGTGTTCCCGACCCAAATCGAGGAGCAGGTGCTTAAAATAAAACAACTCTCTGAGCTTTATGAGATCCATCTGTATCGTAATGGCAACCTGGACAGTGTCGAGGTGCACGTGGAGTTGCGCGGGGAGTGCCAGCACCTCGATGACGGCCAGCGCAAGCAGGTGATCGGTGAGCTGAGCAAGCAGATCAAGACCTACATTGGCATCAGCACCCAGGTGCACCTGCAGCCTTGCGGCACGCTCAAGCGCTCCGAGGGCAAGGCCTGCCACGTGTTTGATAAACGGTTGGCCAGCTGATTCATTCGGCTGCCTTTTCGGCCCCGGCTCAGTCCGGGGCTTTTTTTTGCGTGTTGCATGCCCTCACAGGGGCTGCGAGATCCCTTCGGGGGACGGTTTTGCCCGCGACGGGGCCTGAAAGCGATACACAAATCTTATTTGATACACACAAAACAGTTTGACGTTATGTTTTGTATCGCTTACAAATGACTCATGCCTTAGCAGGAGTCGCAGCACATGTACGCACAGCTAGTGGAAACCGAAGTCAAGCGCGTCAAGTCGCTGGAAGAGATGTCGCCCGAAGAGCGCAACTTCCAGGAAAAGATCGACGCTGAAATCAAGATCGAAGCCAAGAACTGGATGCCCGAGGCCTACCGCCAGACCTTGATCCGGCAGATCTCCCAGCACGCCCATTCGGAAATCGTCGGCATGTTGCCCGAAGGCAACTGGGTCACCCGCGCCCCCAGCCTCAAACGCAAGCTGCAACTGATGGCCAAGATCCAGGACGAAGCCGGCCACGGCCTCTACCTGTACAGCGCCATGGAAACCCTGGGCGCCGACCGCGATGAAGAAATCGCCAAGCTGCACAGCGGCAAGGCCAAGTATTCGAGCATCTTCAACTACCCCACGCTCAGCTGGGCCGACATGGGTGCCGTGGGCTGGCTGGTGGATGGCGCCGCGATCGTCAACCAGGTGGTCTTGCAGCGCACCTCCTACGGCCCCTACTCCCGCGCGATGATCCGTATCTGCAAGGAAGAAAGCTTCCACCAGCGCCAGGGCTACGAAATCCTCCTGACCATGATGCGCCACGGTACCCAGGCCCAGTGCGACATGGTGCAGGACGCCATCAACCGCCTGTGGTGGCCCTCGCTGATGATGTTCGGCCCCAGCGACGAACATTCCCCGAACAGCGCCCAGTCCATGGCCTGGAAGATCAAGCGCCAGACCAACGATGAGCTGCGCCAGCGCTTCATCGACCAGACCGTGCCGCAGCTCGAACTGCTCGGCTGCACTGCCCCCGACCCGGAGCTGAAGTGGAACGCCGACCGCGGTCACTACGACTTTGGCGAAATCCAGTGGGACGAGTTCTACGAAGTGATCAAGGGCAATGGCCCGTGCAACCAGGAACGTGTCGCCACCCGGCGCAAGGCCATCGAGGACGGTGCCTGGGTACGCGAGGCCGCTGTGGCCTACGCGCGCAAGCAACAGAACAAGAACGCCGCCTGAGCGGCGATTGATGCGGAGATCGAAAATGTCTGTCTGGACCCTCTACGAAGTGTTCGTGCGCAGCAAGCACGGCCTTAACCACAAGCACGTCGGCAGTGTGCACGCCGCCGATGCCGCCATGGCCATCGAGAACGCCCGCGAGCTGTACACCCGCCGCAGCGAAGGCGTAAGCCTGTGGGTGGTGCCCTCGGCGCTGATCACCGCGTCGTCCCCCGACGAGAAAGACCCGCTGTTCGCCCCTTCGGACGACAAGGTCTACCGCCATGCCAGCTTCTACGAACTGCCCGACGAAGTCGGACACATGTGAGGTTGGCCATGCACAACGAAGCCCTTATCCCCTACCTGCTGCTGCTTGGCGACAGTGCCCTGGTACAAGGCCAGCGCCTTTGCGAGTGGTGTGGCCACGCCCCGGCCATCGAAGAAGAACTGGCCCTGATGAACGTCGGCCTCGACCTGGTCGGCCAGGCGCGCAATTGGCTGGAGTACGCCGCTGAGCTGCTGGATGACGGCCGCGACGCCGATGCCCTGGCCTTCCGCCGTGACGAGCGAGCCTACCGCAACCTGCTGCTGGTCGAGCAGCCTAACGGCGATTACGCCGTGACCATGACCAAGCAGTTCCTCTACGACGCCTGGCACTTCGCCCTGCTGCAGGGGTTGGCTGGCTCCAGCGATGAACGTATCGCCGGTATCGCCGCCAAGGCCTTGAAGGAGGTCACCTACCACCTGCGCCGCTCCAGTGAGTGGGTACAGCGTTTGGGTGGCGGCACGGAGGAAAGCCGCCAGCGCATGCTTGCCGCCATTGCGGCACTGTGGCGTTTCACGGTCGAGCTGACGGCTGGCAGCGACAATGAAGTGCAGCTGGCCAAAGCGGGTATCGCTGCCGACCCCGCCGCCGTGGGGGCAGCCTGGCTCAAGCAGGTGAGCGAAACCTTCGCCTCGGTCGAACTGCCGCTGCCAAAGGCTGCCAGCCACTTCTACCTGGACGGTCGCAAAGGCTTGCACACCGAGCACCTGGGCCTGTTGTTGGCCGAAATGCAGTTCCTGCCAAGGGCCTACCCCGATGCAACCTGGTGAGCTGATTGCCGGCGACCGGGGTGCGCGGGCGCTGCAAGGCGACGACCTGGCCCGGGCATGGGCGGTGCTTGGCCAGGTCATGGACCCGGAAGTGCCCGTGGTCAGCGTGGTCGACCTGGGGATCGTTCGCGATCTCGACTGGCGCGCCGGCCACCTGCACCTGGTGGTTACCCCGACCTACTCCGGTTGCCCGGCCACCGAGGTGATCGAAGGTGATATCCGCCAGGCGCTGGAACAGGCCGGTTTTGCCGCGCCAGACCTTGAGCGCCGGCTGACCCCGGCATGGAGCACTGACTGGATCAGCGAACTGGGCCGCGAGCGCCTTCGGGCTTACGGCATTGCGCCCCCCCAAGGCAGCGCCAGCAAGCGAAGCCTGCTGGGCGAAGTGCCCCAAGTGTGCTGCCCACAATGCGGCAGCGCCCATACCGAATTGCTCAGCCAGTTCGGCTCCACCGCGTGCAAGGCGCTGTACCGCTGCCGCGAGTGCCTGGAGCCGTTCGACTATTTCAAATGCATTTGAGCCGTGGAGAATGCCATGAGCCAGTTTCACAGCCTGACCATCAAGCAAGTGCGCAACGAGACCCGTGACGCGGTCTCGATTGCCTTCGACGTGCCCGAGCACCTGCAAGCGCAGTTCCGTTTCACCCAGGGCCAGTACCTGGTCATGCGTACCCGGCTGGACAACGAAGAAGTCCGCCGTTCCTACTCCATCTGCAGCGCTGTCCAGGACGGCGAGCTGCGCGTGGCCGTAAAACGCGTGCCAGGCGGGCGTTTCTCGGCGTTTGCCAATGATGTGCTCAAAGCCGGCCAGCAACTGGACGTGATGCCGCCATCGGGCAGCTTCTTCGTGCCGCTGGACCCTTCCCGCCACGGCAATTACCTGGGCGTGGCCGCCGGCAGCGGCATTACCCCGATCCTGTCGATCATTGGCACCACCCTGGACAGTGAACCGCACAGCCGCTTCACCTTGCTGTACGGCAACCGTTCCAGCTCTGGCGCGCTGTTCCGCGACAAGCTCGAAGACCTTAAAAACCGGTACCTCGACCGCCTGAACCTGATTTTCGTATTCAGCCGCGAGCAGCAGGATGTCGACCTTTACAACGGTCGCATCGACGCTGACAAGTGCGGCCAGCTGTTTTCGCGCTGGTTGGACGTTCCAGGCCTGGACGCGGCCTTCATCTGCGGCCCCCAGGCGATGACCGAGACCGTACGCGACAGCTTGCAGGCCAACGGCCTAAGCAAGGAGCGCATCCATTTCGAGCTGTTCGCCGCTGCCGGTAACGAAGCACGACGTGAAGCCCGCGAAGCGGCGCGCCAGGTGGACGCGGCGCTCAGCCACATCACCGTGATCAGCGACGGACGCGCGCTCACCTTCGACTTGCCACGCAACACCCAGAACGTGCTGGACGCCGGCAATGCCATCGGCGCCGAGCTGCCCTACTCCTGCAAGGCCGGCGTGTGCTCTACCTGCAAGTGCCGGGTGATCGAAGGCGAAGTGGAAATGGACAGCAACCATGCCCTGGAGGACTACGAAGTGGCGGCCGGGTATGTGCTGTCGTGCCAGACCTACCCGGTGAGCGACAAAGTGGTCCTCGATTTCGACCAGCTTTGAGACCGAGTCGCTTGCTTCGCGGGCGCGCCCGCTCCCACAGGGACCGCACAAAGGCGTAGAGCAACGCCATACCTGTGGGAGCGGGCAAGCCCGCGAAGAGGCCATCAGCGACACCGCAACACCCGCGTGACCTCAACAAAACAATTACAACACCCAGAGATCGCAACCCATGACACCCGAACGCATAGAAAGCATCGCCAACCACCCCGACTTCCAGCACCTGGTACGGCGCAAACGCCGCCTCAACGGCAGCCTGACCCTGGCCATGCTGGTGATCTACTACGGCTTCGTCCTGCTGGTGGCGTTTTCGCCCAGCACCCTCGGCCAGTCCCTCAGCGGCGGCGTGACCACCGTGGGCATGCTGGTGGGTGTGCTGATGGTGCTGCTGTCCTTCGCCCTGACCGGCATCTACGTGCACCGCGCCAACAACGTGCTCGACCCGCTCAACGAAAAGGTCAAGCAGGAGTGCGCACAATGAACTGGACAGCCATCTCGATGTTCATGGTGTTCGTCTGCTTCACCCTGCTGGTCACCCGCTGGGCTGCCCTGCGCACCCGCTCGGCCAGCGACTTCTATACCGCCGGCGGGGGGCTGACCGGCATGCAGAACGGCCTGGCGATCGCTGGCGACATGATCAGTGCCGCTTCCTTCCTGGGCATCTCGGCCATGATGTTCATGAACGGCTACGACGGCCTGCTGTATGCCCTTGGCGTGCTGGCCGGCTGGCCGATCATACTGTTCCTGATCGCCGAGCGCCTGCGCAACCTGGGCAAGTACACGTTCGCCGACGTGGTCAGCTACCGCCTGGCACAAACGCCGGTACGCCTCACATCGGCGTTCGGCACCTTGGTCGTTGCATTGATGTATCTGGTCGCGCAGATGGTCGGCGCCGGCAAGCTGATCGAGCTGCTGTTCGGCATCAGCTACCTGTACGCGGTCATGCTGGTCGGCGTGTTGATGGTGGCCTACGTCACCTTCGGCGGCATGCTCGCCACCACCTGGGTGCAGATCATCAAGGCCGTCATGCTGCTGTCGGGCACCAGCTT
The DNA here is from genome assembly GCF_003208145.1 of Pseudomonas sp. RV120224-01b. Taxonomy (NCBI): domain Bacteria; kingdom Pseudomonadati; phylum Pseudomonadota; class Gammaproteobacteria; order Pseudomonadales; family Pseudomonadaceae; genus Pseudomonas; species Pseudomonas sp. RV120224-01b. The sequence continues at coordinate 258,776 of NZ_QKMQ01000005.1, read as the reverse complement.
CATGGCCTTCATGGTGCTCAGGCATTTTGGCTTCAGCACCGAAGCCATGTTCGCCAGCGCCGTGGCCGTGCATGCCAAGGGGCAGGCGATCATGGCCCCGGGTGGCTTGCTGTCCAACCCGATTGATGCCATTTCCCTTGGCCTGGGCATGATGTTCGGCACCGCTGGCCTGCCGCATATCCTGATGCGCTTCTTCACCGTGAGCGACGCCAAGGAAGCACGCAAGAGCGTGTTCTATGCCACCGGCTTTATCGGCTACTTCTACCTGCTGCTGATCGTCATTGGCTTTGGCGCCATTGTCATGGTCGGTACCGAGCCGTCCTACCGCGATGCCACCGGCGCCATCATCGGCGGCGGCAACATGGTCGCCGTGCACCTGGCCCAGGCCGTGGGCGGCAACCTGTTCCTTGGTTTCATCTCTGCCGTGGCCTTCGCCACCATCCTGGCCGTGGTTGCCGGCCTGGCGCTGTCTGGCGCATCGGCCGTGTCCCACGATCTGTACGCCTGCGTGTTCCGTCAAGGCAAGGCCACCGAGCAGGAAGAAATGCGTGTGTCGCGTATCGCCACCCTGCTGATCGGCCTGCTGGCGGTGATCCTCGGCCTGCTGTTCGAGTCGCAGAACATCGCCTTCCTCTCCGGCCTGGTACTGGCAGTGGCTGCCTCGGTCAATTTCCCGGTGCTGCTGCTCTCGATGTTCTGGAAGGGGCTGACCACCCGTGGCGCGGTATGCGGCAGCATGGCTGGCCTGGTTTCGGCCGTGCTGCTGGTGGTGCTTGGCCCGGCGGTGTGGGTCAACGTGCTGCACAACGAAACAGCATTGTTCCCTTACAGCAACCCGGCGTTGTTCTCCATGAGCCTGGCGTTCCTCAGCGCCTGGGTGTTCTCGGTCACCGACAGCTCCGAGCGCGCCACTGAAGAGCGCGGCCGCTACCTGGCCCAGTTCATCCGCTCCATGACAGGTATCGGCGCCGCCGGCGCCAGCAAGCACTGACTTCAAGGACGAACAATCATGTCGGGTAAAACAACAACAATGAACCGCACGCACTTCATGTCAGCTGCCTGGCTGGCCACCCTCGCACTGCCATTGCCAGCGATGGCAGACTTCATCAGCGACAGCCACGCACGGCTGGAGCTGCGTAACCACTATATCAACCGCGACTTCCGCCAAAGCAATGCCCCGCAGGCCAAGGCCGAGGAATGGGGCCAGGGCTTTACCGCCAAGCTGGAGTCGGGCTTTACCGAAGGCCCGGTCGGTTTTGGCGTCGATGCCATGGGCCAGCTGGGTATCAAGCTCGACTCCAGTCGCGACCGCCGCAACACCGGCCTGCTGCCCTTTGGCCCGAACAGCCATGAGCCGGTCGATGACTACAGCGAACTGGGCCTGACCGGCAAGGTGCGCGTGTCCAAGAGCACACTGCGCCTGGGCACACTGCAACCCATCTTGCCGGTGGTGGTCTACAACGACACCCGCCTGTTGGCGTCCACCTTCCAGGGTGGCCTGTTGACCAGCCAGGACCTTGATGGCCTCACCTTCAACGCCGGCCGCCTGACCAAGGCCAACCTGCGCGATTCCTCGGGCCGGGACGACATTGGCTACGGCGCTGCTACCAGCGACCACCTGGACTTCGGCGGTGGCAGCTATGCCATCACCCCGCAAACCAGCGTCAGCTACTACTACGCCAAGCTCGAAGACATCTACCGCCAGCAGTTCGTGGGCCTGATCGATACCCGCCCATTGAGCGAAGGTGTGAGCCTGCGCAGCGACCTGCGCTACTTCGACAGCCGCAACGACGGCGCCGAGCGTGCCGGCAACATCGACAACCGCAACTTCAACGCCATGTTCACCCTCGGCGTGCGGGCGCACAAGTTCACCGCCACCTGGCAGCAGATGTCCGGCGACAGCGCTTTCCCGTTCGTCAACGGCGGCGACCCTTTTACGGTCAACCTGGTCACCTACAACACCTTCACCCGTGCCGGGCTGGACTCATGGCAAGTGCGCTATGACTACGACTTTGTGGCGATGGGCATCCCCGGGCTGAGTTTCATGACCCGCTACACCGACGGCCGCCACGCCGAAACCGCCACCGTCAGCAATGGCCGCGAGCGCGAACGCGACACCGACATCACCTACGTCATCCAGAGCGGCCCGTTCAAAGACGTGAGCCTGCGCTGGCGCAATGTCACTTTCCGTTCCGGCAACGGCCTGACCAATGCCGTGGACGAAAACCGCCTGATCATCGGCTACACCCTGGCGCTGTGGTAACAGCGCGCCCCTACATTTGAACAGCATGGAGAACAGCATGTCTGCCGCCCCTACCCTGCAAAGCTTCATTGCCGGCCGTTGGCTGGGCCAGCATGGCGCTCAGGCCCTGCGCAGTGCCCTCGACGGCCACGTGCTTGCCTACAGCCATGAAGAGCGCCCGGACTTCGCCGAAGCCGTGGACTACGCCCGAGCCCGTGGCCTTGCCAGCTTGATGGCCATGGACTTCCAGCAACGCGCCCAGCGCCTCAAAGCCCTGGCCTTGTACCTGGCCGAACGCAAAGAACAGCTTTACGCCCTGTCCCACCACAGCGGCGCTACCCGTGCCGACAGCTGGATCGACATCGAGGGCGGTAACGCCACGTTGTTCTCGTACGCGGGCATTGGCAGCCGTGAGTTGCCGTCGGGTAACCTGGTGCACGAAGGCCCTGCCATTGCGCTGGGCAAACAAGGCCATTTCGCCGGCAGCCACATTCTGGTGCCGCGTGCAGGCGTTGCGGTGCACATCAACGCGTTCAACTTCCCCATCTGGGGCATGCTGGAAAAATTCGCGCCGACCTTCCTGGCCGGCATGCCTTGTATCGTCAAGCCTGCGACCGCCACCAGCTACCTGACCGAAGCCGTCGTACGCCTGATGAACGCCTCCGGCCTGCTGCCGGAAGGTAGCCTGCAACTGGTGATCGGCAGCACAGGCGACTTGCTCGACCGCCTGCAAGGTCAGGATGTAGTGACCTTCACCGGCTCTGCCGATACCGCTGCCAAATTGCGCGTCACGCCGAACCTGATACGTAATTCGGTACCTTTCACCGCAGAGGCGGACTCGCTGAACTGTGCCATCCTCGGGCCGGACGTAAGCCCGGACAGCGAAGAGTTCGATCTGTATATCAAAGAGGTGGTGCGTGAAATGACCACCAAGGCAGGGCAGAAATGCACGGCCATCCGCCGGGCCATTGTGCCGGCCAGGCACATCGATGCCGTTGCCACACGCTTGCGCGAGCGCCTGAGCAAAGTCGTGGTTGGCGACCCCTCGCTGGAAGGCGTGCGCATGGGTGCCCTGGCCTCCCATGACCAGCAGCACGACGTGGCCGAGCGGGTGCGCAGCCTGCTGCAAAGCTGTGACCAGCTGTTCGGCGCCAGCGATGGCTTTGCCCCGCGCGGCGAAGGTGTGGCCGAGGGGGCGTTCTTCGCCCCGACCCTGCTGCAAGCCCGCGACCCGCACGCCGAAGGCGGCGCCCACGACATCGAAGCGTTCGGCCCGGTCAGCACGCTGATGGCTTACGATGACCTTGACGAAGCCTTGGCGCTGGCCGCACGGGGCAAAGGCAGCCTGGTGGCAACCCTGGTCACCGCCGACCGTAGCGTGGCTGCCAAGGCCATTCCGGTGGCGGCTGCCTGGCATGGTCGCCTGCTGGTGCTCGACAGCGAGGCCGCGAAGGAGTCCACCGGCCACGGCTCGCCACTGCCGCAACTCAAGCACGGCGGCCCTGGCCGGGCCGGTGGTGGTGAAGAGCTGGGTGGCCTGCGTGCGGTCAAGCACTACCTGCAGCGTGCCGCTGTCCAGGGCTCGCCGAGCATGCTCACGGCAGTCACCGGCGAATACGTACGCGGTGGCGAAGTGATCGAAACCGAAGTCCACCCGTTCCGCCGCTACTTCCAGCAACTGCGCATCGGCGAGTCGCTGCTGACCCACCGCCGCACGGTGACCGAAGCCGACCTGGTCAACTTCGGCTGCCTGTCGGGTGACCACTTCTACATGCATTTCGACGAAATCGCGGCCAAGGAATCGCAGTTTGGCAAGCGCATTGCCCATGGCTACTTCGTGCTGTCGGCGGCAGCCGGCCTGTTCGTGTCGCCAGGTGCCGGGCCGGTGTTGGCCAACTATGGCCTGGACACCCTGCGCTTCATCAACCCGGTGGGTATCGGCGACACCATCCAGGCGCGCTTGACCTGCAAGCGCAAGATCGACCAAGGCAAGACCAGCCCGTTGGGCCAGCCGCAGGGTGTGGTGGCGTGGGATGTGGAAGTCACTAACCAGCTGGGTGAACTGGTGGCCAGTTATGACATCCTGACCCTGGTGCTGAAGCAGCCCGAGTGATGGCTTGACCTCGCCGGCCACTTCACGGGTTCAACCGCGAAGTGGCCGGCAGCGTCACGTGTGGCATCATCGCATTGCCGCTGGATCCCCCACCGACTGGTTCGGCTTGCTCCCTGAAATCCGCCACGTCACGGCGGTAATCCCGTAGCGCTCGGCCATGGGCCGGCTGATCTTCCTGATCTTCTCGCGCCCGAACTTGGGAATGATGCCGATGCCCGCATCGCAACTTGCCCAATGCCAGGCCTCGGCATTGTCCAACCGCTCCAGACGAATGATGAAACTGCGCGGCTGGCCATGCAGTTGGTAATCGATGATGTACAGTTGTGGGCTAGGCATCGCAGGGGGCCTCCTCTTCTCCATGGATGACAACCTGATTGATTCGGGCAGGGCCAGATAATTCAAAATTTTGTCGAACAATTGCAGCCCGCAACCCGACACCCGGCCCGCTCAATCACTGGCTGCGGCCGCCCCCGTGACTGTTCTGCCCGCCTTTGCGGCCCGCTTCCGACGCCCGTTGGCGATCATTGGCAAAATTGCCGCCAGAAGCCTGGCCACCCTTCTGCCCGGCGCGGGAAGCACGCTCCCGGTCATTGGCGAAATTACCTGGATTGGTTTCTTTGCTGCCACCACGCTGGCGTGTTTGCGCTTGGTCCTGTGCCATGTCGTTTCTCCTTGCGAGGGATTGGCGAATTGCATGGATTCGCGCCATGCCTAAGTTACGAGGCGCTGAACACGGGCTCTGCTCAATGTATTTCTCACCGACTGACCAGTGGCACGAAATACACGGAGCCAAGAAGTTTGCGTGGCGTACATGCCTTGTGGAATTGGCTCATCAGGCGTGCACGCTCCACTGAACCGCATCCCGCTCGATCGGCATTTCATCAATGGCATGGATCATCCCGTTTTCCAGCGCCTCCCGTGGCCCCAGTATTCGCGGGTTCGCCATCAGGTACCGTGGCACATCCAGCACCTCGGCCGCCCCCGCAGTCCGTTCGGCAACGATCTGCGCATACAGCTGCAAATCATAATCCAGGCTCATTGCATACTCGGCCATCCGCGAGTGGTCCACCGCACCATGCAAGGTCCAATGAAACGGATGGAACAGAAACTTGCTGAAACTGCAGGCCGTGCGCCGCTCACCGGCCAGGAACAGGATGTTGCCCATCGACTCCACCGTGCCCAGGTTGTGCGTATGCACCTGCACCGGCAGCGCCCGCAGGAAGTTGTACAGGGTAAACCCGTAGCTGCACTCGCCCCCCATGGTGGCGATGTTCAACTGCAGCACTTCGGCACCCTGTTGCAATGCCCGCGAACAGGTATTGATGAGGTTGCCACAGGTTGACGAGTTGATCGGCCCGGTGAAATGAATGATGTGTCGTGCCATGTTTGCCTCCAGGGTAGGCAGGTCATTCCTTGGTCTGGCGGGTATGCGGTGGAAACGCAAGCCGCCGCAAAGTTCAACCCGACATCAACGTTTCCGTTGGTCATGCATGCTGAACCCCAAGTGGTCTGCACCGGTCGCACGCTCAAAGCAACCGAATGGAGGGGGCCTTGTGAACAAGACCCTGCCCGCCCCAAACCGCATCATCGACAAGGTCACCGCGGTACGCCGGCTCAATGTGCTGACGCTGAACGTGCACAAGGGTTTCACCTTTTTCAACCGGCGCTTCATCTTGCCGGAGCTGCGCGAAGCCGTGCGCGCCACCGGCGCCGACCTGGTGTTTTTGCAGGAAGTGCACGGTAGCCATGAACGACATGCCCTGCGCCACCCCGCCTGGCCAGAAGCGCCCCAGTACGAGTTTCTCGCCGACAGCATGTGGCCGCAGTTCGCCTATGGCCGCAATGCCGTATACCCCCATGGCGATCACGGCAATGCGTTGTTGTCGAAGTTCCCCATCCGTAGCTACAACAACCTGGACGTTTCGGTGCAAGGCAACGAGCAGCGCGGGCTGCTTCATTGCCAGCTGGAGGTGCCGGGCCACGAACAGATGCATGCCATATGCGTGCACCTGGGCTTGCGTGAGGCCCACCGGCAAAGCCAGGTAAAGCTGCTGCTGGACCTGCTGACCAGCTTGCCGCCAAAGGCGCCCGTCATCATTGCCGGCGACTTCAACGACTGGCGGCTGAAGGCCGACGCCGTGCTGTGCGAACACTTGATAGAAGCCTTCGGCGAGCATTTTGGCTCCCCGGCGCGCAGCTTTCCTGCGCGCCTGCCGCTGTTGCGGCTGGACCGCATCTACTTGCGCAATGCAATGCCGGGCAATGCCCAGGTGTTGTCGAACTACCCGTGGTCGCATCTGTCCGACCATGCCCCATTGGCTGCGGAGATCAACCTGTGAACCGACCTTGGGTAGACGGCAACAACGTGCAGTTGCTGATCAATGGCGAGCAGTATTACCCCTGTGTGTTCAAGGCGATGGCCCAGGCGCGAGAAGAAATACTGCTTGAGACCTTCATCATCTTTGACGACAAGGTCGGCCAGCAACTGCAACAGGTATTGATCGAAGCGGCCCGGCGCGGAGTGCGTGTGGAGGTGGTGGTGGATGGTTACGGCACCGCCGATCTGCCAACGGCCTTCATATCCGCCATGACCGATGCGGGAGTCAGTCTCCATGCATTCGACCCGCAGCCGCGCCTGGTAGGTCTGCGAACCAACCTGTTTCGGCGCCTGCATCGCAAGATCGTGGTCATTGACGGAGAGCGAGCCTTCATCGGCGGCATCAACTATGGCGCCGACCACCTGAGCGACTTTGGCGCCATGGCCAAGCAGGACTACGCCGTGGAGGTGGCCGGCCCGGTGGTGGCGCAGGTGCACGCGGCCAGCAAACGCCTGATGTCTACGGTGTTGCAACCGCCCAGCGCGGTCCGGCCCGTTACCGAGCCCGCCGGGGCCAGCAGCGCCGTGCTGGTGGAACGCGACAACGGGCTGCGCAGTACCGATATAGAAAACCATTACCTGGAGGCATTTCGTGGTGCCAGGCAGCGCATCGTGGTCGCCAACGCTTACTTTTTCCCGGGCTACCGGCTGATGCGTGAGCTGCGCAATGCGGCCCGACGTGGCGTGGATGTGCGGCTGATTCTGCAGGGCCAGCCCGACATGCGCTGGGTCCGGGCACTCTCGCGGCTGTTGTACAACTACCTGCTACGCGACGGCGTGGCCATTCACGAATACTGCCAGCGTCCTTTGCATGGCAAGGTGGCGCTGGTGGATGACGAGTGGGCCACCGTTGGCTCCAGCAACCTCGATCCTTTGAGCCTGTCGTTCAACCTGGAAGCCAACCTGTTCATCCGGGACCGCGCGTTCAACCAGCAACTCAACCGGCATCTGCAGGCTTTGGCCTGCGACCAGTGCAAGCCGGTCACGCTGGAACGCATGATTCGCGGTTACTGGTGGCGGGCGCCGTTGATCTTCGTGTGTTTTCACGTAATTCGGCATTTCCCGCGCATTGCCGGCTGGTTCCCGGCACACCGTCAGCGTTTGCGCTCGGTACAGCCGGAAGTCGAGGCCCAGGCGGACCTGCACGAGGGCAATACCTGATGCCGCGCACAAACTGGCAAGCCCGGGGCAAACGCGTGTTGACGATGGCGTTCCTGATTCTGGTACCCGTGCTGCTTTACCTGCTGGCACGCAACCTGGACTGGAACGAAGTGCGCCAATCGTTGCTGGCGTACAAACCCGGCACCTTGGTCATCGGCTTTGCAGTTGCGCTGTGTAGCTACCTGACATTCGCCAGTTACGACCTGCTGGCACGGGCCTACACCGGTCATCATTTGCCGGTTCGGCAAGTGCTGCCAATCGCTTTCGTGTGCTATGCATTCAACCTCAATTTCACGACCTGGGTGGGCGGTGTTGCCCTGCGTTACCGGCTTTACAGCCGCCTGGGGCTGGACACGCCCACCATCACACGCATTCTCACCCTGGGCCTGCTGACCAACTGGATGGGCTACATGTTGCTGGCCGGCACGGTGTTCGCCCTGGGCCTGGTCGAGCTGCCCAGCAACTGGGCGGTGGGTGCCACCGGCCTGCGCCTGATCGGTGTGCTGTTACTCGGTATTGCCGTGAGCTACCTGCTGGCCTGCGGTTTTGCCAAAAAGCGCACGTGGCGCTGGCGCAACCACGAAGTGACTTTACCTTCACTGCGCCTGGCGCTGTACCAAGTGGTACTGGGTGCCAGCAACTGGGCGCTGATGGCGTTACTGATCTTCTGGTTGCTGCCGGGGGAAGCGTTCTACCCGTCGATACTGGGCATTCTGCTGATCAGTTGCGTGGCAGGTGTGGTCGCACATATCCCGGCCGGGCTGGGGGTGCTGGAGGCGGTTTTCCTGGCCTTGCTGCACGGGCAAATGGCCCAAGGCACGCTGGTCGCTGCCCTGCTCGGCTATCGCACGTTGTACTACCTCTTACCGCTGCTGCTGGCCGTGATTACCTACCTCATCCTGGAAAAACGCGCCAAGGCCATGCGCCAGCGTGACAAGCCCGCCCAGACCTGACAAGGGCCGTTGAACGGATCACCCCTGGTTGAACAGCACCCGCTTGAACGCCTCGGCCGCCAGATGCACCTGCACCGCCCAGTCATCTGCAGCTTCGCTGCCGGCATCGTCGGAAATGTACTTCAGGCACACAAACGGAATGCGTTCGTCGCGCGCGATCAACGCCAGCACATAGGCTTCCATGTCGACCACGTCATAAGGCGCATCGCCATGGTTGATCTCGAAGTTGTCACCGCTACCACAGGTTTCCAACGCCAGGCCCGGAATTGTGGTGCCGTGCTCCAGAACCACCGGTATGTCCGACAGCGGTGTTTCATAACGGGCAAAGCCCAGCGGGGTCACGTCCATGTCGCGTTGCACGAAGCGGTTACAGCACACCACCTCGCCCTTGCCATGGCGCTGGCTGCCCGCCGAGCCCAGGTTCACGATCAGCTTTGGGCGTTGCGCCGCAATGGCTTTGGTCAGGGCGATGGCAGCATTCACTTTGCCAATACCCGTGAATACGGTGCGTACCTCGGTGAATACATCGCCCGCCTCGGCCTCAAGGGCGAAGACGAAGAGCGTGTCATCCAGCGAAATGTCAGGGAATTGCTTGATCAGCATCATGGAGCAGATGATTCCGGGTGGCTGCAAGGGGCGCCGCCATTGTCAGCCAACCTTGCCTAATTGCAAACCCCCGGTTCGTTGCAGTGCCAGGTTGCCCCGGCACTGCCATCAGGTCACTTACGAGCGGCCGCCCTTGCGGCCCGACTCGCGATCGTGGGGCATGTTGCTGCCCGAAGACTGGCCGCCCTTGCGCCCGGCTTCGGAGGCCTTTTCTCGGTCGTTGGCGAAGTTGCCCGGGTTCTTGCTACCACCCTGGCTGCCTTGTTGATTGCCGGTACGGCTGTTTTCTTTGTTGGCCATGGTCTTGAAACCTCGTATGACTTGGGTGTGCACGGCACGCTGCCGTACACAGGTTGTGAGTACGGCCCCCTCGGGGGATTCGGTTTATTGCGAAGGGTTCGGACCGGTGGCGTTAAATAAGCGACAACGCCATATTTGGGGCGCCTGTCAGTCGTGCGGCGGGCTATCCAGGCGTGCTTGTCGGCGGCCAAGCCAGCCGCCGGTCACTGCCCAGCCCAAGGCAATCAATGCGCCTATCAGCATTGCCAGTTGCGGGTGCTCGCCCATCACGTCCAGTGCCCGCTTGACCCATCCGCTCAAGGCATCGCCACCCCGGTAGACCACCGTATCGATGAAGTTCTTGGCCTTGTACTTGTCCTCGGCCGACAGCACAGTGAACAGCATCTCCCGCCCAGGCCGCACCAGTGCGTATTCGCCAGCTCGGCGCACCACCATGACCACCACGAACGCCGCGAACACCGGGGCCAGCGCCAGCCATACAAAGCCCACAGCCATCACCAGCGGCACCGCTACCAGCAACACCCCGACGCCCAACCGACGCGCCAGGCGGCCCGTGAGAAATACCTGGGTAAGGATGGCCAATGCTTGCACGACGGTGTCGATCAGGCCGAACACCTGGGTTTGCCGGGTGCGATCGGCAAAGGTTTCGCTGACGATGCGTGCCTGCTCGAAATACAAGAAGGTGCTGACGCTGGCCAGCAACACGACGAACAGCGCGATCCCCAGCAGATACGGCGAGCACAGTACGGCGGTTGCACCGGCAAACGGGTTGCCGCCCAAAGGTCGCGATCCCGAGCGTTGGGGGTGTCCCGGCAGAGGTTGGCGTGCTCGCCAGCGTTGCAGGAACAGGGCCGCGCCACTGCTGCCCAGCAACAATACTGCCGCCAGCACCAGCAGCCCGGCATGGCCCAGCGGCGCCACCAGCAAGGTGCCCAGCAGGGGGCCACTCAGCCCGCCCAGGCTGGCCCCAGCGGCCAACAGGCCGAACAAACGCTTGCCCTGGGCGGTGGAAAACAGATCAGCAAGCACGCTCCAGGCCAGGGAGATGGTCAGCAGGTTGAATACCGACAGCCAGATGTAGAAGCCCCGGGCCGCCCACAAGTCGTCAGGGGTAATTGCGAACAGGACGGCGAACAGCAGCAGGTTGCTGGCAAAGAAGCCATAGGTCCACGGCAGGATGAGCCTGCGTTGCACCCTGGACGCCAGCCAGCCGAACAGTGGCAGGCACGCCAGGGTGGCGATGAAGGTACCGGTGAACAGCCACTGCAGGTTGTCCACCCCACCGGCAATACCCATGGTTTCGCGCACCGGGCGCAGCATGAAGTAGCCGGTGAACAGCAGGTAGAACAGCAGCAAGCCGGCGATGACCGCCGGCCCTTCGCCGGGCTTGATGTTCAGCCCTTGATCGAGCCGCCGCCGCCACGCTTGCATGGTGTCAGGCAAACTGCTTGATCAGCGCCTGTTGCTGCGCCTGGCTAAGCAGGGGTTCATGCCCGGCCTTGAGTTGGTCGAGCTGGCGTTCGGGCCGGCCGGTGGCAGGGATGACCGTGGTCACCGCAGGATGGCTGATGGCAAACTTCAGAAACAGCTGCGCCCAGCTGCCGATGCCTGCTTCTGCGGCCCAGCCGGGCAACGCCTGGTCCTTGACCCGGGCAAACAGGCGGCCATCGTCGAAAGCGCGGTTGATCAGCACCGCAATACCTTTGTCCTGGCAAAGCGGCAGCAGTTCGCGGGCTGCGTCGGGGGCGTTGACCGAGTAGTTGATCTGGATGAAGTCCAGCGGCTCGCTGCGCACGATGCGGGCGACTTCGTCCTGGCCACTGTTCAGGTAATGGGTGAGGCCGATGTAACGGGTCTTGCCCTGTTGCTTCAACTCACGGGCATAGGGCAGCTGGGTCTGCCACTCACGCAGATTGTGAATTTGCAGCAAGTCGACTTTGTCGGTACGCAGGCTCTTCAGGCTGCCGGCCCACTGTGCTTCGGCCTCGGCCCGGCTGTTGGCCGCGATTTTGGTGGCTATGAAGCACTGCCGGTGCCAGCCACCCTCCTCGAGCAACTGGCCGAGTATGCTGTCGGCGCCACCATAATTGGGCGACGTATCGATCACCCGGCCACCGCCTTCGAAAAAGGCCTTGAGCACGATTTTGAGCTGCTCGTACTGAGCCGAGCCAGCGTCCACTTCGAAGCTGCCCGAGGTACCGGCACCGATCACCGGCAACGCTTCACCGGTGGACGGCACTTTACGGGTCAGCAGGCCGGCCGGGCTGGCGGCATGCAGCCAAGGGGCCGCCGCCAGCAAGCTCAAGGCGGCACTGGCGCGTAGGACATCACGACGTGCGTACATGGAAAGCTCCCGTCATGAATCGGAAACTTTCAAGGCTAGTCGCTCTGCTCCGCGCCAGCGGGTGTTTCTGTATCTGGATGTTTAGTGATCAGGCCTGCAGCAGCTGGCTCAGGTCGACACCCGCGTCGCCCATCGGCGGGCACCAGTAATAGCCACCGGTCAGTGGCCGGCTGAAGCGGTACAAGCCATCGATGATGCCGTCCTCCAGGCCGCTCATGCGCCGCAGTTGTACCTCGAATGCATCGAAGCTGTGGCCCAGGGCGACAAAGGCCAGGCCGGCACCGCGCTGGTCGGCCCAGGCGACCGAGCGACGCACCATGAACGCCTCGGGCTCGAAGCTTTCCTGGGCGGTGCGCTTGACGTGTGCGGACTCGGGCGCATCGTCGAGCTCTTCGTTGTCGCTCAGGCGGCGGCCGATAATGTTGTCCTGGTCGGCCTGGGGCAGCGACTTGAAGTAGTCAAGGTCGTGCTTCCACAGCTGGAACGCGGCAAAGCTGGAACCATCGCTGGCAATGGCCGCCTGCACCGCATCTTCGTCCACCGGGTTTTCGGTGCCGTCTTCGTAGCCTGTCAGGTCATGGCCGCCACGGTGCAGGAAGCCATCGACGCTGTCCACCAGGCGCAGGGCCGGTGCCAGCGCCTGCTCCAGGGCGTTGGCGCGCAGCAGCAGGTCGCCGCGCTCGTTCCCGCGCAACCACAGCCACAGGGCGTGCTGAGTGCTCGGGTTTTCAACGGCGGCATCCAGCTGCGGGAAGGCGCGCAGGCCCGGCACTTCGCGGCCCAGGGCCTTGGCCAGCGGGGCGCCGACACCGAGCAGCAGCTGTTCGCCATCAACCTGCGGCAGCAAGGCATCGAGCGCAGCTGGCAACGCTTCGGGCGACTGCAGGGTGAAGAACAGGTGACGGGCATGGGCCGGCACAGGGTTGGCAAGCAGACCTTGCTGGAACGGCATGACAGGCTAATCCTTGGTAAAAACAGGAATGCTACTGCGCCTGCAGGCCTACTGCAACGCGGCATGCAGCCTGGCCAGCCGCTGCGCTTGGTAACAAATGGTTACCAATAGCTGGCCCTTTGCGATTAGCTATCAATCCGCGCCTGCCTACACTCCTCGAGATCCTTCGCCCAAGAGACCGCCCATGACAGCCTCGCCCTTGCTCACCGCCGTTCTGCCGCTAGCCTTGGGCATCATCATGCTCGGCCTTGGGTTGTCGTTGACCCTGGCGGACTTCGCACGCGTCGTGAAGTACCCCAAACCGGTGATGGTGGGCCTGGCCTGCCAGATCCTGCTGCTGCCGCTGGTGTGCTTCCTGATCGCCAACGGTTTTGGCCTGGAGTCGGCCCTTGCAGTAGGGCTGATGCTGTTGGCAGCCTCGCCAGGCGGCACCACGGCCAACCTGTTCAGCCACCTTGCCCATGGCGATGTGGCGCTGAACATCACCCTCACGGCGGTCAATTCGCTGATCGCAATCCTGACCATGCCATTGCTCGTGAACCTGTCGTTGAGCTGGTTCATGGCTTCGGATCAAGCCATTCCGCTGCAGTTTGCCAAAGTGATGCAGGTGTTTGCCATTGTGCTGCTGCCGGTGGCACTGGGCATGCTGATTCGCCATTTCGCCCCGGTTTTCGCCGCGCGCATGGAAAAACCGATGAAGCTGGTGGCCGCGCTGTTCCTCGCCTTCACCATCGTCCTGGCCCTGGCCAAGGACTGGCAGACCGTGGTCGAGTATGCGCCGGTGGTGGGCCTGGCGGCGCTGCTGTTCAACCTGTTGAGCCTGGCAGTGGGCTACTGGGTGCCGCGCCTGTTGAATATTCCCAAACGCCAGGCAATTGCCATTGGCATGGAAATCGGCATCCATAACGGGACCTTGGCCATTGCCTTGGCGTTGAGCCCTTCGCTGCTGAACAACGCGACCATGGCGGTACCGGCGGCGCTGTATAGCCTGATCATGTTCTTTACGGCAGCGGGGTTTGGCTGGTGGGTGAGCCGTGGGCATGTGGCGGCTCAACCCGAAGGCGAAACGGTGAATTGAGGCCCGTTCAGGTAGTTACTGCTGGCTGCGCTTGCTGCGCAGCTGCTGCTTCAACACCTTCAATGGGGGCGCATAGAAGAAGCCGAACGAGACACTTCCCGTGCGCCCCTTCACCGCATGGTGCAACCGATGCGCCCGGTGCAAGCGTTTGAGGTAGCGGTTGACCGGCCGAGGCTTGCGCGGCCAGTGCCGGTGAAAAAAACCGTCATGGGCCACCACGTACAGCACCCCGTACCCTGCAACCCCACCGCCCACCCACTGCAAGGGTGCATAACCGCTTTTGCCCAGCGCTACCAGTGCCGTGGCGATCAGGCCCAGGGCCACGAGGTACAGGTCATTGGTTTCGAGCATGCCCAACTGAGGCTCATGGTGCGAACGGTGCAGCCACCAGCCCCAGCCATGCATGATGTACTTGTGAGCCAGCGTGCCAACGCCCTCCATGGCCACCAGGGTGCCGAACAGTACGGCGAGATTGAACAGCATGGAACGGTCCGGGTGATGGCAAAGAGAGGCGCAAGGGTAACGGCTGCCCAGGTTTTTTTCCATGTGGGCGTGACCGGCTGCTGGCCATTCAAGGATGAAGCCCTTGTCATGTTTTCGCCCTTGACCTGCTCTGCCCCGGGGCGTATGGTCCGCGACGCAATTTTGCCTTCCTCAACAGGAGACCTGCCTTGGACAGTAGCCCCAGTCGCTTGCGACAGGCCCGCGTGGCGTACTAGCCCGGCAGTGTCCTGCACTGTCTGGCCGCCCTGGCAAGACGGTGGTTTCCTGTAACCCCCGCTTTTCCTCCCTTCCTCGTGGTCCTGCGCATTGTTCTGGTTTTTCAACCGCGCCAACTGATGGCGTTCATGCGGGCGTATGCCTGCGGAAGAGGTTTGCTATGGATTGGAAAGTATTTCTGCTGCGCGTCAGCATTGCCTTGCTGTTGGGGGCGTTGATCGGTGCCGAACGGCAATTGCGCCAACGCCTGACCGGGCTGCGCACCAATGCGCTGGTCAGCACCGGTGCCTGCCTGTTCGTGCTGATGACCCAGGCGGTGCCAGGCATGGCACCTGCCGATGCATCGCGCATCGCCGCCTATGTGGTATCGGGCATCGGCTTTCTCGGGGGTGGTGTGATCATGCGTGACGGCTTCAACGTACGAGGCCTGAACACTGCAGCCACCTTGTGGTGCACGGCGGCAGTGGGTGTGCTGTGCAGCCTTGGGCTGCTGTTGGAGGCGGCATTGGGTAGCCTGGTGGTGCTATGTGCCAATATCCTGCTGCGTGATATCGCCCAGCGCCTGGACCGTCAGGACGTGGTGCCGGCCAGCGAGGTGGAGCAGCACTTCGAAGTGCGAATCGTCTGCCGCGCCGAGGACGAAATCCAGGTGCGCAGCCTGATGCTGCATAGCCTGGGCGATCCGCAGCTGCGGCTGCAGTCACTGCAAAGCCAGGACCTGGACAGCCCGGCGCGCCTGGAAGTACGCGCCGAGCTGTTGGGCACCGCGCAGGCACCCGCGCAACTGGAGCGGCTGGTCAGCCGGGTGAGCCTGGAGAAAGGTGTAAGCTCGGTGCGCTGGCAATTACAGCCGCAGGCACTGGCGGCGGATTACTGAAACAGGAGTGATTCATGCGTATCCGCCCTACCCTTGAGCGCGATATTCAACACCTGCCGGACGTGGAGCGTTCGGCGGCCCAGGCGTTTGCCGGCTGGCCGACGCTGGCCTGGCTGGCGCAAGGTGATGTGATGGATTGCGTTGCGCACAGGGCTTTCGTCGACGCGGGCGGTAGCTGGGTGGCCGAGGACGATAATGGGTGCCTTGCCGGTTTTGCTTGTGCCCGCCGTGAAGGGCAGGCTCTGCACCTTTATGAAATATCGGTGCGCCAGGAGGTTCAAGGGCAAGGCGTGGGGCGGCGTTTGCTGCAGCAAGTGGCTGATGCCGCGCGTGACGCAGGCCTGCGCGAGCTCACGTTGACCACCTTTGCCAAGGTGCCCTGGAATGCGCCCTTCTATGCACGGTTCGGGTTCGAGGTGCTCGATGAGCGGCTGCTAAGCCCGCGGTTACGGGAAATCCTGGCCAATGAACGTGCACACGGCCTCACTGAGCGTTGTGCAATGCGCCGTTACGTCGAACATTAGACGGCCCGTCACTCTGCATGTGCAGGCAGCTGTGCCCTGCATTGCGCCAACGCCACATCGCGTTCTTTTAGCTGCTCTTCATACCGCAGCAACTGCCGCGCCTGTTCCGCGCACACGTCGCGCCTGGTTTCCAGATGCTGCGCTTGCACATCCAGCTGCCGGCGCATTTCTTCACTGGCACCTTGTGCCTGTGCCAGGATCGTCCGCAAGCCCTGGATCTGCGCATCGCGTTGCTCCAGCAACTCGTCCTGCGCCCGGCACTCGTTGGCGGCCTGGCGGTGCTCACCCAGCAAACGCTCATTATCGCGGTGCAAGCGGGTCAGCTCGTCCTGCTTGACGATCATGCCCTGCTGCAGTTGGCGTACTTCCACCTGCATCTGCTGCAGTTGTGCTTCATGACGGCGCTGTTCCTGCTCGCGCTGTTCGCGGCTGGCATTGCGGTAATGCTCTAGGGCGTCGCGGGCATGGCGGTGTTTGTCCTCCAGTGACTTCACCTGTTCGTCCTTGTCGGCAAGGCGCACCTGCAACTCACCCAGTGACTGGTTGAGGCTGGCGCTGCGCAGCTGTTCGGCTTGCAGCGTGCTTTGCGTGGTCAACCGCTTTTCCGTCTCGTCGGCCAAGGCCGCTGCATCGATCTGATGCTGCTGATGCGCTGCCGCCAGGGCCTGATGGACGATTTCCAGCTGAGCCTCAAGCTGCTCTCGCTGTTCGGTGAAGGTGCTTTCGGCCTGTTCGATCTTCAGGTCGGCCTCATCTTGTAGCTGAGTGGCCAATTGACCGACCAGGCGGCTTAGCACATCGCTCAGCGCCGCGCCGCCTTCGGAGGCCACGGGTTGCTGGCCGTTCAATTCCTTCAGGTAGCGGTGAATCGTGGTTTTCGAGCCGGTATTGCCCAGCTCGATACGTATGGCATCGATGCTGGGGTTCTCGCCGCGGGCAATCAACGCCTGACGTGCCTGCTGAACCACCACCTTGTTGATACCGCCCCGGGCCATGCGTGCTCCTACGATTTTGTACTGTGTTATGTAACATGTAATTACGTACTGATTATGGCGATATCAATGCTCACCTGCAAACGTTTCCTAAGGAAGAATAATCACGGCTTATCGCATGTGACCGACAAAAATCCGCTCGAAGCGTGCGTTTAGCCGTACGGCAAACAGCAAAACGCCCCGTCCGGCTCAAGGCCGGCGGGGCGTTACGGGCTTCAAAGTGGCGGGTGTAAGTGACGGGTGTATCAGTGCATGCGCTCAACCTGCGCGGGCGTGCGACGCATCAACACCTTGCCGTTTCGCACCGACACCAGCGCGTGCCCTTGGCTACGCACCATCTCGTAATCATCAGGCGCCGACAGCAGTAACAGGTTGGCCGGCCGCCCCACCTCGATGCCGTAGCGCTCCCCCAGGTTCAGCGTGCGGGCGCTGTTGTCAGTGATCAGGTCCAGGCAGCGCTGCAGGTCTTCGTAGCCGAGCATGTGGCAGATGTGCAGCCCGGCTTCGAGAATGCGCAGGATGTTGCCATTACCCAGCGGGTACCAAGGGTCGACGAT
Organism: Pseudomonas sp. RV120224-01b; assembly: GCF_003208145.1. Taxonomy (NCBI): domain Bacteria; kingdom Pseudomonadati; phylum Pseudomonadota; class Gammaproteobacteria; order Pseudomonadales; family Pseudomonadaceae; genus Pseudomonas; species Pseudomonas sp. RV120224-01b. The sequence goes on along the minus strand of NZ_QKMQ01000005.1, from coordinate 240,980 downwards.
GGAATCCTGGCCAAAGCACACGTTCATGCCGGCGCGGTCGATCTCGGCCACCCGGGTGACGCCGCGGCGTTTCGGGTAGTTGTCGAAGCGCCCTTGCAGGTGAATGCTCTCGGTCGGGCACGACACGAAGTTGATGCCCGACAGTTTCAGCAGGCGGAACAGCTTGTAGCAGTAGGCATTGTCATACGAACCCATGGCCACGGTATGGCTGGCGGTTACCCGGGCGCCCATACCGCGCACCCTGGCTTCTTCGGCCAGCACTTCAAGGAAGCGCGACTGCGGGTCGTCGGTCTCGTCGCAGTGCACGTCCACCAGGCAGCCGGTACGTTCGGCCAGGTCCATCAGGAACTTCACCGACGACACGCCCTGGTCGCGGGTGTTCTCGAAATGCGGAATGCCGCCCACCACATCGGCACCGATGGCCACGGCTTCGGTCATCAGCGCCCGCCCATTGGCATACGACTCGATACCCTCCTGAGGGAAGGCGACGATCTGCAAGTCGATCAGCTCGCGCACGTCGTCACGCACCTCGACCATGGCCTTGAGCGCGGTAAGGCTCGGGTCGGTGACATCGACATGGGTCCGTACATGCTGGATTCCGTGGTCCACCAGCATGCCGATGGTTTTTTTCGCGCGGACCTTGATGTCGTCGTGGGTGGTGATTTCCTTACGCTCGGCCCAGCGCTCGATGCCTTCGAACAATGTGCCGCTCATGTTCCACTTCGGCTCACCGGCAGTCAGGGCGGCATCCAGATGAATGTGCGGTTCCACAAAGGGTGCCACCACCAGGTTTTGCCCGGCATCAAGGTCATCGGTAGCTACGGGTGCCACTACCTCGACCTGGGGCACGATGGCGGCAATGCGCTCGCCGCTCAGTTCGATGCGAAACAAACCGGGCTTGCCGCGCAAGCGTGCATTGATAATGTTCATGCTGTTACTCCTTGGGCTCGCTTATCGCCGCTACCTGCATAGTGGTCGAGCCCAAGGGTATCCGCCAGTGCCTGGCGCAGGTATCGGTTTACTGGCTGTCCAGCCCCATCTGCCAGAAATCAGCCTCCAGGCTGGACGCCTGCCCGAAAATCCCCACCAGGTCTGCGAAGCGCTGTTCGGTCATGCTCCGCGCTGCCAGTTCATCCAGGTGCTTGCGCGCCGCCGCCGCCACCCCTTGGTAGCCCTCGCCGGCGTACTCGCCAATCCACTCGCGGTACGGGTGGTTGCTCAAGTCGCCAATCCGCTCGGCCAGGGTACGGCCGATCTCGGCATAGCCGATCACGCAAGGTGCCAACGCCACATGCAGCTCCAGCAGGTCACCGGCGGCGCCACAGTCCAGCACGTAGCGGGTATAGGCCACGGTAGCCTGGTGCTCTGGCGCCGCCTCGATATCGGCCTGGGTCAGCCCCCAGCGTGCGCACAGGCGCAGATGCAGTTCGGTTTCATCCAGGATCGCTGCCAGCCCGGCCTGCGCGGCGCGTATGTCCGCCGGGCGGCGGCTTTTATAGGCGGCCAGCGCCCAGGCACGGGCGAACTGGATAAGGAACAGGTAATCCTGCACCAGATAAGTCCGGAACGCGTCCTCACTCAGCGTGCCCTCGCCCATCTGCCGCACAAAGTCATGGTCGACGTAGCTGTTCCACTGCTGGGTCGCGGCAGCCTTGAGGCGCTCGAAGGTGTCCATGCTCACTTGCCCTCCGGGTAAACGGCATCGAAGAAGGCCAGCTCCAGCTCGACGGTGCGTTGGTAGAAGTCACTGGCCAGTGCGGCTTCTTGCGGGCCGACGCGGTCCAGCTCGGCTTGCAGGAAGGCAACGAAAGCCTGGAAGTCCGGGTTGTCGTGAAGGGTGATCCACTCGGCATGGACGAAGTTGTCCGGCATCGGTTTCGGCGCCTTCAGTGCCCAGTCCAGGTACAGGCCTTCGGCAACGTTGAGCACCGCCAGCGCCGCCGCATAGGAGCGGGTGGCTGCCGCTTCGCGCATGATCGCCTTGAAACCTGCGGTTGGCGCAGTGTCGGCCGGTTCAGTGCGCTGCGCCGGGCTTACATCCAGTGCCTCGAAAGCGCGCAGGAAGTAGGTGTTCTCGTCACTGGAGATCATTCCGGCGAAACGGCCGAAGCGCAGGCGGGCCTCGAACGTGTCGGCGGTGGCGATGGCCGCGCCCAGCAAGGTCAGGAAGCTGTCGAGGAAACGGTGGTCCTGCACCAGGTAGTCGACCATGATCGGGGCCGGCAGGCTGCCGTCGCACAATTGGGTCACGAAACGGTGGCCAACGGCCGCCGACCAGGTCGGCTCGCTTTGGCGGCGCAGGGACTGGCTGAAACGTTCGGTCATGTTGCTGTCCTTGATGGAGGTGACAGCGAGACCTTGGTGGTGAGCATGGACGGGCCTCGCAGTGAGGCCGGCAAAAAGGCAGGTTACGAATCCCATCCCTTCGCCGGCATGATCCGGATCAGGTTCGAAGGGTCACCGCGCTGCAACGTTCAGCGGTTTCTCAGCCCGTTGCCGGGCTCCCCTTGGTGGCGTTCAGGTATACCCCAGGGCGCGGGTGCTGTCACTACCCACTGCACCCAATGTGTGGGTAATGGGGGCCCGCTACTGGGGGAACATCCCCATTTTTGACGCCCCGTTATTTAGCGCACATCAGGTACTACAAGGAATTGTTTAACAAAGCATTACTGAATTTTCAGTTGGCACAGCGGTTGCTCAAGGCCATATACCGGGCAAAACGCCATTGAAGGCAGTACGCCATACAGCCGCGAGCGAGGCATAAGGCAATGAAAACACCTGCCGTGATCCACCCTGCTAGGCATGCATTCCAGCTGTCCACCGTCACCGCGCTGATGCTCAGCCTCGGGCTGATCACGGTTACAGCGGCCCCCCTCGACGATAACAGCCCGCCGCCGCCAACCGACCCTTCCGCCTACACCGACCAGCCGGCCGACCCGACCCCGGCCCTGCTAAACCTGGAGACCTTGCCAGAAGCCAACCGGGGCTCACTGGAGCTGACCAATGGTGTGTATGGCGACCGCAACACGGTGCGCACCGACAACGTGCTACCGCCAGCCCTGCAAACCTCGGACAGGTACCCCACCAACGGCAAACCCAGCCCGTTGTTCGGTGCGCAGCCGTTTACCCAGCAATTGCTGCTGTTCGAAGAATTCGGCACAGAAAAACTCGACCCCACCCTGCCGCCGCCCAGCCTGACCTTCCCGGTCCCCACCTTGGGCGCTGCACCCGCGCAGGACCCTAACGTAGTGGCGCGCAGTGGTCCCAGTGGCACAGCCCTGGAGGCCTTCCTCAAGCAGCCGGGCCTGTACCCGTTCCCGACCCAGTTTTCCAATGTGCTGGACCGCAACCCGTGGAAGGCGCAGATCGAAATGTTCCTCAACCGCCAGCCCGTCGGCTCCCCAGCCGAAGGCCGTCCACCAGGAAAAGGCTGGTCACACCAGCGCTGGAACGAGTTTTACCCGCAGACTGCGTTCAAGACCGCGCAAGCCGGTGCGCGCATCAACCAAGGCCTGCGCGACCGCAAGCAACTGCACAACTATGCGGTCGGTGAATTTGCCCCGGGCGGGCTGTACTACCAGACCTCCGACATCCCGACCACGCTGGGCACCACCAAGGGCATCGACACCCGCTTCCACCCGAACATGCCGCTGCAGAACCACAAGTCGCTGTGGACGTTCGATGGCACCTTCCCGGTCAAATTGCTGATGGTGCGCTATGGCCAGCCGGTGCTGATGCGTCATTACAACGCTCTGCCGATCGACCCTTCGGCCAACGGCGGTTTTGGCTTGCACACCATCTCGACCCACGAGCACAACGGCCACTCCCCGGCCGAAAGCGACGGCTTTGCCAACGCCTACTTCTTCCCCGGCCAGTACTATGACTACCGTTGGCCGGTGCAGCTGGCCGGCTACGACACCATCAACACCCGCGCACAAGACCCGCGTGCCGCGTTCCCTTGCTCACCGGGTGAAACCCTGTTCGTCAATGACGGCTCGCCAGGGCTGAAAACCTGTCAGAACGGCAGCATCAAGATCCGTGGCGACTGGCGCGAAACCATGAGTACCCACTGGTTCCACGACCACATGATGGATTTCACGGCGCAGAACGTCTACAAGGGCAACGCCGTGATGATGAACTACTACAGCGCCCTGGACCGCGGCAACGAGGCCCTGCAGGATGGCGTGAACCTGCGCTTCCCCAGCGGTTCGGGCATGCCTTGGGGCAACCGCGACTACGACGTCAACCTGGTGATGGCCGACAAGGCCTGGGATGCCAACGGCCAGCTGTGGTTCAACCCGTTCAACACCGATGGCTTCCTTGGCGACCAGATGCTGGTCAACTGGCAGTACCAGCCCAAGCTCAAGGTGCGCGCGCGCAGTTACCGCTTCCGTCTGCTCAATGGCTCGGTATCCCGCTACTTCAAATTCGCCGTCGTGCGTGAAATTGCCGGCACCGCCGGCGAATTCAAGGGGCCGGCCGGCTCCAACGTATCCTATGCGCGGGTGCCGTTCCACATGATCGCCAACGACGGCAACATCATGGAGCATGCCGTGCCATTCGACGGCACCATGGACCTCAACGGTGACGGCAACCTGCAAGACAACAACGGTATCCTGCCGCTGCAAGGTATCGCCGAGCGCTACGACATCATCATCAACTTCGCTAAAAACGGCATCAAGGTGGGCGACAAGCTGTACTTCGTCAACATCGAGGAACACCGCACCGGCAAGGGCCCGGAAGGTGCCATTTCGCTGGCCGACGTGCTATCGGAAAAATACAAGGCCGTCATCAAACAGACCAGCAAAGGCCCGCAGTGGGATAACGGCGACCCGCTGGTCGGCAAGTTCCTGCAGTTGATCGTGCAGCCCTACAGCGGCCAGGACGTGAGCATGGACCCGGTTGCCTACGAACCGGCCAAACCAGGCAAGGCCGCAGGCCTCAAGATGCTGCCGCTGCCCATTGATCGCAACTCGGCCGCCGACCAGGCCAGGATCAAGGATGCCCGCCACCGCGAGTTCATCTTTGGTCGCTCCGACGGCACCGACACCACCCCCTGGACCATCAAGACCGATGGCGGCTTCGGCTACAGCATGGACCCACGGCGCATCAGTGCTGCGCCACAACTGGCCCAACAGTCCACCGATGGCGGCTTCAGCGGCGACGGCACCCTGGAAGTGTGGAAGATCGTCAACGGCGGCAATGGCTGGAGCCATCCGGTGCATGTGCACTTCGAGGAAGGTGTGATTCTTAGCCGCGACGGCAAGGCGCCGCCAGAATGGGAGAAATGGGCACGCAAAGACGTGTACCGCATCGGGCCGGATGCCGATTCGTCGGAAGAAGTGGAAATGGCTATTCGCTTCCGCGAGTTCGCCGGTACCTACATGGAGCACTGCCACAACACCCAGCACGAAGACTCTTCGATGCTGCTGCGCTGGGACATTGAACACCCAGGGCAGTTCCAGGTAATGCCGACCCCGCTGCCAGGTTGGGATGGCGTGCAATACATGGCGTCGGTGGGCCTGCCGACCTTCCGCACCAAAGCCAAGGACGACAACGATGATGCTGCCAACAAGCCACCGGTCGCGGCCAACGACAGTGCGGCAACCACAGCGGGCAAGCCGATCACCCTGAACGTGCTGGCCAACGACACCGACCCGGAAGGTAACCTGCCATTGACTGTCGTTGGCCTCAGCCAGCCAGACTCCGGGCAGGGTAGCGTCAGCACCAATGGCACCACGGTGACCTACACCCCGCCGGCCACGGTCGCCACGCCGTTCACCGCCAGCTTCAACTACACGGCGCGGGATGCCAAAGGGGCCGAGTCGGTGAACCCGGCCACGGTCAGCATCGCGGTGAGCCAGGCGGCAGCGGTCGACCAGATCCAGGTCACCAGTGCCACGGTGCAGGTGCGCAGCGGCAACCGCTTCACCTGGGATGTGCAAGGGACTACCACAGTGGCCACGGGCAACAGCATCAGCGTGACTGCGGCGACCACGGGTGGCCCGGTAAGCCTGGGTAACGCCACGCTGACCGTCACGACCACCGGCGCGCGCTGGCGCGTGTCGGTGACCACTACCGGCTTCGGCCCGGCCACACCGGCGACGGTTACCGTGAAGTCGGCGCTGGGGCAGACCGTGACGGCGCCTCTCAAGTATCAGTGAGTGCAAGGCAGGGGCCGCCATGCGGCCCCACTGCCAACCGATGAGGACCGCATCATGTCCGGCTCATGGCGTTTCCTGCTGGTGCTCGCGCTGTTCGCCGCCAGCATCCCGTTCTGGCCGTTGCAGCCGCAACAACCGGTGGCCAAAGAAGCTGAAAGCCCTTGGGGTGCCGACTACTTCCCCAACATCCCCCTGCTCACCCAGGACGGCGAGCAAGTGCATTTCTTCGACGACCTGATCAAAGACAAGGTTGTCGCCATCAACTTCATCTTCACCGGCTGTTCCGACTCCTGCCCGGTAGAGACCGCACGCTTGCGCCAGGTGCAGAAGATTCTTGGCGACCGGGTCGGCAAGGACATTTTCCTGTACTCCATCAGCATCGACCCTTACAACGACACGCCCGCCACCCTCAAACGCTACGCTGAAAAGTTCGGTATCGGCCCCGGCTGGACGCTGCTCACCGGTGAACCTGACGACATCGAACGGTTGCGCCGTAGCCTGGGGCTGTGGATTGACGGCCTGGAAAACGGCCGTTCCAAGGACCACAACCTGAGCCTGATCATCGGCAACCAGGCCACCGGCCGTTGGATGAAGGCTTCACCCTTCGAAAGCCCGTATATCCTCGCCGATCGCCTGGGCAACAGCCTGCACAACTGGAAACAGGCCAGCGCCCTGAACAATGACTACGCCCAAGCCCCGGAAGTACGCCCGCCAAGCAGTGGCGAGCAGATCTTCCGCACCCGTTGCTCATCCTGCCACACGCTGGGCAATACCGAGCCGGGGCAACCCGGTATAGGTCCCGACCTGCTGGGCGTGACCCGCCAGCGTGATGCCAACTGGCTGACCCGCTGGTTGAAAGAACCCGACCGCATGCTGGCAGAGAAAGACCCCCTGGCCATGCTGCTGTACGAGCAGTACAACCGCCTGGCGATGCCCAACATGCGCCTGGGTGATGCCGAAGTCAGCGCCTTGATGAGCTACATCGAAGAGGAAACCGCACGCCTGCAGGCGCCCTTGGCGGATACGGGAAACCCTTAAAGGCAATTAGCTATCAGTCATCAGCCTGTCATCTTATTGTCGTATTTTTCGAGCATCACCCAGGGTCGGGAACTATCAGCAGTGATTCGCCGTTCGCTTTCATCCACCAGCCTCCTGCGGCTGCTGATCCTGATGCTGTGTGCAGCCACCCTGGCCTTTCTTTGGGGGCTGCACATCCTCTCCGTAACCGCCGCCCACCCGGCGTGCGGCCTTGGCCTGTCTACACCCTCGGCATTGCCCTATTCCCGGCAGTTCTGGCTGAACCTGAGCATGACCCTGCTGATCCTCGGCAGTTTGCTGTGCACCTTGCGCCTGCTGCGCAAGCACCAGGAGGCCTTCAACGCACTGGAGCAGGCTCAACAGGTCAACCAGCAACTGATCGGGCGCCTTGAGGACGAACACCGGCGCAGCAGCCACGCCGCCGCCACCGACCACCTCAGCGGGTTGCACAACCGTCGCCAGTTCGTCGAGGTGGCGGGCCAGGCGCTTACCCGGCAACGGGGCAAGCGCCGGCTGATGGCGATACTGTTCATCGACATGGACCGCTTCAAGTCGATCAACGACTCGCTCGGGCACAAGATCGGCGACCTGCTGCTGCAGGCTGTGGCCGGACGCATCCAGCGCCTTCTGGACCCCGGCGACGAGGCTTCGCGCTTTGGCGGCGACGAATTCGTGGTGCTGCTGGCAGGCGAACGCAGCGAGGAACAGATCAATACCTGGGTTCGCGAACTGGTCCAGCGGTTGTCGGCCACCTATGCCCTGGATAGCCAGGAGGTCAACACCAGCCCCAGCGTGGGCGTAAGCATCTGCCCCCGCGACGGCCAGGACATCGACAGCCTGATCCGCAGTGCCGACGCGGCGATGTATTCGGCCAAACAGGCCGGGCGCGCGCAATATCGCTTCTTCGACCCCTCACTGAACCTGGCCGACATTCAGGCCTTCACCCTCGAACAGGCGTTCGGCAGTGCCTTGGCCGAGCGCCAGTTCGTGCTGCACTACCAGCCACAGATTCGCCTCGACACCCAGCAAGTGCTGGGCTACGAAGCGCTGGTGCGCTGGGATCACCCCGAATTCGGCCTGCTGTACCCGGACCGCTTCATCGACCTGGCCGAACGCAGTGGTTTCATTGTCGAGTTGGGTTGGGAGGTGTTGCGCCTGGCCTGCGAGGCATTATCGGGGTGGGACGCCCAAGGCCGAGAGACGCGGCTGGCCGTCAATGTCTCCGCCCTGCAACTACGCCAGGACGACTTCGCTACGCGGTTGCTGAACGAACTGCAACAGTATGCAATTGCGCCGCAGCGGCTTGAGCTGGAAATCACTGAAACCACCATCCTCGACCCGGAAAGTACCGCTGTGGCGCACCTGCACACCCTGCGCAGCGCGGGCCTGGGCATCAGCCTGGACGATTTCGGCCGCGGCTACGCCGGCTTCGCCCACCTGCATTCGCTGCCGCTAAGCAAGCTGAAAATCGACCGATCGCTGATCGCCCCCTTGTCCAACAGCCATGACGACAGCCCGATCGTGTCCTCCACCATTATCCTGGCCAAACGCCTTGGCCTGGAAGTGGTGGCCGAAGGTGTGGAAACCCGTGAGCAGGTGGTGTGCCTGAAACTGGCGGGTTGCGATATTGCCCAGGGCTATCACTTCAGCCGGCCGCTGTCACCGGCGCAGTTGCGCGACTACCCGCACTTCAACGGCATCGAGGCCTCGCACGATACCATGGGGCTGGTGCCGGCCCTGCAGGATGGCGTTGCCCCGACGCCGCATTAGGTGCTTGTCCTGGGATTTCGGTTTATCGTGTGCCCATCACCCACCGACAGCCGCACCATGACCGATATCGAGCGCTACCTTCGCGCCGCCACCCGTGACAACACCCGGCGCAGCTACCAGGCCGCCATCGAACACTTCGAAAGCCACTGGGGCGGCTTTCTCCCGGCCACCGCCGAGAGCATCGCCCGCTACCTGGTCGAACATGCCGAACACCACGCCGTCAGTACCCTGCGTCAGCGCCTGGCCGCGCTCAGTCAATGGCATGTCGCCCAAGGTTTCCCCGACCCGACCAAGGCACCGCTGGTACGTCAGGTTCTACGCGGCATCCGCACCCTGCACCCGACGCCGCCCAGGCAGGCCGCCCCGCTGTTGCTGCAACACCTGCAAACCGCCGTGGCGTGTTTTGAAGAGGAGGCTCGCCAGGCCCGCGAACACCACGACCTGGCCGCCCTGCGCCGGGCACGCCGCGACACTGCGTTGCTGTTGCTGGGCTTCTGGCGAGGTTTTCGCGGTGATGAACTGGCACGCTTGCGCATCGAACATATCCAGGCCGAAGCCGGTGTCGGCATCACGCTGTTCCTGCCGCGCAGCAAGGGTGACCGCGAAGCCTTGGGCGTGCAGCACCGCACCCCTGCCCTCAAGGCCCTGTGTCCGGTAACGGCCTACCTGCAATGGCTGGAAGTTGCCGGCATTGCCCATGGGCCGGTGTTTCGCAAGCTTGACCGCTGGGGCAACCTCGGTGAAAGCGCGCTCAACAGCAACAGCCTGGTCGGCCTGTTGCGGCGCATGCTGGAACGTGCCGGGGTACCGGCGGCGCTGTATACCGGCCACTCGCTACGGCGTGGCTTTGCCACCTGGGCCACAGCCAATGGCTGGGAACTGAAATCACTGATGAGCTACGTGGGCTGGAAAGACGCCAAGTCGGCGCTGCGCTACATCGACTCAGCGCAGCGTTTTGGCGAACTGGCCGTGTTGCCGGCCAGCCAGGCCCAAGCGCTTATTCCTTGAAGCTGTGCCGGGCGACACCGCCAATTGTCGGGTGAATGGCATACAGGTCGCCAGCATCCGGGTAATGGAGCAGGTCTTCAGGGCTCATGTCGAAACGCGCGGTGCTGATGAACAAGGTATTCATGCCGGGCCCGCCAAAGCAGCAACTGGTGGGGCACGGTACCGGCATCAGTACCTGATCGGTCAGGTGGCCGTGGCGGTCGTAGCGCAGCAGGCAGCTGCCATGGTACTGGCACACCCACAGCCCGCCTTCGCGGTCCAGCGCCAGGCCATCTGGCCGCCCCAGTTCGGCAGGGGTTTCGGCAAACAGCGTAACAGTGCCCAGCCGGCCCTCCATGAGGTACTCGGCACGGTAGATGGCGCGCGCCGCCGAATCGACGAAGTACACCGTCTGGCCGTCTTGCGACCAGGCAACCCCGGTGGGCAAGGCCATGTCATCGTGGATGACCTCGTCGCTCAACTGCCCGTCAAAACGGAACAGCGCCCCGGTATTGCCGCTAAGGGCATCGTCCATCAACCCGGTAACGAAGCGCCCTTGCGGGTCACAGGCGCCGTCGTTGAAGCGGTAGGTGGAGCGCGGATGGACCGATGCCGAATGCTGGCATACCTTGCGCGCCGGCACATCGAAGATGGCCACGCTGGCATCTTCGGTGAAAATCAGGTTGCCCCGGTCGGTCAGCGCAAGGGCGCCAATGCGTGCGGCTGATGCGTAAAGGTTCTCGACTTCGCCGTCTGGCGTCAGGCAGTTGATGCGCCCGCCAGAAATATCGATGAAGTACAACGCGCCGTTACGCTCATCCCAGACCAGGCTTTCGCCCAGGTCGGCGCGGGTATTGGCGACCTTGACTGGCACGCAGCTGCATTCCTTGATGCGGGGCGATCGTCCGGCCTGCCCCATGCCATAGGCCAAGCCCAGGCCCTGTGCGGCATCGGTGACGGCCGCAACTTCGTTGTGGAAAGGCTCTGTAACGGGCATTTCTGGCTACCTTCGATTCTCCTTTTTACGATAACAACAAAAAATTCAATGACTTAATATTAAAAGCATGCAACTTTGATATCTCATGGATATCACCCCCGAGTCGCCGCGCTGAAGGAATGCTTGATTGATCGAGACACGTTTGCTCAGGCAGTTCATCGCCGTGGCCGAAGAGCTTCATTTTCACAAGGCTGCCGAGCGCCTGCACATGGCACAGCCGCCGCTGAGCCAGGCGATCAGCCGCCTGGAAGAAAAGCTCGGTTTCAGCTTGTTCTTGCGCAATACCCGCGGGGTGCGTCTGACCCCGGCTGGCACAGCCTTTCGCGATACGGCTTACCGCGTGCTTGCCGAGCTGGAACAGGGTATCGAGTACGCCCGTAATGTCTCTGCGGGTGTCAGCGGGAAACTGACCATCACGGCCATTTCCATCGCCTATTACGACTCGCTGCTCAACAGCTTGCGGCGCTATCGCGAGACTTACCCGAACGTGCAACTGACCCTGCGCGAGATGCCATCGGCGACGCAGGCCAAGGCGCTGCTGGCCGGCGAGGCGGATATCGGCTTCATGCGCAGGCTACCGCTGCCGGTGGGTACGCTGGAGTCACGGCTGCTGCTTGACGAGCAGATTGTCATGGCGCTGCCCGCCGGCCATGTGAAAGCGCAGCAAGGCGACGTCGACCTGCGCGAGTTTGCCAATGAGGACTTTGTGTTTACCCCGCAAGCGTTGGGCGGCGGCTACCATGCCCAGCTGGTTGCCCTGTGCGAGTCGGCCGGCTTCTACCCTCGGGTGGTACAGGAAGCCGCACAGATTCATACCCTGCTGGGGCTGGTCGCCTGTGGTTTCGGTGTGGCCCTGGTGCCGGCCTCATTCGCCCGATCGACCCCGCGCGAGCGTGTTCAATTCTGTGCGATCCGCCCGATAGACGAGCAATCCACCCCAGGCATCGGCCTGTACATGAAATGGAACGCCCAGAATGCCTCGCCTGCGCTGGCCAACTTCATCGCCCTGTTCGAAGACGCAAAAACGCGTTGATCAGGCGCGCGCTGCGCAGCGCCATAACCGGCCCACGTCACAAGCCCGAGCCTGCAGCAGTTCTGCCGCGTTGGCACACGCTTGCTCCAGGCTCATCGGCCCGCTGGCCAACGCAAATGCAGCATCGACCCCATGGGCATACAACTGCTGGTAGCCCTCACCCAGTGTCCCGGCCAGCACCACCACCGACACACCGTGGCGCTTGGCGACCCGGGCAACCCCCATCGGCGTCTTGCCGCGCAGTGTCTGGGCATCGAAACGCCCCTCACCCGTCACCACCAGGTCCGCGCCCTGCACCAAGGCGTCAAGCCCGGCCAGTTCGGCCACCACCTCTACCCCCGGGCGGAACTGTGCCCCCATGAACGCACGGGCGGCGAAGCCCATACCACCGGCAGCGCCGCATCCAGGGTAGTCGCGCACATCGTCGCCCAGCAGCTGTGCACAGTGGTCGGCAAAATGCCCCAGTGCCTGGTCCAACGCCTGCACCTGCTGCGGGTTAGCGCCCTTCTGCGGGCCGAAAATCGCCGATGCGCCGTTGGCGCCGCACAGCGGGTTGTCGACGTCCGCCGCGACTTCGAATTGCACCTCGGCCAGGCGCGGGTCGAGGTGACTGGCGTCGATCCGCGCCAGCTTCGCCAGTGCCAGGCCGCCCTCTTCCAGCGCTTGCCCGTCGGCATCCAGCAGGCGCAGGCCCAGCGCGCGCAGCATGCCGCTGCCCGCATCGTTGGTGGCGCTGCCACCGATGGCCAGCACCACCCGCTGTGCGCCGGCGGCCAAGGCGGCGGCGATCAGCTCGCCGGTGCCCCAGGTGCTGCTGCGGCACGCATCACGCTGGCCGGTTGGCACCAGCTGCAAGCCACTGGCCTGGGCCATTTCGATGATGGCCGTGCGGCTTTGTGGCAGCCACCCCCAGCCGGCTTCGACGCTGTGCCCCAATGGCCCACGCACCGCTTGGCGGCGCAGTTCGCCGTGGCTGGCGGCCAGGATCGCCTCCATGGTGCCCTCGCCGCCGTCGGCCATCGGGCACTCGACCAAGGCTGCGTCCGGCCACGCCTGGCTCAGGCCAGCAGCGATGGCGCGGGCGACACCGGCAGCATCAAGGCTGTCCTTGAACGAGTCGGGGGCAATGACGATCTTCATGGGGATTCTCCTGTCCTGATGAGCGGCATGCTGACAGGTGCCCGCCAGGCTGGCCTCGGTCAAATGCACAAAACGCCGGGCGGGTTGTTTGGGCAGATGCCTTCGTGGCGGCGCCTGCAGGCGCCGCGTCAGTCAGCAGGCAACAGCTGCAACCCCAGGTACAAGCTAAGCATCCCCTCCATGCGCAGCGGGTCGACCTCACCCAGTTCGGCGATCCGTTCCAGGCGATAGCGCAGGCTGTTGCGGTGGATGCCCAGGGCATCGGCACAGGCCTGGCTCTGGCCGTCATGGGCACACCACGCGCGTAGGGTGGTGAGCAACTGCCCACTGTTGTCCTTGGCGCGTATGCGCTGTAACGGTTCCAGCAGTTCATCCAGCGCGTCATCGTTGCGATGCCGCCACAGCAGTGCCGGTAGCCGGTAGCGATGCAGGCTCAGCAAGCGCTCGCCGGGGAGTACCTCGCGCCCGTAGGCCAGCAAGTCTCGCACCCGGCGATAACCTCGGCGCAGTTGCTCCAGGCTCTGCGCGGTACTGCCCAAGGCCAGGCGCTCCACGCCCCAGCCATGGCGTTGCAGGCGCTCGAGCAGGCGTGGCTCATCCAGCGTCACACCTGCGGGCCGACACCACAGCAACGACTGCCGCGCCGGGCTGACACACCAGCTGTCCGGGTAACGGCTCAGCAACCACGCGGCAAGCGCCTCGGCGGGCGGCCCCGAGGCCAGCTCGAACAGGCAAGGCACCCGTGGCAACTGCGGCTTCAGGCCCAGTTGCCGGGCTTCGTCGAGCAAGCGTGGCGAGTCGCCGCTGCCGCCTAGCAACAGCGCCAGCAGGTCATCACAACGCTGGCGTCGCCATTGCTGGTCGGCTTGCAAATGGCGCTGGGCCAGCAGCATCTCGGCGGTCATGCGTACCAGCTCGCCATAGGTGCGCACCTGTTGCGGGTCACCCGTCAGGCCCAGTACGCCCATCAGCCGGCCATCGAGCATCAGCGGCAGGTTTACCCCGGGCTGCACGCCCTTCAGGCATTTGGCCGCATCAGTATCCAGCTCGACGATACGGCCATTGGCCAGGACCAGTTGCGCGCCTTCATGGCGGGTGTTGATACGCTCCGGTTCACCGCTGCCCAGGATCAACCCCTGGCTGTCCATGACATTGACGTTGCACGGCAGAATGGCCATCGCCCGGTCAACGATATCCTGTGCCAGGTCATGGTCGAGTTCGAACATTGCGGGGTCCTTTAGGTGTCAGGCTTTTGGGCTCGGGCACAGCAGCCTGGGCCAGGCACTGTGCAAAAGCACAAAGACAGGCTGGCCGCAGTCCCCGAGACTCGTCAGGGCGAGCGCCGGCACAGGCGACGCGGCGACAACCATAACAACAGAGAACCCGATCATGGCACACAGCCCCGCCCCTGACCAAGGCACGGACACCACCCGCAACGCGCTGTACCGGCGCATCACCCTGCGGCTGATTCCGTTCATTTTCATCTGCTACCTGTTCAACTACCTGGACCGCGTCAACGTCGGCTTTGCCAAGTTGCAGATGCTCGACGCCCTGAAGTTCAGCGAAACGGTGTACGGCCTAGGCGCCGGCATCTTCTTCATCGGTTACGTACTGTGCGGTTTGCCAAGCAACCTGGCGCTCAACCGGTTTGGCCCTCGGCGCTGGATTGCACTGATGATGATCGCCTGGGGCAGCCTCTCCACCTGCCTGCTGTTCGTCACCACCCCCACCGAGTTCTACACCTTGCGCCTGCTCACCGGCGCCGCCGAAGCCGGCTTCTTCCCGGGTGTGGTGCTGTACCTCTCGCGCTGGTTCCCGGCGGCCCGTCGCGGGCGCATCATGGCCCTGTTCATGTCGGCGATCCCGGTGTCGGGCTTGCTCGGTGGGCCGTTCTCCGGCTGGATCCTGCAGCACTTCGCCGCTGGCCAACACGGCCTGGCCGGCTGGCAGTGGATGTTCCTGATCCAGGGCCTGCCGACCGTTGCCCTGGGCATACTGGCGGTGTTTTTGCTCAGTGACGGCTACCAGAAAGCGCCTTGGCTGAGTACGGCGGAACGCCAGCTGATTGCAACCGACCTGGAAGCCGATGCTGCCGGCAAACCGAACACTACCGGCGACAGCGTACTGGCCGTTTTGACCAACCCGCTGATCTGGACCTTCGGTTTCGTCTACTTCTGCATCCAGAGCGGTGTGTACGCGATCAACTTCTGGCTGCCATCGATCATCAAGAACATGGGCTTCGACAACCCGCTGCTGATCGGCTGGCTCAGCGCCATTCCGTACCTGCTGGCGGGTGTGTTCATGATCCTCTGCGGGCGCTCGGCCGACCTGCGCAACGAGCGCCGCTGGCACCTTGTGGTGCCGATGCTGATGGGTGCTATCGGCCTGCTGATTGCGGTGAACTTCGCGGGTAACCCGACCATTGCCATTCTTGGCCTGTCGATTGCCACCATGGGCGCGCTGACCGGCCTGCCGATGTTCTGGCCAATGCCCACCGCGCTGCTCAGTGCCGGTGCCGCTGTGGCCGGTTTGGCCATCATCAACTCGGTGGGCCAGATGGCGGGGTTCCTCAGCCCGTACCTGGTGGGGTTCATCAAGGACCAGACCGGTTCAACCGATGCCGCACTGTATTCGCTGGCGGCGCTGATCGTGGTGGGTAGCCTGGTAGCCTTGCGGGTAACGCGGGCAGGTGCGCTGAGTACTGCAAAGGCCAGTTGAGCCCATTCGCGGGCTCGCCCGCTCCCACAGGACCGCCACAGTGTTCGAGCTCGTGGTGATCCTGTGGGAGCGGGCAAGCCCGCGAAGAGGCCAGCCCAGGCCACACACCCTCCACCGATCGTCAGCTCAACGCATCCCCTCCCCACCTCAGGCGTCAAATGGTTCCAAAGGCCCCTTTGGAGAACCCCCATGACCCAGCACGCCGTGGCCCGCCTTAGCCAGCTCGACGAACACCGTCCTCTGCGTGTTCAGGCCGGTAGCGAAGAACTTGTCCTCATCCGCCAGGGCGACCAGGTTCGTGCCTACCAAGGCAACTGCCCCCACGAAGGTGCGCCACTCAATGAAGGCGTGGTTTGCAGCGGCTTGCTGGTCTGCCCTTGGCACAAAGCCGCCTTCGCCGTGGACGATGGCGTGGTCTGCGAGCCCCCAGCGCTGGCCGACCTGCGTCGCTACAAAACCTGGGTCAAGGGCGATGAAGTCTGGGTCGATGACCAGCCCCTTCCAGCCATCGAGCCGCCACGGCACAGCGATGCCCGCTGCTTCGTCGTGGTCGGTGCTGGCGCCGCCGGCAGCGCTGCAGTCGCTACTTTGCTGGCCCACGGTTTCGCCGGCCGGCTGGTGTGGGTCGATCAGGAACGCCAGCCCGCCTACGACCGCACGGCCCTGAGCAAATTCGTGATTGCCGGGCAGATGCCGCCCGATGAAGTCCCCGCCCTGCTTGATGCCGAAGCCTTGCGCAAGGGCCAGTTGGAGCGCAAGCACGGCAAGGTGCGCACACTCAACAGCCAGAAACGCCAGCTTACGCTCGCCGACGGCCAACAGATCGATTACGACGCCTGCCTGCTGGCCACTGGCGGGAAAGCACTGCGCCCGGACATCCCCGGCGCCGACCTGCCCGGGGTGTTCACCCTGCGCTCACGGGAGGATGCCGCCCAGTTGCTCGATGCAGCCGAACCCGGCCAACCGGTGGTCATCATCGGTGACGGTTTAATCGGCCTCGAAGCCGCCTCGGCATTGCGCAAGTACGGCCTACAGGTTCACGTGGTCACCCGCCACGAAGTCCCCCTGGCCCGGCAGCTGGGTGAACGCATCGGCCGCAGCATCCGTGAGCTGCAAGAGCGCAAGGGGGTCACCTTCCACGGCCCTACTGAAGTTCAGCGCATCGAGGGCCGGGACAAAGTCGAAGCCGTGCAACTGGCCAACGGAGAACGGCTTCAAACACCCTTGGTGCTGCTCGGCACGGGGGTAAAACCGGCCACTGCCTTCCTCCAGGGCGTGCCGCTGACCGAGGACAAGTCTGTGAGGGTCGACGCAGAACTGCGCGCTGCCGATGGCCTGTGGGCGGCAGGAGATATCGCCACCTTCCCGCTCACCGGTCGACCTGTGCGCATCGAGCACTGGCGTCTGGCCCAGCAACACGGGGTGATCGCTGCAGCCAACATGCTTGGCGAGCAGCGCCGCTATGCCGATGTGCCGTTCTTCTGGACTTACCAGCACGGCCGCACTTATGAAGTGCTTGGCCACGCCCGGGACTGGAACCGGATCGAGTTCGTCGGTGAGCCGGAAAAAGGCGATTTCATTGCGCTGCAGTGTGTGGATGAACGGGTTGAGGCTGTGGTCGCCAAGGGTTATTCCGATGCCATGGCAACGCTGTCGCAACGCATGAAACGCCCGTTGAGCCTGCAAGAGGCTTTGGCGCTAATTGGCTGAGGTCCGCCTTTCAATGCGCCCCGGTTGTGTGTAAAACAGCTGGATCAGCCGACTGAAAAGGACCCAAGCGCATGATCTACCGCCCCCTCGGCCACAGTGGCCTGCAGGTTTCCGCCCTTACCCTGGGCAGCATGATGTTCGGCGAGCAGACCAGTACCGAGGACGCCCTGCGCATCATCGACAAGGCCTGGGACCAGGGCATCAACTTCATCGACACTGCCGACGTGTACAACGCCGGGCGTTCGGAAGAAATCGTCGGTGAAGCGGTGGCACGCCATCGTCAGGACTGGGTCGTCGCCAGCAAGGTCGGCTTCGGCCCGGCCGATGGCCTGCCCAACCGCAGCGGGCTGTCGCGCAAACACATCTTCAATGCCCTGGAGGCCACCCTCACCCGCATGGGCATGGACTATCTGGACATCTACTACCTGCACCGCGAAGACCACAAGGTGCCGCTGGAAGAGACCGTGCAGGCCATCGGCGACCTGCTGCGCCAGGGCAAGATCCGCTACTGGGGCGTGTCCAACTTCCGTGGCTGGCGCATTGCCGAGGTCTGCCACATTGCCGAGCGCCTCGGGGTGCCCAGGCCGGTGGTGAGCCAGCCGCTGTACAACATCGTCAACCGTCAGGCCGAGCCGGAGCAGCTCACTGCCGCCGCCGCCCATGGCCTGGGCGTCGTGCCGTTCAGCCCGTTGGCGCGGGGCGTACTCAGTGGCAAGTACGCGCCAGGTGCGGTGCCGGATGCCAGCAGCCGCGCAGGGCGCCAGGACAAGCGCATCATGGAAGTGGAGTGGCGCCAGGAGTCGCTGGCCATCGCCCGGCAGATCCAGGCTTACGTTGAGGCCAAGGGCGTGGGAATGGTTGAGTTCGCCATTGCCTGGGTGCTGAATAACCAGCGGGTGAGCTCGGCGATTGTCGGGCCGCGTACCGAAGAGCAGTGGGACACCTATGGCGGTGCATTGGCGGTGAAGATCACGGCGGAAGATGAGGCGTTCATCGACTCGCTGGTGACGCCGGGGCATGCATCCACGCCGGGGTTCAATGATGTGGCGCATTACGTGAGCGGGCGCTTGGCGCGCAGCTGACGCATTGGGGAGCCCTGCGCCGGGCTCCCGGTCCCCCCTTTCCCCAATCACCCCGGTATCGTGCGCACCATTGGTTTTCCACCTCTGGAGCTGCAATGAAACTCTTGCAACCGCTGCAAATTGGCCCCCTCACCCTGCCCAACCGTGTCTTCATGGCGCCCCTCACACGCCTGCGAAGCCTGGAGCCGGGCGATGTACCCACCACGCTGATGGGCGAGTACTACCGCCAGCGCGCCAGTGCTGGCCTGATCATCACGGAAGCCACGCAGATCTCCTTCCAGGCCAAGGGCTATTCGGGGTCGCCCGGCATTCATAGCGCCGAACAGATCGCTGCCTGGAAGCACATCAACGAAGGCATCCATGCCGATGGCGGCCACAGCGCCGTGCAGGTCTGGCACACCGGGCGGGTGTCACACACGTCTCTGCAACCTGGCGGCGAAGCGCCAGTGGCCCCTTCGGCACTTCCGGCAGGTGCGCGCACTACCCTGCGTGACGAGCAAGGCGACCTGATACGCGTGGAAACCTCCGCGCCGCGGGCGCTCAGCGAAGCGGAAATTGTCGGTATCGTTGCCGACTTCGGCCAGGCCGCGATCAACGCCCGTGAAGCCGGGTTCGACTTCATCGAGCTGCATGCGGCCCACGGTTACCTGCTGCACCAGTTCCTTACCCCGAGTGCCAACCAGCGCGAAGACCGTTACGGCGGCAGCGTCGAAAACCGCGCACGTATTGTGCTGGAGGCGGTGGACGCTGCCGTTGCCAACTGGAGCGCCGAGCGCGTCGGCATCCGCGTGTTCCCGTTGGGTGGTTTCAATGGCGTGGACAATGGCGAAGACCAGGAAGCCGCCGGCCTGTATCTGATCCGCGAGCTGGCCAAGCGCAACCTCGCCTACCTGCACCTCTCCGAGCCTGACTGGGCCGGTGGCAAGCCATTGCGTGACGAATTCCGCCAGGCAATCCGCGCGGCTTATCCGGGCGTAATCATCGCGGCCGGTGCTTACACCGCCGAGAAAGGCGAAGACCTGATCGGGCGTGGCCTGATCGATGCCGTGGCGTTCGGGCGCAGTTACATCGCCAACCCGGACCTGGTCGAGCGGCTGCGGCTGCAGGCGCCGTTGAACGAGCACCGGGCGCAGTTCGACTATGCCAATGGGCCTGAAGGGTATACGGATTATCCGTTCCTGAAGCAGGCTTGATGCAGAAACGGGAGCCCTTATGGGCTCCCGTTTTTTGTTGCCAATGCCGGCCTCTTCGCGTGTAAACCGGCGAAGAGGCCGGTAGCTTTAACCCAGCTCTGCCAGCGCCTGCGCCGCATAGGCATGCGACCGCTGCCGCGCCAGCGGGTCATGGATGCGGCAATCGATCATCAGCTCATCCGCCCCGGTCTGCTCGATCAGCGAGCGCAGCCCTTCCCTCACTCGCTCAGGCCCACCCGCCACGGTGCAGGCCATCACCTGCTCCAGCACTGCGCGCTCATGCTCAGGCAGGCGTTGCACATAACCCTCCTGCGGCTTGGGCAACAAACCAAAGCGCCCGACGTGCAGGTCCAGCATCCATTTGCGATGGGAACTGGCCAGGTAATCTGCCTCGGCATCACTGGCGGCGGCGAACAGGTTCATGCCTACCATCACATAAGGCTTGGCCAACTGCGCCGAAGGCTGGAAGTTGGCGCGATAGTGGGCAATCGCCTGCAGCAGGTAACGCGGCGCAAAGTGCGAAGCGAAGGCGTACGGCAGGCCCAGCTTCGCCGCCAGGTCGGCGCCGAACAGGCTGGAGCCAAGGATCCACACCGGCACCTCGTGGCTGCCTGGCACGCCACGCACCCGGCGCTTGCCGTTGTCGGCCAGGTAGTCACGCAGTTCGGCGATGTCCTGGCTGAAGTCACGTTCTGGCGCGGCACCGCGCAAGGCACGTACGGTCGGCCCGGAAGTGCCTGGCGCACGGCCCAGGCCCAGGTCGATACGGCCCGGGTGCAAGGTATCGAGGGTGCCGAACTGCTCGGCTATCACCAACGGCGCATGGTTGGGCAACATGATGCCACCCGCGCCAACACGGATGTGCCGGGTGGCGTTGGCGATTTCGTTGATCACCAGCGAAGTGGCCGCTGAGCCGATGCCTGGCATGTCATGGTGTTCGGCAATCCAGTAGCGGCTGTAGTGCTGTTGCTCGACATGCCGCGCCAGCTGGCGGGACTCTTCGATCGCGTCGGCGAAGGTCTTGCCTTCGCCGATCATGACCAGATCCAGTACGGACAGTGCAGTCATGGGGTCTCCAGAGGGATTATCAGTGGCTGCCAGTTTCCCTGCTGCGCCGCCAGCGATAAACCCAGGTTCAGGCCCGGTATAGGGGCCTGGCATTCCCCAATCAGTATTCCCAAGGCACGTCCGGTTCCCAGCTAGCCACCAACAAATCGATAAAGCCGCGTACGCGCGGGGACAAATGGCGTTTGCTTGGGTAGACGATGCGGATCGGGTCTGCCGGCGGCCGATACGCCTGCAGCACTTCTACCAACGTGCCGGCGCGCAAGTCGTCACCGGTGATGTAGGTGGGCAGGTGAATCAGCCCGAAGCCTGCGCGGGCGCCGTCGAGCATGGCTTCGGAACTGTCGATGTTCAAACGGCCGGGGTCTTCGCACAGGTGCAGCCCCGCTTCGGTGTGAAAACGCCAGGGCATGGCCTTCTCGCCCGCGAGGAAGGCGATTTTGTCGTGGCCATAGAGGTCGCCGGGCACTTGCGGTACGCCGCGCTTCTCAAGGTAGGCCGGCGAGGCACAGGTCACGAACTGCTGCCAGGCCACTGTGCGGGTCAGCAGCTGTGAGTCTTCCTTGGGGGCACCGATGCGTACGGCAACGTCTATGCCTTCCTCGACCAGGTCGACGAAGCGGTCGGTGAAGCGAATGTCTGCACGCAGTTCGGGCCATTGCTTGAGGTATCGGTCGAGGATTGGCAATACATGGCGTTGGCCGAGTGACAGCGGCGCGGTCATTCGCAGGGTGCCCGTGGGCTTGCCCCGGCGCTGGGCCATGGTGCTTTCCACCTCATCCAGGTCATCCAGAATCTGCCGCCAGCGCTCAAAGGCCACCAGGCCTTCGTCGGTCAAGCTCAGCTTGCGCGTGGTGCGGTTAAGTAGGCGCACAGCCATGCGCGCTTCCAGGCGGGCGATGCTTTTGCCCACCGCCGAACGCGTCAGGCCAAGGCTGGCGGCGGCAGCGGTGAAGCTGCCAGCCTTGGCGGCACTCACAAAGGCGGCAATGTCGCCGAAGCGGTTGGGTTCCATGAGCGGGTTCCTGGAGTCATCGAACCGGCATAAATGGGGCCGAAGCCAGCTAATGCAAGGCCACAGGCTGGCTAGGGCGTGTTCGGGGCTGGCCTCATGTACGCGTCAGTCCAGGTGGCCAACGGCAGTGGTGGCTGCTGGTCGACAATACGCCGCCAGATCAAACGCAGGTCATTACCGTTGAACATCGAGCCAGGCCCGCTGCCTTGCCACCGCGAAGGTACGTCGGCAACCCAGTGCCCCTGGCGGTCACGGTGGGCCATGTTGAAACGGAAGGTGTAGTTGCCAGGAATGCCCATGCGCAAGTCGGTCACTACCAGCGCGTCGCCCACCTGGTCGTAGCGCAGCCAGTCATCGGTAAACCAGCGCAAACGCTGGTGCAAAGGGCTTCCTGCCAGTGCTTTCGCCAGCGGCAGATTACGCGGCAAACGCTGCATTTCAGGCGCTTGCCGGTCGAGCCCGCTGCTGATGCCCTCGTAGTAATCACCCTCTGGGGTCTTGGCCAGTACGCGCCAGACCAGACTATTGAAAGCGATCGGCACGGCGCGCACTTCACTGGCGACAATGCCTTGCTGATCCAGCGCCGCCTGGAAGCGCTGCTCCGCCGCCATACGCCCGGCAAGGCCGAAACCCAGGTAAGTGGTACTGAACACCAGCGCCAAGGTCAGCAGACGTGTCGCCTTTGCGGTCACCCCCTTGAAGATGGCGTAGATAACCGCCGCCAGCAGCGGCAAGGTGTAGACCGGGTCGATGATGAACACCGCCGCCCAGCTTTGCGGGGTGACTTGCAGTGGCCAGAACAACTGCGTGCCATAAACCGTGAAGGCATCCAGCAACGGGTGAGTAACCAGTACCAGCCAGAACGCCACGAACAACCTGGACAAGGTGTAACCCTTGCCAGGCCAGCATTTGTGGACCAGCCAGGCCAGTAGCAAGGCCAGCCCGGTAAGCACGAACAGCGAGTGGGAGAACCCGCGGTGGTAGGTCATCTGCGACACCGGGTCGGCGTAGCGGATGATCACGTCCAGGTCGGGCAGCGTGCCCAGCGCAGCGCCATACAGCAACGCGCGCCGCCCCTGGATGCGGCCAAGCACGGTACCCTGCAGGGCCGCGCCGAGTACGGCTTGGGTGATGGAGTCCAAGGGTCGCGCTCCTGAAAGGGATATTTGCGCAAGCTACCTTCATACGACCTCGGTGCGCAATTCCCTTGGCTGGCTCAGAACAGCTGCCAGGTGTACACCAACGTCAGGCGGTTTTCGTCGATGTCACTGCGGTAATTGGAGCGTGCCATGGCGTTCCTCACCCGAATCCCCAGCCCCTTCAGCACGCCGCTCTGCACTGCATAGCCAATGTCCAGGTCACGTTCGCGATCCCGCCCTTCGTAACCCAGCCCGGTATCGACATTGTTACCGGTTATGTACCGCACAGTCGCCGTCAGGCCCGGTACGCCCAGGGCGGCGAAGTTGTAGTCGTAGCGCACCTGGTACGAGCGCTCATCGGTGTAGGCAAACTCATACGTCGGCACCTCGTTACCCAACGGCGAAATGTTGGCGAATACCCGAGGGAACGGGCTATCGCCATAAATGCCCTGGTAGCCGGCATGGAAGCTGTGCCCGCCATGCCGGGCGGTGAACATCGAGAAGAACGCCTGGTTGTCGATATTGCCCAGCAGCGCATCACCATCCTCACGCGCGGTGAAATAGCCCAGGTTTGCGCTAAGCACCCAGTCCCCTACTGGCTTACTGTGCTTCAGGCCGATAAAACCTTGTTCATAGATGTCTTCCAACTGCCCGTACCACAGGCTGACGCTGCTCTGGTTGGCGTTGAACGCATAGTCGCCGCCCACGTAGTTGAAGGCATCGCTTTCGGCCTGGCGCATCGGCACATGGCCGAGCATGGCGTTCATCTTGCCGTCGCCGCCTTCGTTGCGCAGGTGAGTGCTTTTCAGGTGGCCGGCCTGCAAGGTCAGCCCGTCGATTTCCGACGAACTCAAACTGGCGCCCTGGTAAGTCGGCGGCAACAGGCGGATATCACTGAACGTCAGTACCGGCAGGTTGGGTTGCAGTTCACCGATGCGCAGTTCGGTCTTCGACAGGCGGGCCTTGAAGGTGGGCGCCAGGCGGCTGTACTCGTCGGCGGCACGGCCATCGCCATGCACCGGCAGCAGGCCGGTATTGGCCCGGTCGGGGCTGCTGTCGAGCTTGATACCCAGCAGGCCCAGCGCGTCCACGCCAAAACCGACGGTACCGGGGGTGTAGCCCGACTTGAAGTCGAGGATGAAGCCCTGGGCCCACTCCTCGGCCTTGGACTGCTTGTTGGCCCCGACGATGTCAGAGAAATCGCGGCTGAAATAGTAGTTGCGGGCACTCAGGGTGGCCTTCGAGTCCTCGAAGAAGCCGCCTTCGGCAGCCAGCAGCGGTTGGCTGAGCAAAGTCAGGCCCAGGGCGACACAAGGGGTGTGATTCATTCCGAAGCTCTCTTGATCTTGTTTTTATGGGTAAAGCGTTGGGAACACGGCAGTTCATGGGGTACGGCGCAGCACCTCCCGGGCACGTGGCCGATGCAACCTGAGCAGCGCGTGGGCCAGCAGGCCGAACAGCAGCCCCCAGAACGCCGCTGACAGCCCCAGGAATGCCACCCCCGAAGCGGTGACCAGGAAGGTGAACAGCCCGGCGTCGCGCTCGGCCGGCTCTGCCAGGCTGCGGGCCAGGGCCTCGCTGATGGCGCCATACAGGGCCAAACCGGCCAGGGCAGCGATCAGCGCAGCAGGAAAGGCGGCGAACAGCGACATCAACGTGGCGCCGGCAATGCCCAGCAGCAGGTACAGCGCACTGCCAGCCACCGCCGCCACATAACGCCGCCTCGGGTTTTCATGGGATTCATGGCCGGTGCACAGGCTGGCGGTGACCGCCGCCAGGTTCAGCCCGTGGCAGCCGAACGGCGCCAGCAGCGCTCCAGCCAGGGCACTGGCGCTGATCAACGGGCTGGCGGGTGTGGCGTAGCCGGCGTTGCGCAGTACCGCCATGCCTGGCATGAACTGCCCGGTGAGCGCCACCAGCACCATTGGCAAGGCCAGGCTGAATACCGCCGAAAGGCTGAACTGCGGCGTGACCCACTGTGGCGAAGCCAGTTCCAGCACCAGTGCATCGCTGCGAAACGCCCCGCTGGCAACGGTCACCAGGGTGCCCACGCACAGCACCGCCGCCACCGCATAGCGTGGCTGTAGCCGGCGCATCAGCACGTAGGTAACGAACATCGCCAGCACCAGCAGCGGCTGCACTGGCAGGGCGCGGAACACTTCGATGCCGAAGCTGAACAGAATGCCCGCCTGCATGCCGGCAGCGATGGAGCCCGGCAGGCGGGCGATAATGCGGTCGAAGGCCCCGCTGATGCCGATCATCAGCAGAACCAGATTGGCCACCAGGTAAGCCCCCACGGCCTGCTCCAGGCCGAGTTGCGGCAAAGCGGTGACCAGCAGCGCGGAACCTGGAATCGACCAGGCGATCACCACAGGTACCCGGTAGCGCAGGCTGAGCAGCGCGCCGAGCACGGCGCTGCCCATGGACACGGCCCAGACCCAGGATGACAACTGTTGGTGGGACAGGCCGGCGGCTTCGGCGGCGTGGAAGATGATCACCAACGGGCCTGCGTAGGAGATCATCGTGGCGATGCAGCCAGCGACGATGGCGGACAGCGAGCTGTCCTTGATCAGGGTTTTCATGGCACCTCTGGCAAGGCATTGGCCGGGCGCGGTGCCCGGCGCTTGTTCTTCGGGTTACGCCTGCGCCGCAAGGGCCTGGGCGTGCCGACGGCCACTGGCCAGGTGCACGGCCATGGCCAGCGCAGCAATTGCGCCAGGGATGGCGAACGCGATGAAGTTGAGTTGCAGCGGCAGGTTGATGCCCATCAGTGCGCCGCCCAGCAGCGGGCCGACGATGGCGCCGTTACGCCCAATGCCCGAGGCCCAGCCCAGGCCGGTGGAGCGCACCGACAGCCCATACATTTGCGCAGCGCCGGCATACAGCAGGATCTGCGTGCCGATGGTGGTGGCGCCAGCAATGAAGATCAGCAGGTAAAGCACCGGCATCGGGCTGTTCACCCCCAGCAGGCTGATCGACAGCGCAGCGGCAATGAAGAACGCCACCTTCACCTTGACCAGGTTGTAGCGGTCGCCCAGCCAGCCGCCCAGAATTGCCCCGGCCATGCCGCCAAAGTTCAGCGCCAGCAGGAACGACAGGCTCGAACCCAGGCTGTAGCCCGCGTTGGCCATCAGTTTCGGCAGCCAGGAACTGAGTGCATAGACCATCAGCAGGCAGCAGAAAAACGCCAGCCACAACGCCAGTGTGCGTATGGCCAGGCCATTGCGGAACAGCTCCAGCACCGATGCCCCACTGCCCTTGCGGTCAGCGGCCTGCAACACGTCATCCGCCTGTACATCGCATTCCGGGTCCAGCCGTTTCAACAGTTTGCGAGCTTCTTCGGTGCGGCCCTGGCGCACCAGGAAGCCGATCGATTCAGGCAGGTAGTAGAGAATCACCGGCAACAGCAGCAGTGGCACGGCAGCGGCAAAGAACATCGACTCCCAACCAAAGCGCGGCAGCATGAAAATGCCTACGCCTGCCGACAGCATGCCGCCCAGCGAGTAGCCACTGAACATGATTGCCACCAGCGTGCTGCGCAGGCGCTTGGGCGCATATTCGTTCATCAGTGCCACGGCGTTGGGCATCAGGCCGCCGCAGCCCAGGCCGGCGATGAAACGGTAGATGCCGAACTCGCTCGGGCTGCTGGCAAAGCCATTGAGAATGGTTGCCCCCGAGAACAAGGCGAAACAGATGGCAATGCCCTTCTTGCGCCCGATACGGTCGGCCAGGCTACCGAATGCCAAGGCGCCGAACATCATGCCGAACAGCGCGTAGCTGCCCAGCGCACCGGCCTGCAACGGGGTAAGCCCCCACTCTTTCATGATGACCGGCAGTACCACGCCGTAGATGAACAGGTCATAGCCGTCGAAGATCAGCAGCAGGCCGCACCAGGCCATGACCATCCAGTGGAACGGGGTAAAGCGCGCGTTATCGATGATCGGGTGTACGTCAAGGGTTCGCATGGCATCTGTCGCTCTTGTTTTTGTTGTGAGGGAAAGCTGTTGCCTTGAGGTTGCTGCTCAGCCGAGGTCGCCGCCTCCTACCGGCAAGGTCACGCCGGTGATGTATGAGGCTTCGTCAGAGGCAAGGAACAGAATCGCGCCCACTTGCTCGTCGATGCTGCCGTAGCGGTGCATCAGGCTGCTGTCGAGGGTCTGGTCGACGATCTGCTGGTA
Source organism: Pseudomonas sp. RV120224-01b (assembly GCF_003208145.1). Classification (NCBI taxonomy): domain Bacteria; kingdom Pseudomonadati; phylum Pseudomonadota; class Gammaproteobacteria; order Pseudomonadales; family Pseudomonadaceae; genus Pseudomonas; species Pseudomonas sp. RV120224-01b. The sequence goes on along the minus strand of NZ_QKMQ01000005.1, from coordinate 213,751 downwards.
CCAGTGTTTTTCCTGTTCGCTTTGCTCGGCGCTGTTGCGTGGCACGCGACGGGGTGGCGCTTCGGTGCCGCCGGGCGCGGTAGCATTGACACGGATGCCACGGCCAGCGGTTTCAAAGGCCAGGCACGCGGTGAGCGCGTTGACGCCGCCCTTGGCCGCGCCATAAGGCACGCGGTTGACGCCACGGGTGGCGATGGACGAGACGTTGACGATGGCGCCGCTACCGCGTTCGAGCATGTAGGGCAGCGCGGCATGGCAGCACCACAGGGTAGGGAACAGTGAGCGCCGCACTTCGGCCTCGATCTGTTCGACTTCGTAGTGCTCGAAGGGCTTGGCCCAGATGGTGCCGCCGACGTTGTTGACCAGGATGTCGAGGCGGCCGAAGGTTTCCACTGCACTGGCCATGACACGGGCGCAGTCGGCGTGTTGTTCGAGGTCGGCGGTGAGTGTGAGCATGCCCTCGCCGGCCAGCTCGTGGACCAGTTCGGAACGGTCTACCGCCACCACTTGCGCGCCTTCGGCCTTCAGCCGCCAGCACACGCCCCGTCCGATGCCTTGTGCGGCACCGGTGACCAGGGCGACCTTGCCTTGGAATCTGTTGTTCATGTGTTTCTCCTGCATGACCCGGTTAATGGCAATTGGGAGGGCTGCGCCCTCCATCGCGACGCAAGGCCGCTCCCACGGGTACCGTGTTTGGCACAGGCTTGCGGCTTACTTGTGGGAGCGGCCTTGTGTCGCGAAAGGGCCGCAAAGCGGCCCCGACGATCCATCAGGCCGCTGCCGCGAACTTCTCGTAGTAGAAGTTGGCCGGGGTAATGCCCTGATCACGTACGTACTGGCTGACCGCTTCCACCATCGGAGGCGGGCCGCACAGGTACAGGTCCACATCGCCATCGTTCAGGTGGCGCGGCTCGATGTGCTGGGTCACATAGCCCTTCTGCGGGTACTGGCTGTCCGGGTTGGCTACGCAGGCGCTGTAGGTGAAGTTGGGAATTCGTGCAGCCAACGCTTGCAGACGATCCAGTTCAACCAGGTCGAAGTCATTGGTCACGCCATAGATCAGATGCAGCGGGTGTTCACTGCCCTGCTCGGCGATCCTTTCCAACATCGCGGTGAACGGGGCCAGACCAGTGCCGCCAGCCAGCAGCAACAGCGGGCGCTGGATAGGCCGCAGGTAGAAGCTGCCCAACGGCCCCGCCAGGCTCATGCTGTCGCCGGCCTTGGCCAGGTTGGTGAGGAAACTGCTCATCAAACCACCCGGCACGTTGCGGATCAGGAAGCTGACTTCGCCGTCCTTCTGCAACGAACTGAACGAATAGGCGCGGCTCTGCTCGCTGCCCGGCACCTTGAGGTTGACGTACTGCCCCGGCAGGAAGGCCAGGCGGCTGAGGGCCTCGCCCTTGATCGACAGGGCAATGGTGCTGGCCGACAGCTGGCGTACATCGCTGATGGCCGCCTCGAAGCTGGCCTGTTCGGTCTTGCACAGCTGCGACGAAGCCGGAATGCGGATGACGCAGTCGCTTTCGGCGCGCATTTGGCAGGTCAGTACGTAGCCTTCGGCAATTTCGTCTTCGTTGAGGGCATCTTCGATGAAGTTGTCGCCCAGGTCGTAGCGGCCGGATTCGGCCTTGCATTTGCAGGTGCCGCAGGCGCCATCGCGACAGTCCAGCGGGATGTTGATGCCTTGGCGGTAAGCAGCGTCTGCCACGGTTTCATAGCCGGTGGCTTCAATGAAACGGGTAACCCCGTCTTCGAAATTCAGTGCGATCTGGTAGCTCATGTTGCACCTCGCGGGCGAGCCGGCCCACGGCGCGTCGCAGGACGCACCGGGCAATGCTCGCAAAACCCTGTATCAGATGTGGTAGATGTCGATGACCTGGCGCACGTAGTCGTTCTTCAGCACCACCTTCTTGGCCTTGATCAGCGGCTGCTCGCCGCGCAGGTCGAGGGTGTAGAAGCTGGTGCCGAAGTAACTGTCGGTGGTCTTGTAGCGGAAGCTCAGGGTGTGCCAGTTGAAACGCACCTGGCAGCTGCCCTCGCCTTGCTCGACGATCTCGATGTTGCTGATGTTGTGCGAGGTGCGGGTATCCGGCACGGTCGCACTGGAGCGCTCGGTCTTGATACGGAACACGCGGTCTTCCAGGCCGCCACGGTTGCCGTACCAGATCAGCGAGATTTCGCTTTGTGGGTCTTCGGTGAGGGTGTCATCGTCATCCCAGCTCGGCATCCAGAAGCTGGCGTCGCTGGCGTACAGCTCCAGCCACTCGTCCCACTGGGCGTCATCCAGGTAGCGCGCTTCGCGGTAGAGGAAGTCGCGCACGGTTTCATACAGGCTCATTGCACGGCCTCCACAGGGATCAGCTGCTGTTCGTCCTTCAGGGCCTGGATCATGGTGTCCTGCCAGTATTTGTGTTGCAGCACGAACAGGCCTTCGTCCTCGGTGCGCACGCCAGACAGCAGCGGATGGAGCTCGATCTCTTTAGCCGCTTCATCGGCGCCTTCGACCCAGTGCTTCGCGCCACGGGACATGTCGTTCCAGCCAGTGCCGCCGCCGTAGCCGGTCTGGCAGGAGCGGAACTCTTCCAGATCGTCCGGGGTGGCCATGCCGCTGACGTTGAAGAAGTCTTCGTACTGGCGAATGCGCTTGGCGCGGGCATCGGCGCTCTCGCCTTTGGGCGCGATGCAGTAGATGGTGATTTCGGTCTTGTTCACCGAAATCGGCCGGGCAACGCGGATCTGCGAGCTGAACTGGTCCATCAGGTACACGTTCGGGTACAGGCACAGGTTGCGCGAGTTCTCGATCATCCAGTCGGCACGGGCCTGGCCGAAGTCGGCAGCCAGCTGGTCACGGCGCTCGTAGGCCGGGCGGTCTTCCGGGTTGGCCCAGCGGGTCCACAGCAGCAGGTGGCCGTGGTCGAAGGAATAGAAGCCCCCGCCCTGTTTGGCCCAGGAACCGGCGCTCATGGTCTTGATCTCGTCACCGGCTTCACGCTGCTTGCGCTGGTTCTGGGTAGCGGCGTAGTTCCAGTGCACGGAGCTGACGTGGTAGCCGTCGGCGCCGTTCTCGGCGGTGAGCTTCCAGTTGCCTTCGTAGATGTACGAGCTGGCACCGCGCAGCACTTCCAGGCCTTCTGGCGACTGGTCGACGATCATGTCGATGATCTTGGCCGACTCGCCCAGGTGTTCTACCAGCGGTTTTACATCGGCGTTCAGGCTGCCGAACAAAAAGCCTCGGTACGACTCGAAACGGGCCACCTTGGTCAGGTCGTGGGAGCCGTCGCAGTTGAAGCTGTCGGGGTAGCCGGCGTTGCTTGGGTCTTTCACCTTCAGCAGTTTGCCGCTGTTGTTGAACGTCCAGCCGTGGAACGGGCAGGTGTAGCTGGAACGGTTGCCGCGCTTGTGCCGGCACAGCATGGCGCCTCGGTGGCTGCAGGCGTTGAGGAAGGCATTGAGCTCACCGTCCTTGTTGCGCGCGATGAAAATCGGCTGGCGCCCCATGGTCAGGGTGAGGAAGTCGTTCTTTTCGGGGATCTGGCTTTCGTGCGCCAGGTAGATCCAGTTGCCCTCGAAGATGTGTTTCATCTCCAGATCGAACAGGCGTGGGTCGGTGAACATCTCGCGCTTGCAGCGGTAGATGCCCTTTTCACGGTCGTCCTCAAGCATGGCATTGAGGTAGTCGAATCCCAGGGACATGGCCAGGGTCTCCCTTGTTATTGTTTAGACCTGGTCAGGTTAGGGAGACGACTGGCGGGGGACTATCCGGATTGTGCAGAGTGCTATCCAGCGGTATGCGGCCTTCTTACTGCGGGAACAATTCGTTTGGGATCATGAAGCCAACTGACTCGTGGAAAGTGGGTTTCGGCTGCTTGCATTTTATCGTTGAGCGGAGCGAGCACGTTGAGCGCCTCCATCAAATCGCTTTGAGAACCTATTGGGGTTGCAGCTGAATCAACGCTCAAACCGGCAGCCCGCTTCAAATTTTCGCCATAATTGCTAGACACCTTGAGTGTCGTTCCTTGCACCAGTAATTTTTCCGGATCAGTCCAGACAGGAGCGTTAAGAATCGGCTCAATTTGAGAGCCGTAACCACGGCCTAATGCATTCACCGTAGCTACCGTGCTCGGGCTCACCACACGGCGCTCAAGAGTGCTGGTCTTGAAGTCTGGATTGAAGCTGTATCCGCCTTTAGCGTTTCCTGCCTTGGGCCTGATACTCGGCAGCAGAATGTGACCGGTTGGGTCAGTATTATTAACAGGATCCCCGCCACAGTAGGCGTAGCAATTTAATCCTCCAGCACCCATTGGGCTCAAACTGTCAGGGTTGTGGAATCTCATCAAAACCGGATTGAACGCACGGTATCCATTCCCCAGCAAGTAGTATCCTGTGGCAGATTCTTTTCTCTGCCCGCTGAAGCGCAGCACTAGCGCGAATTGATCAAATCCATCGTACCCATAAACGGCGTACTGCAATGAAGTCGGCATGATTGCCACCCTTTTCCCGAGATAAACCCAAGGGTGGCTTGCGCATGAAGTGCAAACAACTGGCAGAAATATCAGGTGCCCAAGCTGGCGCGCGTCACCCCCGCCGCTTGAACGTCTGCGAAGGCAGCTCACCAAACTGCTGCCGGTACACTTCAGAAAACCGGCCCAGATGCAGGAAGCCATAATCCAGAGCAAGCTCTGTCACACTGCGCACCCCACAAGTCGGGTCATTTAGACACGCATGCACCCGCTCCAGCTTGCGCTGGCGCACGTAATGCTTGGGCGTGGTACCCAGGTGCTGATCAAACAGCGCATACAACGAACGCAAACTCATGCAGGCCTGCTCTGCCAGCACCTCAGCCGACAGCTCTAGCTTCAGATTGCGCTCAATGTAATCAAGAATGCGCTCAAGGCCTGCTTGCGGAGCGCTCAGGCTTTCGCGGCGGATATTGGTGCTCATCAGGGTCAACAATTTGCTGGCGACAATCTGGCTATAGTGCCCCTGCACCCGAGGTAGCGAATCGGTCACTTCCGCTTCATGGCAAACCATGGCCAATAGGTTCACGAACCCGTCCAGTTCATCCAGTCGGTAATGGTTACGCAGGAACCGCACCCCGCCTTCTGGCCGGTGCCAGCGTTGCTCATCACAGATCGAGTCCAGCAGCCGGGTGGGCACCTTGAGGATGAACTTCTCGCAGTCTTCCGAATAGGTCAGGTCAACCGGGTCGTCCGGGTTGATCAACAGCAGCTCGCCCGGCACCAGGTGCTGCTCGCGCTTGTGCCCGCGCCACAGGCAGTTGCCGTTGAGCAACACTTGCAGGTGGTAGATGGTTTCCAGTGCTGGCGAGGTAACCCGGACACTGCCGCCGTAGCTGATGCGGCACAGGTCGAGTTCGGCGAACTTGCGGTGGCTGAGGCTGGCTTGAGGATGGGTGGTGCGCGACAGACCGATGCAATGCTGGCCTACATGCTGGTTCACATAATCGGACACAGCATAGGGGTCGGCGTGATGAAACACGCTACTGCGCTCGCTCAGCAGGCGGCTTTCCATAGGCAAGGCACTCGGTATCGTTATTGTTCTGGTCGCCGCTTCCTACGGCCTTGTGGGCTGTGGTTGCGGTCGTCACGGTCATTCTATCGGGCCGGTTGTGGGGTGATGAGGGCAGGTGACAACCGGCGGATAGGCACACTACAGCAAAAAGGCGGGGGTTGGGCAATGCGGCTTTGGCAATGGATGGGCGGATAGCGGACAGTGAGGGTAATAAATATGTTCGGCTATCGAACAGTAATTTCCTGCCGACCTGCCCACCCCTGACTCCGTGCCCGGTATTGGCGCGGGGCAATGGCAAACAGTTCACGAAACCGCCGGTAAAAATGCGGGAAACTGACAAACCCGCTGGCCACCGCCACTTCGGTCAACGACTTGCTGGTGTGCTGCAACAACTGCCGCGCATGGGTCAGGCGCAGCTCCAGATAATACCGTGGCGGCGTGGCCTGTACATGGCGGCGGAACAACCGTTCCAGGTGCCGACGGGACAACCCTGCGTGCTCGGCGATCTCATCGATGCCAATCGGGTCTTCTATATTGGCGTGCATCAGCTCCAGCGCAAGGCGCACGCCCTTGGGCAGGCTGGGGTCGATTTCCGGCGCGCTGGCCGGGGCGTCACTCATTACCCGCGAACGGTCACAGGCCAGCATCTGCTCGACCGCCCGGCGCAGCGGCGCGCCACCGCAGTGTTCGAGCAGCGCCAGCATCATGTCCAGCGCACTGCTGGCCCCGGCACAGCTCATGCGGCGACGGTCCAGCACATGGGCTTGACGGCTGATACGTACTTTGGGGAACAGTTCGTTCATCATCGCCCGGCCATCGGGGTGGAAGGCGCAGTCGTGATCGTTGAGCAGGCCGGCCTCGGCCAGGAAGTAAGCGCCGTTCCACAACCCGCCCAGCTGGCAGCCGTGCTGGTCAGCCTGGCGCAACTTGGCGCGCAGCAGTGGCGCGGTTTCCAGCCTTACGCGAAAGCCACCACATACCAGCAGCCAGTCGAGGCCTTGTACCTCAAGGTCGGCCAGCTGGGTGTTGACCGGCAGGGCGATGCCCAGGTCGCTCATTACCTGCTCGCCCTCGCCCACTACCTGGATCTGGAACAGCGGCGTGGCGCTCATCAGGTTGGCGGTGACCAGGCTGTCCATGGCGGCGGTGAACGCCATCATGGAGAAGTGCTCGCGCAGTACGAAGGCCACGCGCTGGCACGGCATTGACAGCGAGGTGCGCAAGGCAGGGTCCAGGTGGGCAAGGTTGGTGTTCTTGAGGATGCTTTCGAAGTGGCTCATGGTCTTAACTCAACAGCGGAAATCGCGTTGGTTTCTTCGCGGGCTCGCCCGCTCCCACAGGCCTTGCACAGTTTTCAAAACCTGTGGCGGACCTGTGGGAGCGGGCAAGCCCGCGAAGAGGCCAACGCTGATGGATCAGGTTACTTGCCGGACTGGGCCGCAGCGTCACGCGACGCTTGCAGCCACTGGTCAAACTGCTGGCGGTGGGCGGCAACCCATTCCTTGGCATGGCGGGTGATGTCGGCAGGCTTCTTCTCGCCCTGCTGCATCTTCAGGTTCTGGTTGCTCTCGTCGTCGGTGCTGATCTGTACCAGCGACAGGAACTTCAGCGCTGCCGGGTTCTTTTCGGCAAAGTCCTTGTTCAGCACGGCCACCACCTTGTCGATGGCAAAGCCGAGGTTCTTGCCGTGGTACATCGTGTCGACATCATTCTTGCCATCCGGCAGGTCGGTCTTCGGTACTTCCAGCCAGACCACGTCCTTGCCCTCCACCAGCACGCTGGCGATCCACTGTGGCACCCAGGTGAAGTAGAAGATCGGCTTGCCTTCCTTGTAACGGGTGATGGTGTCGGCCATCAGCGCGAAGTACGAGCCCTGGTTGACGGTGATGCTCTTGTCCAGGTCGTAGGCCTTCATGTGGTGGGCAATCACCAGCTCGCAACCCCACCCCGGGTTGCAACCGGTCATGTCGGCCTTGCCGTCACCGTCGGTGTCGAACAGCTTGGCGATCTCGGGCTTTTTAAGGTCGGTGATGTACTTGATGTTGTACTGGTCGGCAGTTTTCTTGTCGATCAGGTAGCCTTGGGCCACTCCCGGCAGAATGTCGCCGGTCTTGACCATCACGTCGTCACCACCGGCCTGCTGGTAGAACTGGTTGTGCAGCTTGTCCCACAGGTGCACGGTGAAATCGGCATCGCCATTGGCGAGGGCCACCATCATCACGCCGTACTCGGTCTCCTTCGGCTCCTGAACCTTGTAGCCCAGCTCGCGCAGGCCCTCCATGGCCACTTCGCCACGGAAGCGCTCTTCAGCGATGGAGGGGAAGATGGGCGTCACCTTCACGCCATCACCCGGCTTTTCCGCCGAGGCGTGGGCGCCCTGCGCTGCGGCGACCAAGGTCAGCGCCGTGGCGCATTTGAGGATGCTGCGGGAGAACTTGGATTCGTACATCGTCGCTTACCTTCTTCTGATTTTTATCTTCAAGTGCGGCAGATCGAACGTCTCAAAAGTCTTGCTGTGCTCAGGCGGTCTTGCGCCGCCCTTGCGGTTGCCCAGCGCCACACAGGCGCATCACCACGCCTACGGGGCCTGTGTGGTACCAGCGCAGGCTTGGGTCGGCGCTGGTGCGGGCGCCCATGGCCTGGGTCAGGCGGTCGAGGAAAATCGCCAGCAATACCAGGCCTACGCCGCCGACCGTGGCCAGGCCCATGTCCAGGCGGCCGATGCCGCGCAGTACCATCTGGCCCAGGCCGCCGACCGAAATCATCGAGGCGATCACCACCATCGACAGTGACAGCATCAGGGTCTGGTTGAGGCCGGCCATGATGGTCGAGGTGGCCAGCGGCAGCTGCACGCGGGTCAGCATCTGCCGTGGGGTGCAGCCAAAAGCGCGGGCGGCCTCGATCTTGTCTTCCGGCACCTGGCGGATACCGAGGTTGGTCAAGCGCACCAGTGGTGGCAACGCGAACACGATGGTCACCAGCACCCCTGGCACGTTGCCGATGCCGAACAGCATCACCACCGGCACCAGGTAAACGAAGGCCGGCAGGGTCTGCATGGCATCGAGCAGCGGGCGGATGACCCGCTCCATGCGGTCACTGCGGGCACACAGGATGCCCAACGGGATGCCGATGAGCGCGCAGAAGAACACCGAGGTCAGTACCAGCGCCAGGGTGGTCATCGACTCGGCCCACACACCGATCAGGCCCAGCAGGGTCAGGGTGACGAAACACAGCAAGGCCATGCGCTTGCCCGCCAATTGCCAACCCAGCAACGACGAGAGGATGATGCCGATGGTGGGAGGGATGCTCTGCAGGGTGAATTCGATGCCATTGAGCACCTGGTCGATGGGCCAGCGAATGGCGCGGAACACCTCTCGGAAGTTGTGCACCAGGAAATTCAGGGTAGCGGTGACCCAGTCACCCAAGGGGATGGTGGCCGCCTGGAACGGGTCGAGAAGGCTGAATTCGGACATGAGGGCTTACCTCTTTTAGTAAACGCTACGGGCGCTTCTTGTTTTAGTGGCGGCTCAGGGTCTGCAGCAGCTCGTTCTTCGACAGCGTGCCCTTGAAGGCACCTTGGCGGTCGAGCACCGGGACCGGATATGGCAGGTTGGCTGCAATACCCAGCACCTCGTGCAGCGGCGTGTCGGTGTACACCGGGCACTGCTCGTGCAGGCTGTAGCGGTCACTGGCGGATGCGCCGTTGGCGTCGGTGTCGACCACGCCCAGCAACTGCCCGCGGTCATCGACCAGGTAGCCGAACGGCACGCCGGCCTGGAAGCTCGGGGCCTTGCCGTTGACCTTGCACACCACGGCAGGGTCGAACCTGGCCACATCGCCGGCCTTGAGCACCCTTGAGCTGTCGAAGCTTTTGAAGAAGGTGCGCACGTAATCGTTGGCGGGCTGGTTGATCAGCTCTTGCGGGGTGCCGATCTGCACCACCCGGCCGCCTTCCATGATCGCGATGCGATGGCCAATCCGGATGGCTTCCTCGATGTCGTGGGAAATGAAGATGATGGTGCGCTGCTGCTCGGCCTGCAGGCGAATCAGCTCGCCTTGCATCTCGCTGCGGATCAGCGGGTCGAGGGCTGAGAACGCCTCGTCCATCAGCAAGATTGCCGGGTCGTTGGCCAGCGCCCTGGCCAGGCCCACGCGTTGCTGCATGCCGCCAGACAACTGGTGCGGGTAGCTGTGCTCATGGCCAGCCAGCCCAACCTGGCTCAAGGCTTCTCGGGCGCGGCTGTGGCGCTCGGCTTCCGCCACGCCGGCGATTTCCAGGCCGAACGCGGTGTTTTCCAGCACGCTCATGTGCGGCATCAGCGCAAAGGACTGGAACACCATGCCCATTTCCTTGCGGCGCACGTCCAGCAGGGCTTTGTCGGAGAGCCCGGTGATTTCCTTGCCGTTGAGGTGAATGCTGCCGGAGGTCGGCTCGATCAGGCGGTTGAACAGCCGCACCATGGTCGATTTGCCCGAACCGGAAAGGCCCATGATGACGAAGATCTCGCCACGCTTGACGGAAAAGCTTGCATCGAACACGCCGACGACGTGGCCGGTCTTGCTGAAGATTTCGTTCTTGTCGGCGCCCTTGCGGAGCATCTCCATGGCCATGTCCGGGTTGGGACCGAACACCTTGAAGATATTGTTTACCGAAAGAATCTCATCGGCATGGCTCATACGACCCTCTTTATTATGCTTATTAACCAATCTTTCAACATCGCACTTTCAATAAGGCGGGTAGAGATCAGTGCGAGTACGCTTGGCAGTCCGTTCAAATTCGAACGTGAGTCAAAACCGGCACGCAGAAAATCCTGCTTCAAAAAATTGTTCGACCTCGATGTCTCGAATGTCGCGCCGTGGGTTTAACGTTAGGCCCTGCACCAGAGCGGGTCCAACGACATTTGTATGGCGCTAACCATTACCTGAAGTTATCAATCGGCCCCTGAGCCCGGCGCCAGAGCCCTGCGCATTTACCTGCGCGCCTTGAACAGGCTAGAGTGATCTACCTGGCTAAGACGAAGGACCTCGCCCCACCCCATGGTCAGACACTCCGAACCCGATCAGACGCTGATCAAGATGCCCTCGCTGCGCGCGGTCAAAGTCTTCGTCGCCGCCGCCAAGTACCAGAACTTCACCCGCGCCGCCGAGGCGCTCTGCGTGACGCAGGCTGCGGTCAGCCGGCAGATTCGTGAGCTGGAAACCTACCTGGGGGCAGAGCTGTTTGCCCGTGTCGGTCGCGCGGTGGAGCTGACCGTGGCGGGCTCGATCTTCTTCGATGCGGTGCAGTTGTCGTTCGTCAACATCTCCCAGGCGGCCGAGCGCATCCGCAGCAACACCAACACCAAACACGTCGTCACCCTGTGTTGCTCGCCGGCGTTTGCCGCGCTGTGGCTGGGGCCGCGCATGCCAAAGTTCTTCGACGAAAACCCGGACATCGACATCAACCTGGTCACCACACAGAACTTCCTGTCGATGGAGCCTGGGGTACGCCCGGATATCTACATCACCAAAATCGGCAAGGTGCAGGCGGGCTACAGCTCGCACCCGCTCAACCATGACGTGATCTACCCGGTGTGCACACCGCACTACCTGGCGCAGCACCCCGAAATACGCACCCTGCAAGGGCTGCGCGATGGCACCTTGCTGAACCTCAGCCCCTATGGCCGCTCGCAGGTTGCCGAGCATGTGGACTGGAACGTGTGGCTGGCCTTTCATGACATCGACCTGAAAAGCCGCGCCAACACCGCGCCGCACTTTTTCAATGCCAATGACTACAACCTGTTGGTACAGCTGGCACTGGGCAGCCAAGGAGTGGCGTTGGGCTGGCATCACTTGATTGCACCGCTGGTGGTGCAAGGGCTGCTGGTGCGGCCTGTGGAGCAAGAACTGGTGTTGAAAGATACCTTTCACTTCCTGGCGTTCAATGAAGACAAGGAACATGACTCCAGTTGCCGGCGGTTGCGGGACTGGTTGCTGGACGAGTTTCAGCCGTTGCTGGAGTCATTGCGCTGAACTCATTGCACCGGCAGAAAATTCATTAACAACAAGCTTTGCGCGTAGTTCAGGCCAATCCGCCGGTAACGCTCGTCCAGGAGTTCCGCCAGCAAGTCCAGTCGGGCCACGATTTTACCGAACTCCACGGCAAAACTGAGGTTGCTGCCCTCTTCCGAAATTTCATTGGAGAACAGCAGCAATACCCCATTCGCGTCCTGGCGCTGGCTGAGCATCCAGGTTGCCTTCTCGATATTGCGCGCCGCGTTGTTAACGAATAGCGGGTCGATGGTATCGGTCATGTAAAACTCGGTACGCCCACCATGCGCGGTAATCAGCATGCTGCCGATGGCGTAAATAAAGGCGCCAACGCGATCACCGCGAAACTCCGGGCTCAGGGCGTAGCTCAATGCCGCCAGGTCACGGCGGTTGCCCAGTTGCGGCAATGGCTGGCGTTGCTCGATGGCCATGCGGATCTGCCGCTCGGCGGTGGCGGCGTCGATGTAGCCAGACATTTTCCACTGGTTGGGATTGCGCTGGTACAGCTTGTTCATCAGCAGGTACAGGCTTTGCAGGTTGTCACGCATGGACAGCGTGGCCATGCGGTCGACGCTGGTCTGGAACAGCTCGCTGGGTTTGCCGTTGCCGAACTGATTAACGATGTCACGGCCTTGCTCCTGGGTGCAGGCGCACAGGCATGTGAGGGCGCCTGCCAGCAGCAGGCGGGAGAAGAAACTTGGGTAGCTTGCAACCATCGGCACCGGGTCGATATTCGGCGGCTGCCTTGGGGGTCAAGGCAGCCTGGCCAAGCATAGAGCTCCGAAAACGGAAAAAGTGCAGTGGTTGGGGATTTTCAACTACATGGCGTGGCGCAACATCTCCACCACCTGCGCATGCAACGCCGGGTCACCACATGCCACCACGCAACCACCATTCTGCGCCGAGCTGCCGTCCCACGCAGTGATCACACCACCCGCCCCTTCAATGATCGGCATCAGTGCCTGCACGTCATACGGCTGCAGGCTGGCCTCCACGATCACATCGACAAACCCCGAAGCCAGCATGCAGTAGGCATAGCAATCACCGCCATAACGCATCAACCGCGCCTGACCGGCAACGGCCTCGAACGCAGCCTTGCGCTCGGCGGAATCGAACATGTCGGGGGTGGTGCACATCAGCGTGGCCGAGGCCAGGTCGGCGCAGGCACGGGTTTGCAGCGACGTGCCGCTGCGCCAGGCGCCTTCAGGGGTGCCGACAAAGCGTTCGCCGGTGAACGGCTGGTTCATCACCCCCACAACCGGCCGTTCGCCGTCATTCAGGGCGATCAACGTCCCCCACAGCGGCAGGCCGGTGATGAAGGCACGGGTGCCATCAATCGGGTCGAGCACCCAGGTCAGCGGGCTGCTGCCGACGGCGACACCCGCTTCCTCACCCAGAATACCGTGGTCGGGGTAGCGGGCCTGGACCAGCTCGCGCATGGCGTCCTCGGCCGCCTTGTCGGCCACGGTGACAGGGTCGTACAGGCGCCCGCCCTTGTCCTCGACAGCCAGGCTGGCACGGAAATAAGGCTTGATCGCCACCGCGGCGGCATCGGCCAGCTGCTCGGCGAAGGTGCGGAATTCACCGATCTGTTCAGCACTCAGGGACATGGGACGGCCTCAGGACAATGATTAGGGGCAGCATCATACCCGACACAACGAGCATCGCCAGCCTGCCGCTCATGCAGCCTGAGGCGAACTAGACTGAACAAGACCAGATCACCGGGGGGCTGCCACACGTGGAGGTGTGAGATGAGCCAGTTCAAGCGTTTGTTCGTCATGCTTGGCCCGCAAATGCGCCATACACCCGCGCTGCAACGCGCAGCGGCGCTGGCGGAGTCCAGCGGTGCACTGCTGGATATCAACGTGTTCGTCGATGATGTCGACACCTTTGGCTTGATGAGCGATGGTCGCGAACGTGAGCGGCTGCTCAGTGACAACCGCCAATGGCTGGCGGATGAGGCCGAACAGTTGGGCGATGCCGGCCTGGACGTGTCGACCGAACTGTTGTTGACCCGCGACCCGCTGGGCAGTGTGCTGGAGCGGGTCGAGCGGCTGGGTTGCGACCTGCTGGTCAAGGACGTGCAGCACGAACCGATTCTCAAACGCCTGCTGGTCACGCCCCTGGACTGGCAACTGCTCAAGGACAGTCCGGTCGCTGTACACCTGGTGAGCGACATCCGCCTGCCCTTGCCCCGGCAGATTGCTGCAGCGGTGGACCTGAACAGCCACGGTGCAGGCGAACACCTGGATGAACAGGTCATACAGACTGCCCATGCCCTGGCGCTGCAATGCAACGGCGAGCTCCATCTGCTGCATGTGTGCGATGCAGCCAAGACCCATATCGCCGATTTCGGTGCAGGTACGGTAACCATGCCTGGCTTCGACAGCAGCGTGCGTACCGCGCAGCGGGCCGCGTTCAACCGCCTGGGTGACCATCATCAGATTCCGCTGGAGCGCAGGCACTTCCTGGAAGGGGCAGCGATCAGGGCGATTGCCCAGTTTGTCGGCCACAGCCGGGCCGATGTGATTGTCATGGGCAGCCACCGGCATGACGCGATGCAGACGTTCCTGGGTGGGACCACGGCCCATGTACTGGAGCATCCGTTGTGTAATGTGCTGGCGATCAAGGCCGTTCACTGAGTTCTGGTATACCTGAACCGGCCGCTTCGTGGGCAAACCCGCTCCCTCAGGAATATCAACTGTGGGAGCGGGTTACCCGCGTAGAGGCCGGTGTGAATTTCACTGGTTGGTATTTGGTACACCAGTGCCACACAAAAAGAATGCATTTGATAATGATTCGTAGTAATTTCGCGACGCTTCCCCACCCTCTCCCTCAGCGCCTTACTCCAGGATCGTACCGTCGATGCGTCGCACGTTCGTTTCGCTTTGTGTGCTTCATGCTGTCTCCCCGCTGGCCTTTGCCGAGCCCGAACCGCTCAGCGACCCTGCCCAGATTGAACTCCAGGCTTTGAACATCACCAGCAACGCCGACAGCGAACGCGCCGATGGCCCGGTCGTTGGCTACAAGGCCACCCGCTCGGCCAGCGCCACCCGCACCGACACGGCGCTGCACGAAACGCCGCAGTCGGTCAGCGTGGTGCCCAAGGATGTGTTGACCGATACGGCCAGCACCCGCCTGCAAGACGCCCTGGACTATGCCGGTGGTGTGGGCCGCGCCAACAACTTTGGCGGGCAGGGCCTGACCACGGTCACTGTCCGCGGTTTCACCACTGGCGAGTACTACCGCAACGGCTTCCCGATGAACCGCGGTTACCCGAATGCGCCTGATGCCAACAGCGTCGAGCGTCTGGAAGTGATCCGCGGCCCAGCCAGCAGCCTGTACGGCCGTGGCGACCCCGGCGGCACCTTCAATGTGGTTACCAAACAGCCGCAGGCTGAACAGCAGGTAACCCTGGGCAGCCAGTTCGACGATCAGGGCATGCACCGCGCCACCCTCGACGCCACCGGTGCCTTGAACCAGGACGGTAGCCTGGCCTATCGCCTGAATGTGTTGGGCGAAGGTGGCGACAGCTTCCGCGACAACGTCGAAAGCGAACGCTACAACGTCGCGCCGGTGCTGAGCTGGCAGGTGAACGATGCGACCAAAATCGTCTTTGAAGGCGACTTCATGCGTAACAACCACCCGCTTGACCGCGGGCTGACGCGTTACACCAACCAGGCTGGCAGCGCCTCGCGCGATACCAACATCTGGGGCAAAGGCAGCGACAACATGCTGCACAACGATAACAACATGGCGCAGTTGCGTTTCGAGCATGCGCTCAATGATGACTGGACCCTGGGCGGCGGCATGCAGTGGCTGGACGGTACCCTCAAGGGCAACGCCATCGAAGCCAACACCCTGCAGGCCGATGGCCGTACCCTGGGGCGTAACTTCAACTACCGCAAGCTGAAATGGCGTGACCGCGACTACCAGTTGAACCTGACCGGGCACTTCGACACCGGTGGTTTCAGCCATACCCTGCTGACCGGTGTCGAGTATGAAGACTACGATTACAATTCGATCATCCAGCGCTCAGGCGGCAGCGCGACTGATTACACCATCGACTTGTTCGACCCGGTGTACGACCAGGCGCGCCCGGCCCTGAACCGCACCACCACGCATGACAAGGAAAACCTCAAGACCTGGGCATTCTTCGTTCAGGACCAGGTTGCCCTGACCGAGCGCCTTAAAGCCTTGGCAGGTGTGCGCTTTGAACGCTTTGAACATGACTACGTCAACAAGCTCAACAGTGCGGGTGACTTCGATAAAGGCGAGAACGGTGTAACCCCGCGGTTCGGCCTGCTGTATGACCTGACCGATACCGTCGCGGTCTATGCCAACACGGCCCGGTCGTTCAAGCCCAATACCGGAACCCCGGCCAGCGGTGGGGGATTCGACCCGGAGAAAGGCAAGTCCTACGAGCTGGGTGTGAAATGGGAGGCACTTGATCGCCAGTTGAGCGTTGACGCGGCGATCTACCACATCGTCAAGGAAAACGTACTGGCCAACGATCCCAGTGACCCAACTGGCACCTACAAGATCGCAGCCGGCGAAGTGCGCAGCCGTGGCCTGGACATCAACGTTGCCGGCAACATCACGCCTGAGTGGCGGGTGATTGGTGGCTATTCGTACGTGGATGCCCAAGTCACCAAGGACACCAGCCTGCCGACCGGCACGCGCCTGGCAAACATCCCGCGCAACAGCTTCAGCCTGCTCAACACGTATGAATTCCAGGATGGCTTGGCCAAGGGGCTGGGCCTGGGCGTTGGCGTAAAGTATGTGGATGATCGTCAAGGCCAGACCGCCGCGACGACCTACACCATGGAGCAATACACCGTGGTCGACTTGCTGAGCTTCTACCAGGTCAACGAACACGTCCGTCTGAACCTGGATGTGAAGAACGTGTTCAACAAAGGCTATGACGAGGGGGCGTTCAACAGCTATGTGTATCCGGGGGCGCCTCGGACAGTGCAGGCTGGGGTTTCGTATACCTTCTGACGGGTGTGGGGGCCGCTTGGCGGCCCCAAACCGCTAGAAACCCTTGCTGTAGAACAGCGAGTACGACTCGATCCCGTCGTTAGGCTGCTTGATGCCCGCATTGGAGTAATGCATCGCACGGATCCCTACCTTCTGCTCCCCCGGCAACTTCAAGCCAAAACCGATGCGGTCTTCGAAGTTGACCGAAGAACCCAGACGCTGATCGCCCACGTCGGTCTTGGAAAACGCCGCCAGGCCAATGCCGGCCTCGATGTACGGCGTGTAGGTGAAACCGCTGAACTCATAGGTGAACACCGGGCTGAACGACAGCGAATGTGCGCCACTGGCGTCCCCGCCCTCCCAGTAGGTATACGCGGCGTCCCAATACCCGCTCAGATAACCAGTGCTGCTTTCCAGCCATTTCTTGTCCCAGTCGAACGACATGCCAATACGGTAGGTCATGTCACCTTGGCCTGTGGCGCCAACGGCACCGGACACCTGCGCGGCCTGGGCCAGATTGGCCCCTGCAAAGGCCAGCACTGCAGCGGCCAGCGATGCTGCCAGACGGGTTTTCATCAACGACTCTCCTGATGGTCTACACGGCAAGCGGGGGCTTGAGCCCCTCGATTTTATGCGGTGCCCGGCACTTCCAGGCCGGTCACACGAAGTAATAGTTTTTTGATTATTGTCCAGATAATCAGAAAGTTGAAAGTGAATTGCCACTATTGGCTAATTCGCTTCTTTAAGATGTGCCTTGCCGTGCGCAGGGCTTCAGTCGTATTCCGCCTCTTCGTGTTCGCCCAGCAGGCGCCGTTGCCGGGATGTGGCGTGCTCCAGCACCTGCGGGTTGAAACGCCAGCTCAAGTACGGCGAAAACTTCTGTGCGACCATGCGCCGGCCGTAGTGCACTTGCAGCATGTCGCGCGCTCGGGCCTGGCTGCAGTTGGCCCCGCCGCTGTGCCACACGTCACTGCGAAACACTAGCGCATCGCCCGCCTTGCACAGCACCGGCACGGCTTCGCAGCCCTGCCAATGGTTCTCACCCGCCTGTGGCGAGCGCGCGGCGTGGTGGCTGCCAGGCACGATCCAGGTCGGCCCCAGGCTGTGATCAATCTCGCTGAGGTACAACTGTGCAGTCAGAATCTGCGCGGGTTGGGTGAAGTCCCCACGCTCTCTGAGCCAGCCGGGCAGTTGCATGGGCAAGTGGTCGAGGTGCAAAGGCATACCCGGGTAACCCGGATGGCTGCGCCAGGCGGTTTGCCCGATGACATGGCAATCGGTACCCAACGCCGCTTCAGCCAGTGCGATGAGTGGTGGGAGGTCGAGAAAAGGCAACCACAACGGGTTGCGGTTGAACACGCATTTGTAGTGTTCCAGCAGCCCTTGGTAATCCCAGTGGATCGGCTGCAGGTCATCGATGGCGCAGCGTAACAGGGCGATACGCAGGGGTTCGAGCACCTCCGGGATCAATACATAACCCTGCTCGTCCAACATCTCCAGTTGAAGGCTCAGGCTCATGGCGATGTGCTCCGACCCGGCAGGAGTACATGCGTACTCCCGCCCGTTATCCATTAACGCCAGTTAAGGCTCACCGTCGTAGGGGCCTTTCCGTTAACAGTCACCATTTGCTGCACTGTCTGCCCTTGAGCGTTACCGGTGACTTTGTATTTGCCAGGCGGCAACTGCACATACAGCAGCGGCCCGGCATCCATGACGCTGAGCACGGGCTGCCCCTGAGCGCTCTGGATATCGACATTGGCACCGCTCTGGAACTTGCCTTCCGGCCCCGTAGAAAGCTCTACATGCAAGTCGTAACCTGGGGTCTTGCGCAGGGCGTTGGCCTCATCCTGGCCGATGCCTCCCTGGAGAAAGCGCACGCCGTTCTGTTCCTGTGGTTGTAACTGAACGGCCTGCATATCGATGGGGGCATTGAGGTTGGCGGCGGCTGCCAAGGTCCATGGCAGGGCCAAGGCGACCAGCAGCGCCGCACCGAGGGCATAGTGATGGTTACGCATGGTACGACCCTCCTTTAGAGGATGGCTTACCTAGTATCTGATCCTTCAGGCGTACCGGTGTTCGTGCCGATGTGTGGTTACCGTCGTGATATTCGGCACTAACGCATGAAGCGAACATAAATTTATATGAATATCAGGATGTTGTGCGTGCTTCTTCAAGCAGCTTCACAAACATGCTCAAGCTGCGCGATACCGTGCCCCGCCGCCACACCAGCCAGGTTTTCAGGTAGCGGAAATCCTCCGACATCGGCCACGCACTGACGGTGCTGCACCCGGGCATATTGTCGAGCATGCTGCGCGGCATCATGGCCAGGCCTGCGCCAGCGCTGACGCAGGCCAGCATGCCGTGGTAAGACTCCATCTCGTGGATCTTGCCCGGCACCGCCTGGTCCTGCACGAACCAGTTTTCAAAGTGATGGCGGTAGGAGCAGTTGGCGCGGAAGGCGTAGATGCTCTCCCCGTTCACGTCCTGTGCACGGGTGACCGGGGCATGGTTGAGCGGGGCGATCACCATCATCTCTTCCTCGAACACGGGCATGCCCTCCAGTGTCGGGTGCAGCACCGGGCCATCGACGAACGCTGCCACCAGGCGACCCGACAACACGCCTTCCAGCATCGTGCCCGAAGGGCCGGTAGACAGGTCCAGATCGACCTTGGGA
The DNA here is from genome assembly GCF_003208145.1 of Pseudomonas sp. RV120224-01b. Lineage (NCBI taxonomy): Bacteria > Pseudomonadati > Pseudomonadota > Gammaproteobacteria > Pseudomonadales > Pseudomonadaceae > Pseudomonas > Pseudomonas sp. RV120224-01b. Next base: position 194,535 of record NZ_QKMQ01000005.1, on the reverse strand, counting down.
TAGCGCTGGTTGTAGGCCGCCAGCAGCGCGGGGATGCGCACGGCCGCGGTGCTTTCCAGTGAGCCCAGGGCGAAGGTGCCCTGCGGGTCTTCACCGGCCACGGTCAACCGCGCCTCGTGAACCAGGTCGAGAATGCGCCGGGTGTATTCGAGAAAATTCCAACCGGCAGGCGACAGGCGCAGGCGGCTCTTTTCGCGAATGAACAGTTCAACGCCGAGGTCTTCCTCCAGTTGCTTGATGCGCGTGGTCAGGTTCGACGGCACCCGATGGATGTGCTGCGCGGCGGCACTGATGCTGCCCTGCTCTGCCACGGCCTTGAAGATCTCCAGTTGCACCAGGTCCACAGCCTTTCTCCAAACGTGAATGTTTCGCTCATTATTATTCAGTTTTCATTAAAGCCATAGCCCACTAGTCTGGCGTCACTGATTAACAACAACGAGAGTGTCCGCCATGAGCGCGATCAGCAGCCTGACCCACGCCATCTCCCTCGACCCGTACAGCGGCGAGCAGATCGGCGCCTACCCGTTCGACACCGACGCCGCACTGGAAGCGGCGCTGCAACGTGCCAAGGTTGGCTACCGCCAGTGGCGCCAAGTGTCGCTGGGTCAGCGCAGCGAGTACCTGCTCGCCCTCGCCAGCACCCTCGAAGCCAAGGCCGAAGCCTTCGCCCAGATGATCAGCCGCGAAATCGGCAAGCCAGTCGCCCAGGCCCGTGGCGAAGTCAGCAAGTGCGTTGGCCTGTGCCGTTGGTACGCCGAGCACGGCCCGGCCATGCTCGCGCCGGAGCCGACCCAGGTTGAAAAAGCCCGTATCGAATACCGCCCGCTTGGCCCGATCCTGGCCGTGATGCCCTGGAACTTCCCAGTCTGGCAGGTATTGCGCGGCGCCGTGCCGGCGATCCTGGCGGGTAACACGTACGTACTCAAGCATGCGCCGAACGTGATGGGCAGCGCCTACCTGCTGGGCGAGCTGTTCAAGGATGCCGGGCTGCCAGAGGGCGTGTTCGAAGTGCTGAACGTGACCCCGGATGGCGTCACCCGCGCCATCAACGACACGCGCATTGCCGCCGTGACCCTGACCGGCAGCGTACGTGCCGGCATGGCGATCGGTGCCCAGGCCGGTGCCGCGCTGAAGAAGTGCGTGCTGGAGCTGGGTGGCTCCGACCCGTTCATCGTGTTGGCCGACGCCGACCTGGATGCCGCCGTCAAGGCTGCGGTCATCGGCCGCTACCAGAACACCGGCCAGGTCTGCGCGGCAGCCAAGCGCCTGATCGTCGAAGAAAGCATCGTTGACGAATTCACCCGCAAGTTCGTTGAAGCCACCCGTGAACTGAAAGTGGGCAACCCACTGGAAGACGACACCTACATTGGCCCGATGGCCCGTTACGACCTGCGCGATGAGCTGGACGGCCAGGTGCAAGCGACCCTCGCCGAAGGCGCCACCCTGCTGCTGGGCGGCAACAAGGTCGAGGGCGTGGCCAACTTCTACGCGCCGACCGTGTTCGCCAACGTCACGCCGGAGATGACGGCGTTCAAGCAGGAGCTGTTCGGACCGGTGGCCGCAATCATCACTGCCCGTGATGCCGACCATGCGGTGGAGCTGGCCAACGATAGCGAGTTCGGCCTGGCCGCAACCATCTACACCGCCGACTATGCGCTGGCCGAGCGCATGACCGCAGCACTGGATACCGGTGGCGTGTTCATCAACGGTTACTGCGCTTCCGACCCCCGTGTGGCGTTTGGCGGCGTGAAGAAGAGCGGTTTCGGGCGTGAGCTGTCGCACTTTGGTGTGCGCGAGTTCACCAATGCCCAGACGGTCTGGCTGGACCGCAACTGATTTTGTAAATGGGGGCTGCTTTGCAGCCCATCGCCGGCAAGCCAGCTCCCACTTCGACCGCATCAGGCTCAGGTCGTATACAGTCCCTGTGGGAGCTGGCTTGCCGGCGATGGGCCGCACAGCGGCCCCAAAGGCCTCAATCCCGAACCTGATCCTTGACCCAGTCCAGCATCCCTCCCGGTACGATCAACTCATGCCGCGCCCGCGAACAGGCGGTGTACAAGCCCGCCAGCATCCGCGCCCGCTCATTGCGGTTGCCCGCCACCTGAGGCGCCACCATCAGCTCCGGCGACACCATCACCCGGGCGAATTCCATGTTCTTCACGTCCCTTACCCGCCCCAGGAACAACTTGGGTGCCTTGTCCCAACGGTAACGGCTCTTGGCCTTGGCAAAGTGCTCCGGCGTGTAGCCCTTGCGCAGCATGTTGGCCACGGCAACGAAGGCCTTGTCATCGCCCTTGTCCTGCTCCAACGCCTGCCAGCTGGCATAGCGGAACAGCATCGGATGCCGGGGCCGCGTGCCGTAACGGTACAACTCGATGCAGTCTTCGACGAACAATTCGAAGTCCTTGCGCGCGCTTTTGAGCAGCACGAACGGCACGCCCTGGTGTGTCAGACGCTGGAACCAGCCAAACAGGCCCCATTCGTCATCGACGATCAGCGCCGTGGGTTGTTCCGGCACCGTCACGGCATCGAAGAAACTGACCCGCGTGTAGTGCTCGGCACTGCCACTGAAAGCGGCCTGAATCGCGGCCGGGTGCGCCTGAATCAACGGGTTCAGCACGTTGTCCATCGCCGGCCCGGCACGCAGCGAATGGTCGATGCAGCGCTGGCGAATGAAGCTTCCATGGTGTGGGCTAAGGCCATTGAGGTTCTGCAGCTCGTCCCCCAGCGCAATGATCGACTGCGGGCTGCGATCAAGCACGGCAAGCATCGGTGCCGACAGCTCGTGGGCCTCGTCGACGATGACGTGGGTGTAGCGGCTGTCGATCACATAGTCGGTCAGCGACAGCAGCTTTACCCGGTGGTAGTCGCGCACCGGTAGCTGGATTTCTCGTGCCGATGGGCGAATCAGTTCCTGCCAGTACGACCTCGCCTTTTCCAGCAGCACCTCCTGGTCCAGCGGCGAGGTGCCCGGACCGGCCCATGGCAAATGGTGCAATTGCAGCCGGGTGTCGGCACTGTGGCAGAACGTGCGCACGGCGCGCACGCACAAGGCAACCACATCGCGTGCGGCAACCGGGCCGATGTCGGGAATGGACAGCCAGCGCACCACCTGCGCGTCCTGCGGGCGCCACGACAGCTTGGTACGGTACGGGTCGCGCAAGCGCCAGCCATTGCTGGTGAGGTCGCGGTTCAGCAGCTCGTCTGCCAGCTGGCCGAAGGTCATCGCGGTGTAGGCGGCAGCGTCCTTCACCCGCGCCTGCAGGGCGCGCAACTGGCCCTCGGTCAGTGCCAGCAGCAACGTGCGCTGTGGCTCCAGCAGCCGGGCGAACTGGTGAATCAGGAAGGTCTTGCCGGTGCCGGCGAAGCCCTGCACGGCCACCGACTCGTCTATGCCACTGAGAAACTCGCGCAGCAGGCGGTTTTGCTGATCGCTGAGCATCAGGTCACTGGCCAGGGACGGCAAGTACACCGGGTGCAGCGGTGTGGCCCGCTGGCGGTAGGTGTCGGCGAACTGGAAGCTCCACTGGCCTTCGGCATCCAGCAGCTCGTCTACGGTGTACTCCACCTCGGCCGACAACAGGGCAATGCCGTTTTCACCCAGCATGCCAAGGCCCATGGCAAAGGCTTCGCGATCGAAGTGCTGCGCCACCTGGCCCTGGAAACGCCCGGGCGCAGCGCTTTCGACTTCGTTGGCGATGCGCACGATTTCGGCGAAACGGCGCTCTTGTGCGTCGGCCGATGCGGTGCCGGGCTGGCGTGGGAGGTTTTGCACGAACAGCACTGCGGCGGCGTCGAGCACGCTGGCAGTGGTGAAAAATTCGGTGTTGAGTTCGCTGGCGAGGCGGTCGGCCTGGTCGCTGGGCAAAGGCAGGTAAAACATCGGTACCTCGGGTGGAAACAGGGCGGCACGATAGCAACTTTCAGTAGGGAATGCTGGGTTTAACCCCTGCCCCGCTTCAACGTCTCGCTGGGAAACTCCTTGAACAACTGTTTGTAACTCTCTGAAAACCTTCCCAAATGCCAGAATGACCAGCGCATCGCTACTTCGGCGACCGTCACGCCACCACCGCGCAACAAGTCGCGCCGCGCACCGTTCAGCCTGCGCAACCGCAGCCACTGCGCCGGTGGCATGCCGGTAAATGCCTTGAACGCCTGCTGCAACTGGCGCAGGGAAACCCCGGCAACCCCTGCCAACTCCACCAGGTTCAGCGTCTCTTCCGGGCAGTCGGCTGCCCATTCGCTGACCCGGCGCATGATCGCCCGCTCTTCGTCACGGCGCCCCAGCGCCACACCCTGCAAGCGTTGGCAGGCATTGTCGAGTATGAACAGGCAGTCCTCCAGCAATTGCTCCGCGAGGGCCTGCCCTTGCAGCGGGCAATCCGCCTCGCCAAGGCGCGTCAGCGTGGCGCTCAGCCAGCTACCGAACAAGGCATTCTGCCCGCTGCCCAACGGCACCATGAACAAACCTTCGAGGCGCTGTGGGTCCAGCCCGTGCCGGGCCAGAAAGGCCTGGTCGAACACCACCGCCACTTCCTGGTAGTTCTCCGGCGTGATCCAGATATTGCGGCTTTGCTCGTTCAGCAGGTACAGGCTGTTCTCGCTGCGGTCGAAGCAGAACGCCAACGAACCGCTCGGCGCGCGGAAAAACTGTTCCACCCGGGTATTCAGCCGCTCTTCGTACACCTCCACACCATCGAGCCCCAGGCAACGCAGCTCACCACTGAAATGCCCGGGTGACATCTGCCGATACTGTTGCTGCCAGCCAGGGGTGGCGCGCACTTGCTCGGTAACGTCGGTGGTATGAAAAGCCTGGACCTGCAACGCATTGGCGGTTGTCACGCATTGTCCTGTATGCACTCTTTTGGTGCATTCGTTACTGAAGAAAGTGGATAGATTGCCCCGGGGGGCTGCGACCAAGATAGTCTCCAGCGCGTCACCTGGGAAGCGTGATGCCCCGGAAACCCTGCGACGGCTTTCTCGGGCTTACACGTTCCCACACTAAAACCCAACCAAGAGGTCTGTATGAACGCCCCCTTCGATCAGCTGTACACCTGGCTGAAAGAACACCGCATCACCGAAGTCGAATGCGTGATCAGCGACTTGACCGGCATTGCCCGTGGCAAGATCGCGCCCACCGCCAAGTTCCTCCACGAACGTGGCATGCGCCTGCCAGAAAGCGTGCTGCTGCAGACGGTCACCGGCGACTACGTTGACGATGACATCTACTACAACCTGCTCGACGCCGCCGACATCGACATGGTCTGCCGCCCCGACCCGAGCGCTGTGTACCAGATCCCGTGGGCGATCGAGCCGACTGCGATCGTGATCCACGACACCTTCGACAAACAAGGCAACCCCATTGAGCTGTCGCCGCGCAACGTGCTGAAGAAGGTGCTCAAGCTGTACGCCGACAAAGGCTGGCAGCCGATCGTCGCACCGGAAATGGAGTTTTACCTGACCAAGCGCTGCGAAGACCCGGACTTGCCGCTGCAGGTACCGCTGGGGCGCTCTGGCCGTGCCGAAAGCGGCCGTCAGTCGTTCTCGATCGATGCCGCCAACGAATTCGACCCGCTGTTCGAAGACGTCTACGACTGGTGCGAGATCCAGGGCCTGGACCTGGATACGCTGATTCACGAAGACGGCCCGGCGCAGATGGAGATCAACTTCCGCCACGGAGACGCGCTGGACCTGGCCGACCAGATCACCGTGTTCAAGCGCACCATGCGTGAGGCAGCCCTCAAGCACAACGTCGCCGCTACCTTCATGGCCAAGCCGATCACCGACGAGCCGGGCAGCGCCATGCACCTGCACCAAAGCGTGGTGGACATCGCCACCGGCAAGCCGATTTTCGCCAATGAAGACGGCAGCATGAGCCCGCTGTTCCTGCACCACATCGGCGGCTTGCAGAAGTACATCCCCAAGCTGCTGCCGATGTTCGCGCCCAACGTCAACTCGTTCCGCCGCTTCCTGCCGGACACCTCGGCACCGGTCAACGTCGAGTGGGGCGAAGAAAACCGCACCGCGGGCTTGCGTGTACCCACGTCCAGCCCCGAGGCGATGCGCGTGGAAAACCGCCTGCCGGGTGCGGATGCCAACCCGTACCTGGCGATTGCCGCCAGCCTGCTGTGCGGCTACCTGGGCATGGTCGAGCAAATCGACCCCAGCGCGCCGGTACAAGGCCGTGCCTACGAACGGCGCAACCTGCGCTTGCCGATCACCATCGAGGATGCGCTGCAGCACATGGAAGACTGCGAAACCGTGCAGCAGTACCTGGGCAAGCAGTTCGTCCAGGGCTACGTGGCGGTCAAGCGGGCCGAGCACGAGAACTACAAGCGCGTGATCAGCTCGTGGGAGCGCGAGTTCCTGATGCTCAGCGTTTGACCCACCTTGGGGGGCTTAAAGCCCCCCCTGCACCGAACTCGAAGAACAAGACCTACGAGGTGTCCCCATGCGTCATCTGCAAGCCCTGATACCTGCTGCATTCACCCTGCTGTTCGCCACCACCACCCACGCCACCCCTTCGGTCAGCGTGTACAACTGGACCGACTACATTGGTGACACCACCCTGGCCGATTTTCAGGCCAGCAGCGGGATCAAGGTGGTGTATGACGTGTTTGACTCCAACGAAACCCTCGAAGGCAAACTGCTGGCCGGGCGCACCGGTTATGACGTGGTAGTGCCGTCGAACCACTTCCTCGCCCGCCAGGCCCAGGCCGGTGCTTTCCTGCCGCTGGACCGCAGCAAGCTGCCGAACTGGCAGCACCTGGACCCAAAGCTGCTCAAGCAGCTTGAACAGAACGACCCCGGTAACCAGTACGCCGTGCCGTACCTGTGGGGTACCAATGGCATCGGCTACAACGTCGACAAGGTCAAGGCGGCACTGGGCGTGGACCATATCGACTCGTGGGCGGTGCTGTTCGAGCCGGAAAACCTGAAAAAGCTCAAACAGTGCGGCGTGGCCTTCATGGACTCGCCCGATGAACTGTTCCCGGCTGTCCTCAATTACCTGGGCATGGACCCGCGCAGCGAAAAGCCGGCCGACTACGCCAAGGCCGAAGCCCGCCTGCTGGAGCTGCGCCCCTATATCACCTACTTCCATTCATCCAAATACGTCTCCGACCTGGCCAATGGCGATGTCTGCGTGGCCTTCGGCTACTCCGGCGACGTGTTCCAGGCCGCCAACCGTGCCGTGGAAGCGAAGAACGGCGTGAAAGTGGCCTACAGCATTCCCAAGGAAGGCAGCAACCTGTGGTTCGACCTGCTGGCCATCCCCAAGGACGCCAGCAACCCCGAGCAGGCCCTGGCATTCATCAACTACCTGCTCGATCCCAAGGTGATCGCCAAGGTCAGCGCAACCGTCGGCTATGCCAATGCCAACCCGGACGCCAAGGCCTACATGGATGCATCGCTGGTCAACAACCCAGAGATCTACCCACCCCAGGACGTGCTGGACAAACTGTACATCTCCAGCACCCCGAGCCCGAAGATCATGCGTGTCATGACCCGCTCCTGGAGCAAGATCAAGTCCAACCGCTGAGTCGAGAACGCCCATGTCTTTCAATACTCAACACGCCGCTTCGTACTACGCCGCCACGGCGCGCGATGCGGCACCCTACCCCAGCCTGGACGGCGAACTGACGGCTGACGTGTGCGTGGTCGGCGGCGGGCTGACCGGGGTCAATACCGCCCTGGAGCTGGCCGAGCGTGGCCTTTCGGTGGTGCTGCTGGAAGGCCGGCGCATCGGCTGGGGCGCCAGTGGGCGCAATGGCGGCCAGCTGATTCGCGGTATTGGCCATGATGTCAGCGGTTTCGCCCGGCATGTTGGCCAGGACGGCGTGCGTTACCTGAAACAGGCCGGCATCGATTCGGTGGCGCTGGTGGCCGAGCGTATCGCCCGCTACGGTATTGCCTGCGACCTGCGTTGGGGTTTCTGCGAACTGGCCAATACACCGGCCCAGTTCGCTGCCTTCAAGGATGAACAGGACGACCTCGCTGCGCTGGGTTATCGCCATGCAACACGCCTGGTCGGTGCCGGGCAGTTGAACGAGATTGTCGCCAGCGACCAGTACGCCGGCGGTCTGGTCGACATGGGCTCGGGCCACTTGCACCCGCTCGACCTGGTGCAGGGCGAAGCCCGTGCCGCGAACGGCCTGGGTGTGCGCATTTTCGAGCAAAGCCCGGTATTGCGCATCGAGCACGGGCCTTGCGTCACCCTGCACACGGCTCGCGGCAAGGTGCGGGCCAGTAGCCTGGTGCTCGGCTGCAACGCCCACCTCGACGAGCTGGAGCCACGCCTGAGCGGCAAGGTACTGCCAGCCGGCAGTTACGTGGTGGCCACCGAACCATTGCCCGAAGCACTGGCCAGCAGCCTGATTCCGCAGAACATGGCGCTGTGCGACCAGAAGGTCGGCCTGGACTACTACCGCCTCACCGCCGACCGCCGCCTGCTGTTTGGCGGCGCCTGCCACTATTCCGGGCGCGACCCCAAGGACATCGCGGCCTATATGCGGCCCAAGGTGCTGAAGGTGTTCCCCCAGCTGGCCAATGTACGCATCGATTTTCAGTGGGGCGGCATGATCGGCATCACCGCCAACCGCTTCCCCCAGGTTGGGCGCCTGAGCCAGCACCCGAATGTGTACTACGCCCAAGGCTACTCCGGGCATGGGCTGAACGTGACGCACTGGACGGCGAAACTGCTGGCCGAAAGTATCGCCCTCGGCCATAGCCATGGCCTGGATGTGTTCAGCGCCGTGCCACACCTGACCTTCCCCGGCGGCAAAGCACTGCGCTCGCCGCTGCTGGCACTGGGCATGCTGTGGTACCGGTTGCGCGAAGCGTTGGGGTGAGTCCAGCACATGAATTGCGGCGCCAGACAGACCAGGCACCGCAATTCATCGTCCAGATTGAACGCCCCCACTGGCCAACTGTCGCGCACCTGCTAGCGTTGTTCTGGCCGACCTCTCATGGATGCACCTCCATCATGAAATCACTGCCTCGCATTACCCTGTTGTGCGCCGCGCTGCTTGCCGTGGCCGCCTGCTCCAGCAAAAGCGTGGACCCCAAGGACTATTCCGGCTTCCTCAAGGATTACAGCCGCCTGCAGGAAGCCAAGAGCCCTTCGGGTGACCCGGTGATGCGCTGGATCGACCCCAACGTTAACGTCAACCAGTACAGTCAGGTGTTCATCGAGCCCAGCCAGTTCTACCCCAAGCCACAGCCAACGGCGGTGATTTCGCAGCAGACGCTGCAAGAAATCACGCGTTACTTCAATGAAGCCTTGCGCCGTGAAATGGGCAGCGTGATGCCGCTGGCCAAGGGGCCAGGCCCGGGAGTGATCGTGGTGCGCCCTGCCATTACAGCGGTGTCGACCAGCAACGAAGGCCTGAAGCCTTACGAAGTCATCCCTATCGCACTGATTTCGGCAGGCGTGAACACTGCCATGGGGGGCCGTGATCAGGAAGTGGATGTCGGCGTGGAGGCAGCGTTCCTTGATGGTGCCAGCCAGAAGGTGCTGGCCCAGGTGGTGCGCAAAGGCACGGGGCAGGAACTGGAGAACGATACCCAGAAGCTGACCTTGAATGACGTAAAGCCAGTGCTGGATGGTTGGGCGAAGGACATGCGTGCCAGCTTCCTGGCAGCGAAGCAGAAGGCTCGTTAAGTTTAGGGCCGCTTTGCGGCCCTACTCCTGATCTAGCCTGTTAGCACTCTACGAATGCAACCGCCAAACCCCCGCGCGAGGTTTCCTTGTAGTTGGCGTGCATGTCCGCCCCGGTATCACGCATGGTGCGGATTACCCGGTCAAGTGAGATGAAGTGCTCGCCATCTCCACGCAACGCCATCTGTACGGCATTGATCGCCTTTACCGCAGCAATCGCATTGCGCTCGATGCACGGTACCTGCACCAGGCCACCGACCGGGTCGCAGGTCAGCCCGAGGTTGTGCTCCAGCGCAATCTCGGCGGCGTTCTCAAGTTGTGGCGGTGTTGCACCCAGCACTTGCGCCAGGCCGGCAGCGGCCATCGAACACGCTGAGCCCACCTCGCCCTGGCAACCGACTTCGGCCCCTGAAATCGACGCGTTTTTCTTGCACAAAATACCGACCGCTGCGGCGCCGAGCAGGAAGTCCACCACATCCGCGTCGTTGGCACTGGGGTTGAACTTCATATAGTAGTGCAGCACCGCCGGGATAATACCGGCCGCACCGTTGGTTGGTGCAGTGACCATACGCCCACCGGCAGCATTCTCTTCATTGACCGCCAGGGCGAACAGGTTCACCCACTCCATGGCGCTGAGGGTCGAGCCAATCACGTTGGGCTTGCCCAGTTCCTGCAAGCTGCGGTGCAGCCGCGCGGCGCGGCGTTTGACGTGCAGCCCACCCGGCAGGATGCCTTCGTTGCGCAGGCCGTTCTGAACGCACTCCTGCATGGCCGCCCAGATACGCAGCAAACCTTCACGCACTTCGGCTTCCGGGCGCCAGGCGCGTTCGTTGGCCATCATCAGTTGCGCAACGCTCAAACCGTGGGTTTTGCACAAGGCCAGCAGCTGGGCCGCACTGTCGAACTCATACGGCAGGATCACTGCGTTGCTTTCGGCGGCAGGGGCATCGATTTCGGCCTGCTCGACGATAAACCCACCGCCCACTGAATAGTAGGTCTGGCACAGCAGGCTGCCCTGCCCGTCCAGCGCCTCCAGGCTCATGGCATTGGGGTGATAAGGCAGGTTTTCGTCGAGCAGCAACATGTCACGGCCATACTCGAAGGCCAGCGGGTGGCTGCCATCCAATATCAGGCAATGCTCCTGCAGCACCTGGCTGATACGCGAATCGATGGTGGCCGGGTCGATCCGGTCTGGCCATTGGCCCATCAGGCCCAGCAGGCAGGCGCGATCGGTGGCATGGCCAACCCCGGTAGCCGACAGCGAGCCATACAACCGCACTTCAACGCGCGTTACCCGCGTCAGCACCCCCTGCTCACGCAGGGCCTGGGCGAACGTCGCTGCTGCCCGCATCGGGCCGACGGTGTGAGAGCTGGACGGCCCGATGCCGATTTTGAAAAGGTCGAAAACACTGATAGCCATGCTAATGCCTGACCGTACCCTGAGATGAATCCACGGCACGGTTATCTGAAGAAATTGAGCGGTATTGCGATTTTGCGCGATACTGACGCGCTCATTCACGAATGACCAACGAATCTTTCTAAGCAAGGCTTTAGTGGTACTAAATGATGCGACGACAACTCAATGGTCAGGTGTTTGTCTGGCTGCATGTATTCGCCTGCGCAGCCCGGCACCTGTCCTTCACCCGCTGCGCCGAAGAGCTGCACATTACCCCAGGTGCTGTCAGCCAGCAGATGCGCCAGCTGGAAGAACGCCTGGGTTACCGGCTGTTCCTGCGTCGGGCACGCGGTGTGGAGCTGAGTGCCGAAGGGCAACGCCTGGCCCAGACGGTGGCAGAAGCCTACGGCAGCATCGAGGCCGAATTGTTGCGCCTGGATGCCGGTGAAATCCGCGGCACCTTGCGCGTGCGCTCGATCCCGTCTTTTTTGGCCAAATGGCTCACCCCGCGCCTGCCGCGTTTTCAGCAGCGTTACCCGGACATCGAGCTGCGCCTGGTGGCCGAGGACAGTGCCCAGGCATTGACCCCAGGCGATTTCGACCTGGCTATCGACCTGAACGATGGCAGCTACCCTGGCATGCTCTCGACACCGCTGCTGGACGAGCAGATCTTTCCGGTGTGCTCACCTACCCTGCTACGCGGGCGCCCGCCGCTGCATGGGCCGGCGGACCTCGCGCACTACCCGCTGCTGCACGACATCACGGCGTGGCGTGGCAGTTCGGAGTATGCGGAGTGGGAGTTCTACCTGGAGGGTATTGGCGCCGCCGGCCTGGATGTGCGGCGTGGGCACACCTTCAACCGCAACCACCTGACCATCGAAGCGGCCATCGCCGGTATCGGCGTAGCGATCGCCCGCCGCACACTGTTGAATGACGAGCTGGAGCGCGGCGCATTGATCGTGCCGTTCGGCGTGCCGATCGCCAACCACAAACGCTACGTGGTGCATTACCCGCCAGGCGGGTTGAACCAGCCTGGGGCCCGGGCGGTGCATGACTGGCTGGTGGCGGAAGCGCGGGGGTTCCGGGAATTGCACCCGCTGAACAAGGAATAGCCAGCCTGTACACGGACGGTGTAGGAGCGGCCTTGTGTCGCGAAAGGGCTGCGAAGCAGCCCCGGCGATTTCTGCAGTTGTGCAAATATCTGGGGCCGCTTCGCGCCCCATCGCGACACAAGGCCGCTCCTACAGGGATCTCGCCAGCTTTCAATAACTAGTAAGCCTGCTTGCCGGTAAAGGCATTAAGGGTGCGAACCAGAATCACGAAGTCCAGCCACAGCGACCAGTTGTTGATGTACTCGATGTCCGAGTCCACCCGCTGGATCATCTGCTCGATATCCTTGGTCTCTCCCCTGAAACCACGTACCTGGGCCAGGCCGGTCATGCCGGGCTTGATGTTGTGGCGGGCAAAGTAATCAACGATGTCCTGGGAATACAAAGTGTCATGCTGCAGCGCATGCGGTCGCGGCCCGACCAGCGACATTTCCCCGGTCAGCACATTGAACAGCTGTGGCAATTCATCCAGGCTGGTGCGACGAATGAAGGCGCCAATCCGGGTAAGCCGCGGGTCATTCTTCTGTGCCTGCTTGACCACACCACCTTCGGGCTGGTGGACATGCATGCTCCTGAATTTCCAGATCCGGAACGATTCCCCGGTCCAGCCCGTGCGTTCCTGGCGGAAGAACACCGGCCCGGGGCTGGTGAGTTTGATGGCCAGCGCAACCGTCAGCAATACAGGCGAAGCGCACAGTAGAATGACTGCAGCCAGCACCCTGTCCTCAAGGTTTTTCAGGAAAAGGCTCATGCCCGTCAGTGGCGTTTCCGACAAGGTCAGCACAGGAATCCCGGCAATTTCACGCACACTGTGGTTGATAAGGCGCAACGAAAAGATATCCGGCACCCAGTTCACCGCGATGCACTTGTCGAGCAGCTTGAAGTACACATCGTTGATGACCTCGGAGCCACCGAGCGGCGTAACCAGGTAAACGGTGCGTATACCATGCTGGGCGACGATTTCATCCAGGTCTGCAATGTGCCCCAGCACAGGCAGGCGCTGCTTGCCCTCGCCGTTGTCACGCCCCTGCCCGTCGCCCTTGCCGAGCAGTACGCACCCCAATACCCGTTCACCAAACCAGGGGTTGTTGCTGATTTTCTGATAAAGAAAATTCGCCAGGTCGCCGTCGCCGATAATCAGTGCGTTATCCAGGCGCGCATGGGCGGTAAACCGCTTTTGCAGTTCACGTACGGCAAAGTGCAGGAACAACTGCGCGATGTAGCCAATGATGAACAACTGCACCACCAACAACCGCGAGTACGTTTCACTCTGCTTGGTCAGGAAGGCCATGACCACGAGAAAACAGAACGTTGCCGACCAGGCCTTGAACAGGCGGAAGGCTTTGATCGAAAGCCCGACATTGGTGCGGTAGATCGCATAATGGTCGTAAATGACGGCCAGTGCGCCAATCAGCAACAGCAGCATGATTACATAATCGGAGGTAATGTAACCAAACTGGTCGTAGATGAGATACCAGGCAATACCGGTGACTGCAATGCCATCGAGCCCTGCCTGAATGGCGTTACTTACGCTGCTTCTTCTTTGGAGTAAGGAACGACTGCTTCTGGGTTCGAAAACCATTTCAGACCTCATCTGTGTGAGCGTAGCCAGTGCCTTCCATCAAGCATCAAGTCTTGAAAACAGCGTGTACAACGCCAGATAAGCAAGATCGTGCAGCCCCCAAGCCACTGCTCTCACTGTAGCAGCCACCCGCCATCAGCGCGGATTTTGGCCGAATCACACAGTGCCCCTGGCCGAATCGGCGGCCTTGCGGTAAAGCAGCGTGCGCAGCAGGAACAGCGGGTTGCCCACCACATAGCGCATGAACAGGCGTTTTGGCTCGCGCAACAGCCGGTACGCCCACTCTCCCCCCAGCCGCCTTAGCCAAGGCGGTGCCCGGCTGACCTTGCCGCCGAGAAAGTCCAGGATTGCCCCACCACACACGATCAGGCACGGCCCGCCAACGGCTGCCAGCCTGGCCGCCACTGCCTCCTGCTTGGGCATGCCCATGCCCAGCACGATCAACTCGGGCTGCTGCTCACGGGCCAGCCGCAGGTAGGTTTCGAGGCTGGCGAAGCCGTCATGAACCGACACGGGTACTACACCAAACTCGGCTTCACACCGCTGCACGGCCTGGTTCAGGTAGGGTTGTCGGGTGCCCCAGAATGCGACCTTGCGCCCACGGTATGCGGCCATGAGCCTGGGAATGAAGTCAGTCCCGTTCATGTTAAGCCCGGGTGCCAGGCCCAGGCGCCGATACAGGATGGCCATGCCAGAGCCGTCGCGCAGCAACACGTCGGCTGCCGACAGTGCCTGGCAGTAGGCGCCGTCACGGACCACCAGGTTCATCGCATGGGCATTGACGAAGCCCAGCACGGTTGCGGCTTGCGGGGCAGCCAGCCTGTCGAGCAGGCGCTGTGCCGCGCCGCTGTCGGGCACCACCTCTAGCGCGTCGATTATGCGTTGCCAGCGATTCTGCCATTGCCACAGTGCCATCAGTCATCATCCCGTTTTGAGCGCACCCACTCGACCTGGCGCTTGATCAGGAACCCCAGGTACAAAGGGATTTTCTTTGCCGCGTAGAACGGTGCGTAAAGCAAGACAGAAAACGGGATCAGCTCACGGCAGAAGCGCGCCCAAGCCAGCAAAACCGCAAGGCTGAGCATGCCCAACGCTATCAGGGCGATCCACGCTGGCGCGGCAACATCGAACAGCAAGTACGCAAGCCAAGCCACCAGATTGAGCCCCAGCAAGGTCAGCACCAACAACGCCAAAGGCGGTACCAGCAAGTCGAGGGTCATCGCCAGCAAGCTGCCATTGCCTTGGGTCACGGCGGCCAACGCACGCTTGGGTGCATCGGCCAGCATCAAGCCCAGGTGGCCATGCTCCCAGCGGGTGCGCTGGCTGTTCAGGCCTTGCTGGCTGGCAGGAAACTGGCTGGTGACCAATGCCTCAGGGCAGAACACGGGAGGCTTGCCCTGCTGACACAGGTCCAGGCCCAGTTTCACGTCCTCTACCAGGTGCCCATTGGCAAGGTTGATCAAGGTCAGGTCGTGCCAACCGAATGCCATGCCCGCACCCATCAGTTGGCAGGGCAAGCCCAGCCTCGCCCACCCGCGCGGGCGCACCAGGTTTTTTACCCGCCAGGCAAACTCGGCGACCTGCACTTTCAGCCCGGCACCCACGGGCGCACGCATCAGGTACAGCGCCTGTACCGGGCGCTGGGTCTGGTGATAGCGACGCGCCAGGCAGTCAATCGCCCCCTCACCCACCTGGCAATCGGCATCCACCACAATCACCACCTCGGGAGGCTGCTCAGCCAGGTGACGCACGCCGAAGTCCAGCGCATAGCCTTTGCCACGCAACACCGAGTCGAAGCGTTCCACAACCTCGGCGCCGGCGTCGCGGGCCAGCTGCGCGGTGTCATCGGTGCAGTTGTCTGCCACCACCAGCAAGCGGTCACCCTCAAGCAATTGCGGGGCTATGCTCGCCAGCGTTGCGCGAATGATCGCAGCCTCATCGTGGGCAGGTACCAGCACCGCCACCCGGGGGCGCAGACTATGGCCCAGGTACTGCGAGCGTGGTGGCAGACATGCCAGCAGCATCTGTACAAAAAAAATCGACACAGGCGCAAGGACGATGACCGTCAGCAGGCCCAGTAACCAACTCAATACACTTATCATGCGGATGCCTTGAAGTAAGCGGCCAGCCGGGCCGCTTCGGTGTCGATATCATGCCGCTGCAGCACACGCTGGTAGGCGGCCTCGCCCATGCGCTGCAGCACGTCGGCC
The DNA here is from genome assembly GCF_003208145.1 of Pseudomonas sp. RV120224-01b. Taxonomy (NCBI): domain Bacteria; kingdom Pseudomonadati; phylum Pseudomonadota; class Gammaproteobacteria; order Pseudomonadales; family Pseudomonadaceae; genus Pseudomonas; species Pseudomonas sp. RV120224-01b. Next base: position 178,580 of record NZ_QKMQ01000005.1, on the reverse strand, counting down.
GGTTGGCACAGGCAATCCGCCATGGCTTCAGCCAGCTCGTCGACGGCGCCAGCGGGGAACAGCCAGCCGTTCTCACCCGGGCGCACCAGCTCGGGGATGCCCGCCACATAGGTGGTCAGCACGGGCCGGCGCAAGGCCATGGCCTCCATGATCACCACCGGCAGGCCTTCGGCGAAGCTGGGCAATACCAGCGCGCGGGCGGCAAGGATTTCTTCGCGCACCTGCGCACTGCTGATCCAGCCAGTGATGCGTACGCGCTGCTGCAAGCCATGCCGGGCAATCAGGGCCTCGATCTGCTGGCGCATTTCACCGTCACCCGCCAACACCAGTTCGAAGTCAATCGACTGCGCAGCAAGCTGACGCGCCGCCTCAAGCAACAGCAGCTGGCCTTTCTGCTCGCACAGGCGCCCCACGCAAACAAGCCGTGGTACCGACGGTACATCGACCGGCGCCACCTCATGGAAACCCCGCTCCAAGCCGCAATGCACCACCTTTACCTTGGGCCAATGCTCGTGCGCCACCCAGCGGAACAGCTGGCTGCGCCCGTAAGAACTGACCGCTGCGACAAAGGCGGCTCGCCGCACCTTTTCACCCATGTGCAGGAACTGCGGTTTGTCGAACTCTTCCGGCCCATGCACGGTAAAACTGTAAGTCGGCCCGCCCAGCTGGTTGGTCAGCATGACCACCTCGGTGGAGTTGGTGCCGAAATGGGCATGCACGTGTTTCGCCTCACTGGCCTGCAGCCACTGCAGCACCTGGCAAGCTTCGGCCAGGTAGACCAGGTGGTAGGGCCAGGCGCGGTCGGCGCGCAGGCCAAGGCGCATGGCCAGCCACAGGGCCTGGAAAAACCGCCCGGGCTGTGCTCGCAGCACCTGTAACGTGGGCCTGAGCAAGCCCTTTACACCAGCCCGCAGCACATAACGGGTCTTGTCGCGCTCGGCCGTATCCTCGGCATCCTGCAACTCGGCGTCCCATCCCCGCAGGGCGATGCGTTGCACCTCTACACCCTGACGCTCCAGCGCCAGGATCTCGCGGCGGATGAAACTGTGGCTGACCTTCGGGTACTGATTGATGAAGTAAGCAATGCGCATACGAATCCAGATCCCAACCCGCTTGATGACCGGCCTCCCCTGGCAACCTTCACTTCAGGCTGTCGACTACGGGTGGTCTGTCTACTGCCGATGCACTCACAGCAAATGCATCCCCCTGTTTTCCTTGTAGTCCAAGGTTGTGACCGCTGCCCGGCAATGCGGCCTGCAGGCGAATAAAAACATCGTCGAGCAGCGCCTGGCGGCGGCGGTACATCGCACGCTTTTTGGCCGGGATGTCCTGCTCGGCCCGTTGTGCCGGTGCCAGGGGGACAGTGAAGAAGTCGTCGCGGTTCGACGCCGTAGCGCCATTTTCCTGCCAGATGACGTCGTAATTGGCCGCCAGATCCTGGGCCTTGTCGCTGCCAAAGTACGGGTGGCGATGGTGCCGGCAGGCATCGCTGACGGCATACAGGTGCGCAACGCCCAGCATGCGGGCCAGGCACTTCAACGCTTCGAGCAGCAGGCTGCGCGGGCGCAGCCCCTCGAAGTCCTTGGTCAGGTCACGGTAGATGGCCAGCGAGGTTTCACTGTCGATGCCCTTGTGAATGCCCTGGACGGCACCGATGAACATCGACAGCCCCCCCTGATCGCGGCACAGGGTAAACGCCAACGACGCCACGCGCAGGTCGCCCTGGAACAGGTTCAGTACCAGTTCACCTTCGCGCTTGAACCAGATCGGCCGGTCCAGCACCAGGCGGCAGCCCGGCGAATAACTGGCCAGTTCGCACAGCGTCAGGCTTTCGTCCCGCCCCAGTAGCAACAGCGCCGGAAACTGCCCGGCCAGCACTTCAAAGTGCGAAGCCACCACCTCCAGGCGCTGCGGGGCCTCCCAGCATTTGCTGAGGTAAGGCCACTGCACCACGCCGATGCAATCCACACCCAGCCGCTGCAGCCCCTGCTGGCCCAGCGCCGCCGTCATGCGCTGCATGAAGGCATTCAGCTCAGGCCATTGCCTGACAATCTCTCGGGTCAACTTGTACTTGTTGTTCAATGCCCGCAACGAGTAGCCCGGTTGCAGGGTAAACACGCTTTTCACGAGGGCGCCGAGCATCATGGGTCTCTCTCACTTGTACTCGATCAAAGCCGATTTGCCGGCCGCGAAGCGGTGGCGCATGAATTTCAGCTGGCCGAGCATTTCCGGGAACTTGCCCAGCACCAGGAACACCGCCTGCAGCCAGTTCTCGCGCGCCGATTTGCCACCACGACGGGCCAGGCGCACAGCCTGCAGCGGATAAATCAATAGCAAAAGCAGGCTCCAGCCACCCAACAGCAGGCAAGCCAGCACTATCACCACAGGAATGCCCAAGCCCCACAACCAGGCCCGGCGTGACTCGCGTAACCAGTGCTGCTCTGGCGGCTGCCCATGCAGGTAGGCCCCTTCGGCATAGGCATGGCCGGCACGCAGGCTGCGCCGCCACCATTGGCTGAAACGGGTCATGGCCGCGTCGTGCAAGGTCATCTCGGCGTCCAGGCGCCAGACTTTCCAGCCATGGCCTCGCAAGCGCACGCACAGCTCGGGCTCCTCGCCAGCGATCAGGTCAGCGCGGAAGCCGCCAGCGGCAGCGAAGGCATCTGCGCGCATCAACGCATCGCCGCCACAGGCCTTGGCTTCACCGATGGGGGTGTCCCATTCCAGATCGCACAACAGGTTGTACACCGATCGTTCCGGGAAGCGCTCACGGCGGCGGCCGCACACCACTGCCACCTCGGGGTGCTGATCGAGAAATGCCTGCGCCGTGGCCAGCCAGCGGGCATCCACCTCGCAGTCACCATCGACGAACTGCACCAGTTGCATCGACGGCAACAGCCGCTGCAAGGCGCTAAAGCCTTCGTTGCGGGCGCGCGCGGCAGTGAACGGAACACGCATATCCAACGCCAGTACCTCCACCCCCAGGCTGCGGGCCAACTGCGGCGAACCGTCGGTGGAGCCCGAGTCGACGTACACGACCTTGCCCACGCCTTGCATCAGCGAACGCAGGCATCGCTCCAGGCGTGTGCCTTCGTTGCGGCCGATGACCACCACACCGATTACCGTTGCCATAAGCCTCACTCAACGGGCGCCGTGCCAGCCGGCTGCCTGGTCTTGATGGTGGCCGGCACCCCTACCGCCAACGAGTTGTCCGGCACATCCACCAGAACCACGGCATTGGCGCCGATGATCACGTTGTTGCCTACGCGAATACTGCCCAGCACCTTGGCGCCGGTGCCGATATCGACGTTGTTGCCGAACACCGGCGCAATCGGCTCGTCGACATTCTTCAAGCCCACCACCACGCCGTTGCGGATGCGGCAGTCATCGCCAAAGCGGGCATAGCCGCTGACAACGATGCCACCAAAATGGTCGATGACGAAGTTGCGGCCAATCACCACTTCGCACGGCAGTTCGATGCCGGTGATGATTTGCACGAATTTGAACAGCACCTTGTAGATCAACGAGCACAGCTTGCGCAGCAGCGCCGGGCGCACGGTATAGCGCCAGCGGCCAAAGCGATACACCAGCAGTACCCAGAAACCCTGGGCGCCCCAGTCACCGCCGTGGGCCCGCAGGTCAGCACGAATATTCTCGAACATGGCTCCACCTACCTTGTCGCCTGGCTGGCGTACCGGGTCTTGAACAACAATGACCAGGTTGCCTGGCAATGACGCCAGCAGGCCTGTATCGCGCCCCGGCCGCGTCGTTTCAACAGCGCCTTGAGTGCCAGCACCAGGTCACCCAGGGTGACCAGCAGCATATGCAGGGCCAGCCCCGCCACCCCGTGGTGCTTGCGGAAGTACAGCAACTCGCTTTCGATCTGGTACGCCGAGATCTGCCGGCTTGCCGCCTCCAGTTCGGCCACCGATTTGGAGCTTTCACCGCCGATGTGCACCACGGTTGTATGCGGATAGAACACCACTTTCCAGCCCGCCTCCTTCACCCGCTTGCAGTGGTCCACCTCTTCGTAATAAAGGAAGTAGCGAGGGTCGAACAGGCCCACCTTGTCCAGCACTTCGCGGCGTACCAGGTAGAAGCAGCCGGGCAACCAGTCACATTCGCGAACCGATGCGTGGTCCCAGTTCATTTCGTCGACCATTTTCAGCCCCGGGAAAAACCGCCCCAACCCGGTACGCCCGACAAAAACATTGAGCGGCGTTGGGAAGTAGCGGCAACTGGGCTGCAGGTCACCGTCTCGGCCCTCAAGGCGCACCCCCAGCACGCCGCACTCCGGGTGGGCCTCCATGTAGTCGAGGGTTTTCTGCAAGGAGTCGGCGGCGACAAAGGCATCGGTATTGAGCAGCAACGCGTACTTGCCCTTCAGGTGGGCCAGCAGCTGGTTGTTGGCCCGGCCGAACCCCACATTCTGTTTGTTGCTCAGCAGCAGTGCTTCAGGACACACCTGGGCCATGCGCTGCACCGAGTCATCGCGTGATGCATTGTCCACCACCAGGTAGCTGGCCAGCCGCTCGCCGTCGGCGCGGCGCAGGGCGTCAAACATCGGCTGCAGCAGCCCGGCGGTATTGAAGTTGACCACCATGACATCCACAGGTTTGCTAGCCATTTTTGCTGTCCCCGAAGAAATACTGACGCCTTTGCGCCATCAATAGCGGCTCCACTTCCGGGTCGTAGGCGCCATTGCGCTGCTTGACCAGGTCGATCCACGGGTAGGCTTCGCAACGCGCTTCGACCCGTTTGATCAGCTGTTCGGTGGTACAGATGAATTCAGCCGGGTTGCCACCGTAGACAGTGCCTGGCGGTACATCCTTGGTCACTACCGCGCCGGCAGCCACGATCGATTCCGGCCCGATGGTCACACGGGGCATGATGATCGCACCGTGGCCGATGAAGCAGTTGTCCTTGATATCGATGAACCCGACTGAATCCAGGTGCTTGCCGAAGCGATGCTCGATCAGCAATACCACTCCGTCATGACCGATCAGCGTGCAGTCGGAAAGGCCCACACTGTTGCCAATGCGTACCAGCGACGGGTCGAGGAACTTGCAGCCTGTATTGACAAAGAAGTTGGTGCCGACCGAGTGAAAGTTGCCCCAGCGGGTGAGGTAGGCGCCCCATTCAAGCCCTGAAGGCCTGCAGAACCGCCTGTAGAACGTGCCGCCCCGCCCGGTTGCATGGGCATAATGCGCCACTGCCTTGCGTATCCATCCCTTCATACTGCCTGGCCTCGCAATCAAATCCGTCTGGAATGTCCCTGAGGCGTTCCGGTCTCGTTCTTCTGGTTGCTGACCGCAGCGCTCTCAACCCATGTACAACTAGTGTCACGCCACGGCGCCTCTGGCCGCCGTCATCTTGGCATTGAGGTGGTCGGCCAGCCGCACGGCAAACTGCAGCAGCGGCATGGTCGGGTTGGAGGCGCCGCCCTTGGCGAAAATACTGCTGCCGGCGATGTACAGGTTTTCGGTACCGAACACCTTGCAGTGGGTATCGACCACGCCGAACTGCGGCGAGGCGGCCATGCGCGTGGTGCCCATGTGATGGGCATGCGGGGCCATTTTCAGCGGGATCGACGTGTCGTAGACAAAGTCGTTGAGCTTGACGAAGCCCAGGTCCATGTCGGCGAACTGCTTGGCCAGTTCGGTGCCGATGCACTTGATGGTATGCCGGTCATCGGCGGTCAGCGCCCAGTTGACATTGACCTTGGCCACGCCCAGCGCATCCTTCTCGTTCAGCAGCGAAATGCGGCTGTGCAGGTTGGGGAACTGCTCGATCATGGTGCTGATGACACCGTCACCCGGGCAGCTGAACTTGGCGACGAAGGACACCTTGCTAGCGAAGCCCCAGTCACACGCAAGGTTTTCGAGAAAATGCTTGACCTCGGCAGTGCGCCCATAGGTTTGCACATCAGCCAGCAAGGCGGCGGTGACGTTGCCTTTGCCGGCCTTGTACTCATCGACGAAGGCATCGGTGGTGTAGTACTGGCGTGGCTCCGGGTCCTGCCCGGACTTGAGGATGAAGGTCCCCAGGTCGATGTTCAAGTGCTCCATGAAGCACCCGCCAACCAGCCCGTCCTTGTTCACCACGCCCGCGCCCACCAAGGTTTCACTGTTGAGCAACTGCCGGGCATTCTCGATGGCACCGGTGGCCAGAATGAAGTTGCTTGCCACCAGGCGCTGCCGATTGCGTTCGTAGTCGGACAGGATCACGGCGGCCAGGTGCCCGGACACCTTGTCGAACTCCAGGTCCACGCAGTTGCAATTGATGAACACGTCCAGGCCTTTGGTCTGTTCGAGGGCCGTGGCGTATTTCTGCGCAAAGCGCGTGGGTGTGCTCAGCAGGAAACGATCGGGTTCGAAATCGCCACCGTTGAGGCCGGTATTCATCGCACGGAAATCCGACCCGGCCGGCAGGTCGACGATATCCATGGCCGCAGGCAGGTAGCCCTCGATCTCCGAATAGGCAATGGGCCAGCCAGGCAGGTCGCCTGGCGGGGGGATAGAAAAGTCGGAGGGCGTGAAAGGACGACAGCGGCCAGCCCAATGGTTGGAAGTGCCGCCCAGGTAACGCAGGCGGGTTTCCTCGGCGTACAGTTCAAGGCCCGTGGACGCGCAGGCATACAAGCCTTGCGAGTGCGGCGCATACTCACGCCCGCCGCCCTCGGCGAGCAACACGCTCCAGCCCGCGGCGGCCAGGCGCAGGCCCAGGGTAATACCTGCCGGGCCGGCGCCGATGATGCAAAAATCGTAATGATCGCGCAGCGCCTTCTGCTGCTGATAGTCCTTGATCATGCTGGCTCGTTCCGGAAGTAACGGGACGGCAATACCCAGCCGTTGATCACCACGAACCCCGGCTTTTCGACAGGTTTGCCAGCAACGGCTGCAGAAGCGCCGAATACGGCGCCACCGACGCCCAGCAAGACACAACTCTGGAGAAAGCCCCTACGCCCCAGCTGCGCACTACAAAAAGTAAGCTTCCCCATGATCCCGTGACCTGTACCCATTGAATTCAAACCCAGCACGCTGCATCACAGCCAGTTGAAAAAGGCCGTCAACAGCGCCCCGCACAGCGCCCCGACCAGTAGCATCGGCAGCACCACCAGCTCACGTTTGAGGCTGAAGATACCTAGCTTGCAATTCACGTACACAACCAGCACCAGCGTGGGCACGGTATGCAGGGCAACACCCCAGATGGCCCATTCCACACCGCCAATCGCCAACAGCAGCGGTAGCAGCCCCCACAGCGAGACCAGGCGGATGATGTTGTCCATGGCCTGATACTTGGTCAGGCCCAAGGCGATCCACACCTGATGAGCCAAGGTATAGCGCAATACGATGAACGACAGCGAAAGAATCGCCAGCATCGAGCCTGCCTCACTGTATCGCTCGTCGTACATCCAGCCGATCAGCAGGGGGCTGGCGGTCAGGAAGCCACCGCAGATGAACAGCACCAGCAGGTCGACCAGCAGGCGGAAGCGGTGATACAGCGCTTTCAGCCGCTCCTTGTCGTCGGCCCGGGCCGCTTCGCTGAAAGCAGGAAGCGCCACGGCGCCGACAATCTTCATCAGTGCGGTCTGCACCGCGCCCAGGATCAGCACGGCAATCGAATACACCCCCAGCTGCGCCGCCGACATGCTGGCACCAAACAGGATGCGGTCGCCGTACATGGCCAGCACGCCCACCATCGACGACAGCAGGATCCAGCGGCCAAACACGATCAGTTCGGTAAGCGCCGTACGGTCCCAGCGCAAGTGGTTGTTCGGCCCCTCCAACGCCGTATGCCCCAGCACAGTCCAGGCCACGGCAGACACCAGGCCGGCAATGACCAAGGCCCAGATGGAATGGGTCAGCAAGCCCAGCACCAGCATCACCACCAGGCCGGCCGCTTGGGACGCCAGGTCTACCAGTACCACACGCTTCTGTTGGAAAGTGCGTACCGCCACGTCTATCTTGGTGGACTGGAACCCCCAGATGACCGCCGACAGCCCGGTAACCGCCAGCACCATCGGCAACACGGGCGCGGCATAGGTGGAGTCTGCCGGCCACAGTTCTTCGAACTGCGCCACCCAGGCACACAAAGCCAGCAACAGGGTCAGGCCAAACAGTACGAAGCCGCGGATGATCTGCACGGTCCATGCGGTATTGAGAAAGTCCGGGTCGTCACCCCGTTGGCTCTGGATGATGTTCTGGCGCAGGCCGACATCGGACAGCAGGTGCAGCAGTACCGAAACGGTGGTGGCAATGACCATCACCCCGAACATTTCCGGCAGCAGCAAGCGGGCCATGATCAGGTTGCCGCCAAGGCGCATGACCTGTGACGCCACCTGCGACACCAGGTTCCAGGACCCGGCCCTCATGGCCCGCTGACGCAGGCTTGCGGTGGCTGACACATCAATCGACGGCATGACTTCAATCTCTGACTGATTGGCTAAAAGTCACTATAGTTTCAATTAGCCACGATGCTAGCCGTTGCCCACCGAGGGAAAGGTGTACATAGCCGATGCCTGAACATTTTCGTGCGTTGATCGTCATCCTGTTTTTGGCGAGCGTGGTCTTCCTGCTTGCGCGGCGCCCTGCCACCGACCTGATTCCGCTCGCGGACTTCAAGCGCCGGCGCAACTTGTGGTTCCTGCTGACGGTGCTGGCCTTCGTCTCGCACAGCTTCTGGCTGTATCTGGGCGCGGGCGCGGTCATCCTGCTGATTGCCGGGCGCCGCGAACACAACCCCATGGCACTGTTCTACATGCTGTTGTTCCTCATCCCGCCTGCGTCGGTGCAGGTGCCCGGATTCGGCGTGGTCAATTACCTGGTCGACCTGAACCACATCCGCCTGCTCACCCTGTGCGTGCTGCTGCCCGCCGCGCTGCAGCTAAGCCGCCAGGCAGGCACCCTGCGCTTTGGCCGCACCTGGGCCGACAAGCTGCTGGCGGCTGGCCTGGTGCTGATGAGCGTGCTGTACTTGCGCGAAACCACCCCCACCGACACCCTGCGCCAGGCGCTGTACTTGTATGTCGACGTCTTCCTGCCGTATTACGTGGCCAGCCGCGGCCTGCGCCAGATAAGCGACTTCAAGGACGCCATGCTGGCCTTCGTGCTCACGTCCTTCGTCATGGCACTGATCGCCGTGGCCGAATATGTACGCCACTGGCTGCTGTACAGCGCCCTGGTCGATGCCATGGGCGTGCCTTGGAGCATGTCGGGTTACCTCAGCCGCGGCGGCGCGCTGCGGGCCAGCGTCACCACCGGCCAGGCGATTGCCCTGGGCTATGTGATGAGCGTGGCCATCGGCCTGTTCCTGTTCGTCCAGGGCTATGTGCAACGCCCGCTGCACAAAGCCATGGGCGCCCTGCTACTGGCCGCCGGGCTGTTCGCACCGTTGTCACGCGGCCCGTGGATCGGCGTCGTGGTCATCGTGGTGGTGTTCATTGCCCTGGGCAAGGGTGCCGTCAAGCGCCTGGCGCTACTGGGCGCAGCCGGCATGCTGGCCCTGCCCTTGCTCACCATCGTGCCCGGCGGCGAAAAGGTGCTGGACCTGCTGCCCTTCATTGGCAACCTGGAAAAAGAGAACATCACCTACCGCGAGCGGCTGATGGACAACTCCTGGATCGTCATCCAGCGCAACCCGCTGTTCGGCTCGTTCGACTTCCGCAACACCCCGGAAATGCAGTCGATGATCCAGGGCGAAGGCATCATCGACATCGTCAACACCTACATCAACCTGGCGCTGCGGGTCGGGCTGGTGGGGCTTGGGCTGTTCGTGGCGTTCTTTGCCGTGGTGCTGCGCGGGATCCGCAGGGCCATGCTCAGCTTCGCTGACAAGGATGATGAACGACGACAGCTCGGCCGGGTGTTGCTGGCGACACTGATCGGCATTCTGGTGATCATCTTCACCGTCAGCAGCATCACCTTCATCCCGGTGGTGTACTGGTCCATCGCCGGGCTGGGTGTGGCCTACATCCAGATGGTTCGCCGGCTGCACGACAGCCAGGCCATGGAACTGGCCGAACCCGGCCTACAACCCAGGTAATGTTCATGAACGTGCCTTCCCTGCGTCCTTTCGTACGTCTGTCGGCCATTGCCGGCCTGACCTTGCTGCCATTGGCCGGCTGGGGCTCCGGTTGGCAGGTCAGTGTCGATGAGCAGAATGGGCTGCCCACCGTGACACACGGCGGTGGCCCGGTGATGCAGGCCAAGTTCGACTTCTGGGCCGCCAACTGGAGCTGGACCGGCTTCTATACCGACTTCAAGGTCAATGGCCCCTATCAGTACACACTGCGGGGCAAGAACAAAGAGCTGGACTTCGACCTGGCGGCGGATATCCGCAAGGAGCAGGCACAAACCCTGAGCTGGGCCTTCGACCTGGACGCCCATAGCCGCCAGACCGGGGTGATGGGTGGCGGCATGGTGTTCCAGTTCGACCCGGCGCAAATCGCCGGCGATATGGGTGCGCCCCAACTGCTGGCCGACAACCGCGGCTGGTCCTGGGGCAAGGCTGAGCAAGGCCGGCGCATCGAAATGCGCTTCGACCCGCCACTGGCCAAGGTGTATTTCGAGCGTGGCAACCCGTCCGAATTGCGTGCGTTCCTGTACAAAGACCCGATCAGCGCCGGCAAGCAACAACTCAAGGCTGTACTCAACGTGACCGGCGACATCGAGCTGGGGCCCACGCCCACTGAGCGCTTCGGCCTGGCCGACCCTGCCAGTTGGCCGGATGACCAGCTGGACTGGCGCACCTCGCCGGTGGACCTGTCGTTCCTCAACGCGGCGGAAAAGCCCGCCGGCAAACGTGGGTTCGTCAAGGCGGTCGGTGAACAACTGATGTTCGAAGACAACACCCCCGTGCGTTTCTGGGGCACCAACCTGTCTGCCTATTCGCTGTTCAAAAGCCCCGACGACGAAATTCGCCAACAGGCCAAGCGCCTGTCCGCCCTGGGGTTCAACCTGGTGCGCCTGCACCACCACGACTCGCCCTGGGTCAGCCCGAACGTGTTTGGCGACGGTACCCTGGTGCGCGACACCCAGCAGCTCAGCGCCGAGTCACTGCGCAAGCTCGACCTGTGGATCAAGGCGCTCAAGGACGAAGGCATCTATATTTGGCTGGACATGCACGTACAGCGCGCACTTACCGCCAACGACAACATTGACGATTTCGATGAGCTGCCCAAGAAGGATGACCGCGTCGACCTGAAGGGCTATGCCTATGTGAACAACAGTATTCAGGCGGCGATGAAACACTTTGCCGAGCAGTACCTGACCCATGTGAACGCGTACACGGGCCTTGCCTACAAGGACGACCCGGCCATCGCCGCCGTGCTGATCACCAACGAGAATGACCTTACCCAACACTACGGCAACGCCCTGATGCCGAACAAGGATGTACCGCGCCACAGCGAGCGCTACATGGCAGCGGCCAAAGCCTTCGCCAGGCAGTACAACCTGCCCGTCGACCAAACCTGGCGCGCGTGGGAGCACGGCCCGTCGAAGCTGCTCCTCAACGACCTGGAACAGCGCTTCAACGCCGACATGATCGCTCACCTGCGCAGCGTGGGGGTAAAGGTGCCGATCGCCACCACCAGCACCTGGGGCGGCAATGGCCTGAGCGCATTGCCGGCCCTGACCGCAGGCGACGTCGTCGATGCCCACAGCTACGGCGCCATCGGCCAACTGGAGAAGAACCCGTTGACCAGCGACGGCATGATCGACTGGATCGCCGCCGCCCAGGTCGTGGGCAAACCACTGACCGTCACCGAATGGAACGCCGAGCCTTTCCCGCTGCCCGACCGCCACTCGCTGCCGCTGTACGTGGCCGGCACTGCCAGCCACCAGGGCTGGGACGCGCTGATGCAATATGCCTACAGCCAGCAGGCCTTCAACCCGGGCTGGCGCACGGCGGACAACTGGCACGCCTACAACGACCCCGCGATGATCGCCACGCTGCCCGCTGCCGCCCTGCTCTATCGCCGTGCCGATGTGAAGCCTGCCACCACCCATTACGTATTCGCACCGACGCCCGCCACCCTTTACAACCAAGAGATCACCCCACGAAATTCGCCTTTGTTGCGCACAGCCATGGAGAAGGGCCAACTGCAGATTGCCCTGCCGCAAACACCGGAGTTGCCGTGGTTGAAACCGGCCGCCATTCCCGCAGGTGCGCAAGTGCTGCAAGACCCGGGGCAATCGCTGCTGGCCACCGATGCTACCGAATCGGTAACCGACACCGGCGAGCTCAAGCGCAACTGGCAACAAGGCATCTACACCATCGATACACCGCTGAGCCAGGCCGCCACCGGCTGGCTGGGAGGCCGTTCGATCAGCCTGGGGGCCATTCAGGTGCAAACGAAAACGCCTTACGCCAGCGTTGCGGTACAGAGCCTGGACGGCAAACCGCTGGGCCAGTCACGGGAGCTGTTGCTGTCACTGGGTACCCGCGCCATGCCCAAGGCCGATGACAAGACGCCATTCAATGTCGAACCCTTCGAGGGCAGCCTGACCATCAAGGCGCCCGCCGGGCTGAAGCTCTTCGCGCGCGATGCGCAGGCGCAGCTCAAGCCGCTACCGGCAACGTACAAGGACGGGCATTACGTCATTACGTTCGACGGCAACTACATGTCCAACTGGCTGTTCTTGAAATAGGGCATCTGGCCATCTACGCTCAAGTCACCTGTAGCTGGCCAATTCACCTGTACTTTTCAGGGACGGTTCACTGCGTCTGTAAATCAGCAGGTCACAGGAGGTGCGGATGAAGTTCCTGGTTGTCGGTGGCGCCGGCTACATTGGCTCGCACATGGTCAAGCACTTGATCGCTGCAGGCCACGAGGTGGTGGTGGCTGACCTGGTTGCACCTGCACCTGGCGTCCAATGGGCCAAGCTGGATATCGCCGACGAGGCCGCACTGGATGTGTTGTTTGGCGTGTGCCGTTTTGATGCCGTCTTTCACTTTGCTTCGTTCATCCAGGTAGGTGAGTCGGTCAGCGCGCCTGGCAAGTACTACCAGAATAATGTCGCGGCCACCCTTAGCCTGCTGCAGGCCATGGTGAATGCCGGCATCAAGCATCTGGTGTTTTCTTCCAGCGCGGCCGTTTACGGTAACCCGCTCTATATGCCAATCGATGAAGCGCATACCAAGGGACCGATCAACCCGTATGGGCTGAGCAAGTGGATGGTCGAGCAGATTCTTGAGGACTTCGACCGGGCCTATGGCTTGAAATCGGTTTGCCTGCGCTATTTCAATGCGGCAGGCGCTGACCCGGAAGGCCAGCTGGGAGAGCGCCACGAACCGGAAACCCACCTGATCCCGCTGATCCTGCAGGCTGCCTCGGGCCGACGTGAGGCGGTGACGGTGTTTGGCCGGGATTACGACACGCCGGATGGCACCTGTATACGCGACTACATCCATGTGGCCGACCTGGCGACGGCGCATGCACTGGCGGTGGACTATCTATTGGCGGGTGGCGAGCGTACGGCGTTCAACCTCGGCAATGGCCATGGTTTTTCAGTGCAGGAAGTGATCGATACTGCCCGTGCGGTGACTGGGCGTGAAATCCACGTAATCGACGCCCCGCGTCGCGCCGGCGACCCTCCCCGGCTGGTGGCGGATGCCAGCAAGGCAATGAACGTATTGGGTTGGCGGCCGGAGTTTGTATCGCTGGAGCAGATTGTGCGGCATGCGTGGCAGTGGGAGTTGCAGTATCCCTGGACTACGCACCAAGGCTGAGATCTTTAGGGCTGCTGTGCAGCCCATCGCCGGCAAGCCAGCTCCCACAGGGGCCGCACAATACTGAACGCCTGCGCAGTACATGTGGGAGCTGGCTTGCCGGCGATGGGCCGCAGAGCGGCCCCAATGCTTTGATTGCCCGCCTCAGTAATAGGTCCGCGGTTGCTCGTCAGCCTTGTTCAACACAGTCCCGATCAGGTTCACTTGCCCCAGGTGATGCAGGCAATCCTCGATTTCCTTCTTGTTGTTCATCCCGTTGGCCACCACCAGCAATACACAGTCGAACTTGGGTATCACGGTGATCGCATCATCAGAGCTAAGCAACGGTGGCAAGTCGAAAATACAGATGCGCGACTCGTAGCGGTTGCGCAAATCGCTGATCAGGTTGTTCACCTTGGGCGACGACAGCATCTCGGTCGACAACGGCACAGGTACCCGCGTAGGCAACACGACAAAGCGCGGCAGGGTCGGGTTGACCAGGCACTCCTGCAGTTCGGCCTTGTCCGTCAAAAACTCGTTCAGCGCCTGTTCCATGGGCAGGCCCAGGCTGCTGCCAACCTTGGGCCGACGCAAGTCGAAGTCCACCAGCAGCGCCGTCTTGGTGGTGTGGTGGGCGATGCTCATGGCCAGGTTGATCGCCAGCACCGTCTTGCCCGCCTCAGGTGTGGGTGAGGTGATGGCCAGGGTGCGCCAGCCGTTTTCGTCCATAAGCCTGAGTACCTGCGTGCGCAGCAGGTCGATCGGCCCGTTCATGCTGGAGTTCTTGTTGTAGGCCACGATGCGGTGACGCTCAAGGTGCTCCGCGCGAAGCGGCACTACCTTGGTGTTCACGTAATCGAACTGGCCAGGCACTTCCGCCAGTGCCGTCCCCGGGGCAGGTGACAAGGCCTGGGGAGTTCCCGGCGTCACCGGGTGAACGTTATTGCCAATAGCCGGCTTGATCCTGTCCATCACTGCTTTCCCTATGCAAACCGAGACATGACTTTGAACAACAGCACATCCAGTGGCATGTAGAACACGTGCACCAGCACTACCATGATAGCCGCCAGTACCAGCGCCGCCAGGATCAACCCGTTCCGCCAGCGTTTACGCCTGGCCACATCCGCTTTGGTATCGATGTACGGCACCGCCACCAACACGCGTTTGCCCAGCAGGTTTTCCAGGGCGCCGACGCCGCGCACACGCTGGTTGAGCATTTCCAGCAGCATCACCAGCGCACCACCGCCTGCTGGCGCCAGCACCAGGCCCAGGGCCGCGATTTTCTTGCGGTTGGGCTTGATCGGCTTCTCTGGCATCAACGGTGGCTCCAGCAGCACGAAGCGCTCGGCCTTGTTTTCCTGTTCCAGGCTTTCGGTAATCTTCGCGCCCATTTCCTTGGCGCGGATTTCTTCGTACTTCTTGCGCGCATTGTCGTGGTCGCGCATCAAGGTCACCAGGCCACGTTCGACCTGCGGTGCTTCGAGGATCTCGGCCTCGTAGCCTTCCATCTTTTTGGTCAGTTCGCGCTTCTGCTCGGCCAGCGAACTGATACGTTCCTGGGCTGCACTCATCTTGGCGCGCACGCGGGCAACGTCGAGGCTCACAGTGGAAGCCGCTGCCGTGCGACCACCCGTGGCTTCGAGCGCCTGAATCTTGCGTTTGATCGCCACGACATCCGGGTGGGCGTCCTTGTAGCGGGTCAGCAAGCGGGCGTATTCAGCCTTCAGGCTCGGCAGGTCCTCGGGCTGGTCGGCGCTCGCTGATTTGCTGCCTTCGGTTGCCTTGGTGGCCAGGCCCGCATTGGCGGCAGACAATTCCAGCTCAAGGTAGCGCAGCTCTTCCTGGGCAGCCTTGTAGTCACGGTCGACTTCACGGAATTCCAGCTCCGAGCGCGACAGCATGTTCATGCGCAGGGTCTGGTGCTCGGGCAAGGCGTTGGCATGGGCTTGCTTGAAGTCGGCCAGCTGGTTTTCCAGGCTGGCCAGCTCGGCGCCTAGCTTGTTGGCCTCCTGGGTGAGGAATTCGGTGGTTTCGTTGGCCCGTTCGGTGCGCTGCTTGAGGTTCTCGTTGAGGAACAGCGTCACCAGTTCGTCAGCCACTTCCTTGGCCACTTGCGCCTGCTTGTGTTCGAAGGACACATTGAACGCCACGGTGGCTTCACCCCGCCCGCGCACAAACGTGGTGAGGGTTTCGACCACGATGGCACTGCGCATCTGGTCGATCTTGTCGCTTTCGCTGAGGCGCTTGTCGGCGAACAGGTCGTACTTGCCGATGATGCGCAGCAGGTTCTCACGGGTCATCACCCGCTGGCGGATCACCTCGATGCGCTCATCGGCAAAGCTGGTGTTGTTGGTAGACACCAGCTCGGGCGAAATCTGCTGCGACTCCACCAGGATAGTGCCGGTCGACTGGTAGATCGGCGGCACCATCAACGCGACAGCCACGGTCGCGGCAAGAATGACTGCGGCACTCACCCCTAACACCAGGGCCCTGTCCTTGATAATGGCGATGTAATCCCTGAGGGAGAGTTCGTAGTCAGACTTCATGGGGCCACCTGCCTGAAGTTCAGATGTCGGGGTACCTGTACGTCAACGTCAAACCAACGATCGTCGCGGTTGCATCCGCTACATGGTCCTGCTGCCGTTCCTTGTACATCAGCGACAGGCGCAGGTCCCAGTACGGCGAAAACTGGCGGCTGGCCCATACGCTGTAAGTCTGTAACGTGTTGGGGCTCTGCCCCTTGCTGTCTTGCCAGGCCGCATCCGCGCCCACCCGGTTCAGTTCGCTGACCGCGTAACTCCATACACCGCGAACCTGGTCCAGCTCGGCGAAGCCACCTTCAGCGCTGGCCACCGTGCTGCGTTCGGCAGTAAAACTGGCATCTGCGCGCACACCGGTGTACAGCAGCGATACGCCGCCCTCCCCGCGCCGGCCGCCTTCGTCACCGGATACTTCGTTGACGCCTACGTGCGCGTCGGCGCTCAGGCGTTCCGAAAGCTGGTACTTGATCCCCACCGCCGGGGTGTAGCTGTTGGAGGCTGTCGCGGTAAGGTCTTGCTCGGGCTCATACCGCCGCGCGCCGAAACGGGTGTACAGGTCGGCCCGCTCGTTCCAGGCGTAGGTCCAGGTAAAGACGTTCGCCAATTCGTCGTAACCCGTCAGCGTACTGATGTCATAACGGGCGCGGCTGTATGTGGTTTCGTTACTCAGGGTGCTGCGTTCGGTAACCGCCTGGCTCCAGTTGCCGGTCAGCGTATACAGCTTTTGCGTACCGTCGGTGGTGATCACACCAGTGTCCAGCACGGTTCCCGACAAAGTCGAGCTTTCGTTATAGCGTGCCACCAGGCCAAAACGCCCACGCTCGGTCGTGCGCTGCCAGCCCAGGCTCAGGTCAGGGTCTTCCCGGTCATCGACTATGTCCGTGTCGGATGAGCGCAACACATGCATGCCCAACCCCAACCTCAGTTCGTCACGGTCGAAGGTACCGATCAGGGTGTAGTCCGGCGCAATGATCGTGCGCGTTATGCCCTTTTCCCCCGACGTCAGCAACAAAGGGTTGCTGTCGTATTCGACGGATGTCGGTACCACCACCGTGGACTGCCAATTTGCCGCCAGGACCGCGTCCGTGAACGGCAACACCAGAATTGCCGTTGCAATGCGTGTTGTTTTAAGAAGAGGCATTAAATGTTCTTATTAAAGGCAAGATCAAGGAACGACCAGCGTGTCGCCAGCCTGAAGTTGGATGTTGGTGGACATGTCCCGCCCAGACACCAGGTCCTTATATCGCACGGGCAGGATCTTTTGGGAAGCGCCAGTGCCACGGACCACCTTGATTTCGCTTTCGTCCGCAAACTTGTCCAGGCCGCCCGACATGCTCAGGGCCTGAAGCACCGCCGTAGGGCCTGCCATTTGCACTGCACCCGGCTTGATGACTTTGCCCTGGACATAGACCAGGTTGCCAGCGATGCTCTTGACGACAACGCTGACGTTCGGGTCGGGGAGGAATTTTTCGAGTTTGGCAGCCACCTGCTTTTCAACTGCCGTTACATCCAGCCCGGCAACAGTGATGCGCCCGGCCAGGGGGAAGGTAATACTGCCATCGGGAAGTACGGTGGCTTCTTGACGCAGACTCTCTTCCTGCCACACCGAAACCATGACGACATCGCCGGGGCTGAGCAGGTAAGTCGCACTGCCCTGGTCGGCGTTGCCCACGCCAGACCACACCGTCAGCATGCAGAATGCGGCAATCAATGAACGCTTCATGAGGGTCCCTCCGGCCAAATGGCCCGACAAAGAGCACTGAATGAGAACAGCACACCAACTCTCGCTCCGCTTCGCGACCGACATCCGCCGCGATGGCCCCTACCTTCCTGGAGGCCTTTACCTTGACGCTGTATACGCAGGCTGCAACGTGCTGCAACCGTGGGCCTCATGGGCTAATGGGAATATAGCAACGGTTGGGGAATTCACAAGCCAGGCCCAAGGCTTGGGGCAACGCGTTGTACTTTATAAACGCGCCGATCAGGTTCAGATCTTTCTTCTGTTAGCCACCAGCACAAAGCCGACAACAGCAAAAGCCAACAACCAGCCTGCAGTTGAAACAGGAATGATACTGTTTTGATTTACATACGAATCTGCTGCGCGAGCGGCACCACTCAGCAACACCAGCAAAAACATCGATTTGATAATCAGAGTCGTGCGCATACGCCCCTCCAAAAAACAGGAAAATCAATTAGTTATTGGCGTGGTGTGGCGGGAGTTGTTTCGCTGTTGAGTTGAGCTTATGGGCACAATGACACTACGTCAATGATCCGACACCATAATAAAATTCAATGGGAGATGGGCGAGCTCGTCAAAATATCGACATGCAGAATGTGCAACGGAACGTTGTCGTAATGGAGGCTGTGCATTACGGTCGAGAAGGCATGGGGCCATGCCGCACGCCCCCTGCTGTTCATTCGTCCGCGTGGTGAACCACGACCAGCAGCTGCGCCGGCTGCGCACCCACCGAGCGCAGCCGGTGGGGTGTCTGGGCGTTGAAATGCAGGGCATCGCCCTGTTCCAGCAGCACCCGCTCGTTCATGAAATCCACCTCGACCTGGCCGGCATGCACGAACAGGAACTCCTCGCCCTGGTGCTCCTTGAACGTGGGGTCACTGAATTCGGAAGGCGGCTGGATCAGAAACGGCAACAGGCTGCGCTGCCCCACCTGGCTGGTGAGGGCCGCATACCCCGGCCCTTGCCCATCGCCGACCAAAGCCTGGCGTTCGCCATGACGCACCAGGCTGTAGCGGCTCGCCCCTGTCTGTTCTTCGGCGAACAGCTCTTCAACATTGACGTTCAGCGCCCGCGCCAGCTTCAGCGCGGCTGCGATCGAGGGTGTGTTGAGGCCACGCTCGACCTTGGACAGGTAGCTTTTGGTCATGCCGGTCTTTTCGGCCAGCATTTCCAGAGTCATCCCCAGTTTCTTACGCAGCAGTTTCAATCGGATAGACATGTGACGCGGGTTTCCCAGGCTGAGGCAGCCATGATACGCGTCTGAAAGCTGACGCCAAGCCTGAGAGCCCCTTTAGCTACGGCATTACCGGCGGCACATACTGCAGCGTCGTACCCAGTGCCCACAGCAACACCAGCACCAACGGCACATGCACCAGCAACTGGACGAAGGAAAAACCGATCAGGTCGCGCGCCTTGAGCCCTAGCACGCCCAGCAGCGGCAGCATGTAGAACGGGTTGATCAGGTTCGGCAGGGCTTCGGCAGCGTTGTAGATCTGCACCGCCCAGCCCAGATGGTACTGCAGGTCGTTGGCCACCAGCATCACGTAAGGCGCTTCGATGATCCACTTGCCACCGCCCGAAGGGATGAAGAAGCCCAGCACCGCCGAATACACGCCCATCAGCACGGCATAGGTGTCATGGGTGGCGATCTGGGTGAAGAACAGCGAGATGTGATGCGCAAGGGTCTGCTCATCCACACCCTTGACCTGGGTAAGGATGGCGGCAATCGAGCCATACAGCGGGAACTGGATCAACACCCCGGTGGTGGTCGGCACCGCTCTCGCGACGGCGTCAAGAAAGCTGCGTGGGCGCCAGTGCAACAATGCACCCAGCATGATGAACAACAGGTTGTAGGTGTTCAGCCCGGAAATCGCCGTGATCGCAGGTTTAGTGGCGAACTCCTGGTACAGCCAGCCAGCGGCCAGGGCCACCAGCAGCAGAATCAGGATCGGGCTGTGCTCCAGCCACTCACCCGGGCGGGTACGTTGCGGTGCCGGTGGCGCGGTGAAACTGGGGTCGACACCGCAGTCTTCGGCGCTGCGTGCACTGTTTGGGCCGGGGGCCGTAGCGTAGGCAATCACCAGCGACACCACCACCAGCGCCGCCAGCATTACGCCGGATTGCCAGAGGAAAATGGTTTCGGTGAACGGGATGACCCCGGTAATCGACAGGATCGAAGGGGGCAGGCTGGCCGGGTTGGCTTGCAGTTGAGCAGCCGATGACGACAGGCCCAGTGCCCATACCGCGCCCAGGCCCAGGTAGGCAGCAGCACCTGCGGCACGGTAGTCCATTTTCAGCTCGGTGCGCCGTGCCAGGGCGCGTACCAGGAGGCCACCGAATACCAGCGACAGGCCCCAGTTGAGCAAGGAGGCCAACATCGAGATCAGCGCGACCCAGCACACTGCCGAGCGACCATTGCCTGGGATGCGCGCCAGACGGTCGATCAGCCGTGCGGCAGGCGGCGAGCTGGCCACCACATAACCGCCGATCACCACGAAGGCCATCTGCATGGTGAACGGAATCAGGCTCCAGAAGCCATCGCCAAAGGCTTTGGCGGTGTCGGTCGGCTTGGCCCCCATGGCCAGCGCGCCGATGCACACCAGCAGCACCGCCAGCGCGGCGAACACCCAGGAATCGGGGAACCAGCGTTCCGCCCAGTTGGAACAACGCAAGGCAAAGCGGGCGGAGCGGCTGTCTTGGATTTCAGCGGCCACAGTTGAATTCCTTTTATTGGTTTTATCGGATAAATCAGCAAAAACACAAAACCCCTGTAGGAGCGGCCTTGTGTCGCGAAAGGGCTGCAAAGCGGCCCCCGATCTCAGCGTCGATGCCGAAATCGCGGGGCTGCTTTGCAGCCCTTTCGCGACACAAGGCCGCTCCTACAGGGGGCGGTGTATAGCGCGTGATTAGAAGGTCATTTCCTTCACATCATCCGGCACGATCAGCTTGCCGGCGGTTTTCTCGATGATTTCCTCAACGCTCACCCCTGGTGCGGTCTCGCGCAGGATGAAGGCGCCGTCTTCGATTTCCAGGTAGGCCAGGTCGGTCAGCACCTTGCGGATGCAGCCAGCGCCGGTGAGTGGCAGGCTGCACTGCGGCAGCAGCTTGGACTCGCCGTCCTTGGAGGCGTGGGTCATGGTGACGATGATGTTATCGGCGCCAGCCACCAGGTCCATGGCACCGCCCATGCCCTTGACCAGTTTGCCCGGGATCATCCACGAGGCGATGTTGCCCTGCACGTCCACCTCGAAGGCGCCCAGTACGGTCAGGTCGACGTGGCCGCCTCGGATCATGGCGAACGACTGCGCCGAATCGAAGATCGAGGCACCGCGGCGGGCGGTGACGGTTTGTTTGCCGGCGTTGATCATGTCGGCATCAATCGTACTTTCGGTCGGGAATTCGCCCATGCCGAGCAGGCCGTTTTCCGATTGCAGCATCACATCCATGTCGGCGGGTACGTAGTTGGCCACCAGGGTCGGAATGCCGATACCCAGGTTCACGTAGTAGCCGTCCTTCAGTTCACGGGCGACGCGTTGCGCCATCTGTTCGCGGGTCAGTGCCATGGTCAGGATCTCTTTGTTGTTCTGGTGGATGGCGCTCAGGCCTTGACGGTGCGCTTTTCGATACGCTTTTCGAAGGTGCCGACGATCACGCGGTCCACATAGATGCCCGGGGTGTGGATCTCGCTGGGCAACAGCACGCCTGGCTCGACGATTTCTTCCACTTCGACCACGGTGATCTTGCCGGCGGTGGCCGCCAGCGGGTTGAAGTTTTGCGCCGTGTTGCGGTACACCACGTTGCCGTAGTGGTCAGCCTTCCAGCCCTTGACGATGGCGAAGTCGCCTGTGATGGACTCTTCAAGGATGTACTTGCGGCCCTTGAACTCGCGCACTTCCTTGCCGTCGGCAACCGGGGTGCCGTAGCCGGTGGCGGTGTAGAACGCCGGAATACCGGCACCTCCTGCGCGCATTTTCTCGGCGAGGGTGCCCTGCGGAGTCAGCTCCACCTCCAGCTCGCCGCTGAGCAGCTGGCGTTCGAACTCGGCGTTTTCGCCCACGTAGGAAGCGATCATCTTGCGGATCTGCCGGTCTTCCAGCAGCACGCCCAGGCCAAAGCCGTCGACGCCGCAGTTGTTGGACACCACGGTCAGGCCCTTGACGCCGCGCCGCTTGATTTCGCCAATGAGGTTTTCCGGGATGCCGCACAGGCCGAAACCACCGGCCAGTACCGTCATGTTGTCGGTCAGGCCTTCAAGGGCCTGTTCATAGGTTGCAACGCGCTTGTCCAGTCCGGCCATGCTGATCCGCCTTTTGTAGTTGTTGAACCGACGAAGCTGTCGGTGAGCGTGTGCAGACATCTTCACCGCAAGCGACTGATTTGTTAATTTTGTTTTCGTCATCGATTGATAACTTTTACAAAACAAAAATAGGCCCGTCATGAACGTCAAGCAACTGCGTGCCTTTGTCGCCGTGGCCAAGTACCAGAGCTTTGCCCAGGCCGGAGAGCACCTGCATGTCTCACAGCCCGCCCTCAGCCTGACCATCAAGGCCCTGGAAGAAAACCTCGGCGGCGCCCTGCTCAGCCGCACCACACGCAGCGTCAGCCTGACCGCCGAAGGCGAAGTGCTGCTGCCACTGGCACGGCGGCTTCTGGCCGATTGGGACGACACCGAGGAGATGCTGCGCCAGCGCTTCACCTTGCAACTGGGCCGCGTGGCGGTGGCAGCCATGCCGGCCTTCGCCGGCAACCTGCTGCCCCACTCGCTCAAGGTGTTTCGTCAACGCTACCCCAAGGTCAACGTCACCGTGCATGACGTGATCAACGAACAGGTGCAGGAACTGGTGCGCCATCGCCGCGTCGAACTGGGCATCGGCTTCGAGCCGGACAACATCGACGGGCTGGACTTCCACCCCTTGTACATGGACCGTTTCGTCGCGGTGGTGCCTGCCGACTCGCCCCTGGCACTGCTGCCCGAGGTGAGCTGGGCACAGCTGATGGCCGAAGACTTCGTCGCCCTGCAGCGTCCTTCGGCAGTGCGCCTGCTGATGGAGCAGAATGTGGCACCCCAGCACGGCAAACTGGCCGTGGCCTTCGAAAGCCACCAGTTGGCGACCATCGGCCGCATGGTCGCCAGCGGCCTGGGGGTCAGTGCCGTACCGGCGCTGTGCATCAACCAGATGCAAGAGCTGGGCGCCCGTTGCGTGACCTTGGTGGAGCCCACGGTCGAGCGGCGCATCGGCGTGATTGCCCTTAGCGAACACAAGCTTTCCACCGCAGCGCAGGCGCTGCTTGAGGTTCTGCATTCCAATACCCGGATCCCGGAGGTGACATGCGTTACGTGAAACTGGCAGGCTCGAGCGTTCCGGCCATTGGCCAAGGCACCTGGTACATGGGGGAAGACCCTGGCCGCAAGGCTGCCGAGGTCGCGGCCCTGCAACAGGGCATTGAACTGGGCCTGACCCTGATCGACACCGCCGAGATGTATGCTGAAGGCGGGGCAGAAACCGTGGTTGGCCAGGCGATTGCCGGGCGACGCGACCAGGTGTTTCTGGTCAGCAAGGTGTACCCGCACAATGCGAGTGCACGCGGCATGGCAGCTGCCTGTGAGCGCAGCCTCACACGTTTGGGGACTGACTGCATTGACCTGTACCTGCTGCACTGGCGTGGCCAGCACCCGCTGGAAGAAACGGTCGACGCATTCGAGCGCTTGCGCGAGCAAGGCAAGATCAAGCGCTGGGGCGTGTCCAATTTCGACGTAGACGACCTGCGCGAACTGCACAACCCTGACTGTGCCACCAACCAGGTGCTGTACAACCCGGCTCAGCGTGGCATTGAGTTCGACCTGCTGCCGTGGTGCGAAAAACGTGCGCTGCCGACCATGGCCTACTGCCCGCTGGCTCAGGCCGGGCGCTTGTTGCAGCACCCCGTGCTGGCAGAAATCGCCGAGCGCCATGGTGCTACACCGGCCCAGGTCAGCCTGGCCTGGGTGACCCGCAACGACGGGGTGATCGCCATCCCCAAAGCCGTGACACCTGAGCATGTGCGGCTGAATGCTGCTGCGGGTTTATTGACCTTGAACAGCGAAGACCTGCGAGCGATAGACCGGGCGTTCCCGGCACCGACGCGCAAGCAGCGGTTGGCGATGGTGTAAGCACCCAGCCTTGAGCATCTGGGGCTGCTTTGCAGCCCCAATCATTTAATGGAAGTCGCGGCTGCGCACATCCAGCCCTTGCAACAATGGGCTAACATCCTCCAGCCGCCGCGCAATCAGGTGCCTCACACCCTCCTCCTGCTCCAGCCGCCCACTGACCTTGAGTAGCTGCGACCCCACCAGCGCCCGCCGTTGCCGCTCGGCAAGCTCCCGCCACACGACCACGTTGACCATCCCGTGCTCATCCTCCAGTGTGACGAAGGTGACCCCACTGGCAGTCTGCGGCCGCTGGCGGCCGACTACCAGCCCGGCTACGGCAATCGTGTCGCCATGCGCGACACCTTGCAGCTCACTCGAACTGCGACACCCCAACGCCCTCAGGCGTGAACGTAACAACGCCAGCGGATGCGGCCCGAGTGTGGTGCCCAAGGTTTGGTAATCGGCCATCAGGTCCTCACCCACGCTTGGCACAGGCAAATCAACTGCGGCTTCAGGCGCTGCTTCCACCTCTGCGAACAAGGGCAACTGCGGCTGCACCGCCGCCACCTGCCAGCGTGCCTGATGGCGGTCGCTGGCCAAGGTACGCAATGCCCCGCCATCAGCCAGACGGGCACGGGCGCGTTGGTCGAGGCCAGCACGCAGGCAAAGGTCTTCGACATCGCGCCACGGCCGTTGCGCCCTCGCCTGCTGCACGCGCCTGGCATCGGCTTCGGCCAGGCCACGCACCAGCCGCAAGCCCATGCGAATGGCCAACGCACCTTGAGCCTCAGGTTCGAGGGTGCAGTCCCAGTCGCTGTGGCAAACGTCGACGGGCCGCACCTCGATACCTTGGCGGCGCGCCTCCTGCAGCAACTGGTCCGGGCTGTAGAAGCCCATGGGCCAGCTGTTGACCAGCGCGCAGGTGAAGATTGCCGGCTCATGGCACTTCAGCCAGCTGCTGGCATAACACAGCAAGGCAAAACTGGCCGCGTGCGACTCCGGGAAACCATAGCTGCCAAAGCCCTTGATCTGCTCGAAGATACGCTCGGCGAATGCCAGTTCGTAACCATTGCGCAGCATGCCTTGCACCAGCCGCTCGCGGTGCGGCTCCAGGCCGCCGTGGCGTTTCCAGGCCGCCATGCTGCGACGTAGCTGGTCGGCCTCGCCCGGCGTGTAGTCGGCTGCGACCATGGCCAGTTCCATCACCTGCTCCTGAAACAACGGCACGCCCAAGGTCCGTGCGAAGACTGCCTTGAGCTGCGGCGACGGGTAGGTCACGGGCTCCTGCTTCAGGCGCCGGCGCAAGTAGGGGTGCACCATGTCACCCTGGATCGGCCCGGGGCGGACAATGGCCACTTCGATGACCAGGTCATAGAACGTTCGGGGGCGCAGCCGAGGCAGCATGGCCATCTGCGCACGCGACTCGATCTGGAACACCCCCATGGTCTCGGCGCGGCTGATCATCGCGTAGGTGGCCGGGCATTCGCTGGGGATGGTCGCCAGGGTCAGCTGCCGGCCACGGTGGTGTTGCAGCAGGTCGAAGCAACGGCGCAAGGCACTGAGCATACCCAGCGCCAGCACGTCGACCTTGAGCAAACCGACCATGTCCAGGTCGTCCTTGTCCCACTGGATCACCGTGCGTTCCGCCATTGCCGCATTCTCCACCGGCACCAGCTGGTCGAGCGGCTGCTGGGAAATGACGAAACCACCCGGGTGCTGCGACAGGTGCCGAGGGAAGCCGATCAGCTCACCCGCCAGCACCAGCACCCGGCGCAACGAAGGGCTGCCGGCCTCGAAGCCGGCTTCTGCCAGTCGCTGGTCGTCGGGTATGCGGTCGCTCCAGCGGCCACAGCATTTGGCCAGGGCATCCACCTGATCCATTGGCAAACCCAGCACCCGCGCCACATCCCGCACCGCACCTGCTGCATGGTAAGTGTTGACCACCGCAGTCAGCGCGGCACGGTGCCGGCCATAGCGGCGGAACACATACTGAATCACTTCTTCGCGCCGGTCGTGCTCGAAGTCCACGTCGATATCGGGTGGCTCGTTGCGCTCGCGCGACAGGAAACGCTCGAACAACAGGTGGTGCTCCATGGGGTCGAGCTCGGTAATGCCCAGCACGAAACACACCACCGAGTTGGCAGCAGAGCCACGCCCTTGGCACAAGATGCGCTGGCTGCGGGCGAAGGCGACGATGTCGTGCACGGTCAGGAAGTAGCTTTCGTAACCCAGTGCTTCGATCAGCGCCAGTTCCTTGGCCAGCACATCACGCACCTTGTCACTGGGCCCCTGCGGCCAGCGCAACGGCAGGCCCTGCTCGCACAGCGCGTGCAACCAGCTTGCCGGGGTGTGGCCCTCGGGCACCAGTTCGCGCGGGTACTGGTACTTCAACTCGCTGAGGTCGAATTGGCAGCGCTGGGCAATGGCCAGGGTTTCGGCCAACAGGTCGAACGGGTACAGCTCGCCCAGTTGCGCCAGGCTACGCAAGTGCCGCTCGCCATTGGCAAACAGAAAGCGCCCGGCTTCGGCCACCTGGCAATGCTGGCGGATGGCAGCCATGCAGTCCTGCAAGGCACGGCGGCCGCGCACATGCATGTGCACGTCGCCACAGGCCACGGCGCGGATCCCCACATCGGCCGCCAGTGCCCGCAGGCGTTGCAGGCGCATGGCATCGTCGTGGCCCCGGTGCAGGTGCACCGCCAGCCACAGGCGCTCATCGAACACACTGCGCAGCCACTCGCCGGTGGCCGTATTGTCACTGTCATCGACCACCCACAAGGCCAGCAGGCCCTGACCGTGCAGCTGCAGGTCGTCACGAAAAAGCTGGTATTCACCCTTTTCTGCCCGCCGACGGGCACGGGTGATCAGTGCGCACAGGTTCTGGTAGCCGGCCAGGTTTTCGACCAGCAGCACCAGCTTGGGGCCGTCGTGCAACTGCACCTCGCTGCCGACGATCAGCCGCAACCCATGCGCCTTGGCGGCCTGCCAGGCGCGCACGATACCGGCCAGGGTACATTCGTCCGTGATCGCCAACGCCTGATAACCCTGTTCAGCTGCGCGGCGGAACAGTTCCTCGGCACTCGATGCACCGCGCTGGAAGCTGAAGTTGGACAAGCAATGCAGCTCGGCATAACCCGACGTGCTCATGCAAACCAGCCCTGCAACCACAGCGGGCCGGCCTGGCCCAGGTCGCGGTAGGCCCAGCCACGCAGGCCCTCACGGGTTTCGATGCGGTAGTAGTCGCGGCGCACATCGCCGCCATCCCACCAGCCCGATTCGATGCGTTCGGCATGGCCCTGCAACCGATAGCCGGCATCATCCAGCGCCATCGGTGCAGGCAGTAGCCAACCTGGGCGGCTGCCCGGGGCAACCGGCATGTTGCCTTGTGCGCCCTGCTCTGCCAGTTGCCAGGCGCATTCAGGGCGGTGATCTGCAGCCGCGCTCAGCCCCTTGACGGCCTCATCACCCAGGCGGGCGCGCAGCCGCTCACGCAATTGCGCCCAGGGCTGCGCCTGTTGAGCACGCGGGTCGAACAACGGCTGATGCTGCGGCACGAAGGGCGGCAGGTCTTCGGCGACCAACCGCAGGTTGCGCACCGGTGCCGGTATACGCAGTGGCTCCAGGCGCCCACGGGCCAGTTCGAACAGCATCGCAGCATCGCGCTCAGCCGCCAGCAGGCCCACCTTGAGCAGGGTATCCGGCCCTTCGGCATGCTCCAGATGCAGGCAAAAGCGCTGTACGCCACAGTCGCGCCCGGCGAGAAATGCAGCCAGGTCGTTGAGCATGCGCCGCAGCGGGAACAGCAGCGCCTGGTGTGATTCAACGTCGAAATTCAGCTCCAGCCGGGTTTCGAAACGGTCCGGTGGCTGGTAGAAGTCCAGCCCCAGGTTGCGCAGGCCGAGCAACTGGTCGAGGTGCAGCTGTACCTGGGCCGGAAAGCGCCTGGCCAAGGTATCGCGCGGCAAGGCCAGTACCTGGCCCAGTTGACGCAAGCCCATGCGGGCAAAGGCTTCGGCAGCCTCTGCCGGCAAGCCGATTCGCGTGATGGGCATGGCCAGCAACGCTGCGCGAGTTGCATCGGCATCGCTCACCGCCAAACCGTCGTGGCCATTGGCGAGCATGCGTGCCGCCACCGGGTTGCTGGCCAGGACGATGCGTTGGCGCAAGCCCAGGTCTGCCAGTTCCTGGCGCAGACGCGCCTCGAACAAGGGCCACGGGCCGAACAGTTGCAGGCTGGAGCCTACTTCCAACAACAGCGCCCGAGGGTAATGCACGCTGACCTGGGCACTGAAACGGTAGGCCCAGGCCGCCAGCAACTGCTGCACCTGCTCGATGCGCCTGGGGTCGCTTTCGACACAGGTGAAACCATCCGCCAGGGCACGCGCTGCGGTCAGGGTTTGCCCGGCCCGCAAGCCAAGTGCAGCGGCCGCCGGGTTGACCGCCTGCACCACACGCCGCTGGGTAGGCCCGCCAACAAGCACCAGAGGCGTATCAGGGTCGTCACGCTCACGCAGGACGGTGTCCAGCGCCAGCTGCGGCAGCAGGATGCAGGCCCAGAGCATGGTGCATCAGCCCCGGCCCGGGCAGGCGATGGGCAGCGCTGGCGGCATGCCGCCACGGCTCTTCAGCACACGCCATTGCGCCGGGCGCGTGTCAACGGCAATGCGCAGTGCTGCAGGTGAAGGGTTGTGCGCCGCCTGCTGCGGCCTGCAGGCGAATGCCAGTGCCTGACCGGTTTCGGCGGCCACCTGCAAGCGCCTCAGGGCGCGGTCATCGGCACGTTCCGGCCAGCATAGCACTGCCGCACAACTGCCCGAGCGCAGGCACTGTTCGGCGGCCCACAGGGCATCGGCGGGGTCGGCATCCACCTGTACCAGCCAGCGCAGGTCCACCCCTGCCGCCTGCCAGGCCGGTGCATACGGAATGAACGGCGGTGCCACCAGCACCACGCGGCTGGCGTCAGCGCTTAGCCGGGCGAGGGTTGGCCACAGCAACTGCAATTCGCCACAACCGGGGCTGGCCAGCAACAGCTCGCTCAGTGCGGCCGCTGGCCAGCCACCTTCCGGCAAGCGCTCGTCAAGGGCCGTATGGCCGGTGGGCTGCAACCCGAGTGGCCGCGCCTGGGCCTGCCGCCCGCGCCATACCCGGCGCTGGTCGAGCAGCCTGTCGAGGTCGACCACCGCGCCCATCAGTCACGCCTCAGCAGGCCGCAGAACACGCCTTCGATGAAGAACTCCTGCTCAGGCTTCACATCGATGGGCGCGTAGGCCGGGTTGCGCGGCAACAGCCGATAGTGGCTGCCTTTGCGTTGCAGGCGCTTGATGGTGACTTCACCGTCCAGGCGCGCAACCACGATCTGGCCATCGCGGGCGTCCGCCTGCTGAAGAATGCCGACCAGATCACCGTCGAAAATACCGTCGTCGATCATCGAGTCGCCACGCACCTTCAGCAGGTAATCCGGTGTACGGCGGAACAGGCTGGGGTCGAGCAGCAATTGTTCGTGGATGCCCAGGTCCGGGCCGATGGGGGCACCTGCTGCCACCTGGCCCAGCACCGGTACTTCGAGGATTTCGGGCCGGCGCAACGGTTCAGCCAGGCGGATGCCCCGCGCCTGGTTCGGCGTGACATCGATGTAGCCGGCCTGGCACAGGGCAGTGATGTGCTTGCGCGCGACGCTGCGCGAGGCAAAACCGAAGCGCGTGGCGATATCGGCCAGGCTTGGCGGCTGGCCATGGTCGGCAATGCGCTCACGAATGAATTCGAAAATGGCGCGGCGTTTGGGGGTTAGATTGTTCATGGAGCACATTTGTACTCTTTTCGGGGCACGCTGAACAGCCCCCTTTGTCGCCAGCTTTGGTTATGATCCCCTGGCTTGTGTTTTTTGATCTGGATATCTCATGCTGACCGCCCTGCTGTTCGACCTCGACGGAACCCTCACCGACACCGATACCCTGCACCTGCAAGCCTTTCGCCAGCTGCTGCGTGAGCACGATGGCCGCGAGCTTAGCCAGGCGCAGTTCGATGCGCAGGTCAGCGGCCGCGCCAACGGCGAGCTGTTCGCCGAGCTGTTCAGCGACGCCAGCGCCGAACAGTGCAAGGCGCTGGCCGACCGCAAGGAAGCGCTGTTCCGCGACATGTCGCCTTCCCTTGAACCAATGCCGGGCCTGCTGCGCTTGCTGGCACATGCCCAGGCGCGCAGCATCGGCATGTGCGTGGTCACCAACGCACCACGGCTGAATGCCGAGCACATGTTGAATGCCATGGGCCTTGGCCAGCGCTTCGCGCATGTGCTGGTGGCCGAGGAACTGGCGCGGCCCAAGCCAGACCCGCTGCCCTACCTCACCGGGTTGCAGCGGCTGGGCGCCGAAGCCGCGCAAGCGCTGGCCTTCGAGGATTCATTACCAGGCGTGGCCGCGGCCAGTGGTGCAGGCATCTTCACCGTAGGCGTGGCCACGACGCAAACGCCGGAGCGGTTGCTGGCGGCGGGAGCCAGGCTGGTTGTGAATGACTTCAATGACCCGGCGTTGTGGGCATTGATCGAATCCATGCAATGACCGCCCAAGGCCGCCCATGCTGATCGACGAAGAACTCACCCTCAAAAAGCTGGAAACCTTCCTCGCCTTCATGCGCACCGGCAACCTCGGCCGCGCCGCGGGCGAGCTGTCCACCAGTGCGGTCAGTGTGCATCGCGCCATCCACTCACTGGAAAGCGCCCTGCGCTGCCCGTTGTTCAAGCATGAAGGCCGCCAGCTGATCCCGCTGGAAAGTGCTTACGTGCTGGAAAAGAAGGCCCGACAGCTGATCCAGGACGCTGAGCAGATGGTGCGCCAGACCCGTGAGGCCGCCGGCTTCTATGCTGAGCGCTTCCGCCTGGGCGCGCTCTATTCGCTAACCGTGAAGACTGTGCCCAAGCTGGTCATGGGCCTGAAACTGCGCCGCAGCGAACTGAACATCGACCTCACCCTGGGCTCCAACATCGACTTGCTGCAGCGCCTGAAGAACCACGAACTGGAGGCCATTCTGGTCTCCCTTGATGAAAGCGTCAGCGACCCGGCCTGCGAGCAGTTGCCGCTGTTCTCCGACGATATCTTCCTCGCGGTCCCCACCGACTCGCCTTTCGCCGAGCAAGCCGAGGTGGACCTGGCAGACCTTGCCGACTCCACGTTCATTACCCTGACCCAGGGCTTCGCCACCCACCGCGATGGCGCACGGGTGTTCCAGCAGGCCGGCTTTGAACCGAAGGTGGCCATGCAGGTGAACGATATCTTCACATTGCTGAGCATGGTCAGCTCGGGGGTGGGCTTTGCCCTGCTGCCCGGGCGCATCGCTGCGGTATACGAGAACCGCGTCCGGTTGATTGCCTTGAAGCCGCAATATCGCTTGCAGCAGCATATCGGTGTGGTGTTTCTGAAAGCCCGGGAGCGGGAGCCGAACCTGCTGGCGTTGCTGGCGGAGTGCCGGATGTACAGCCTGGAGCGGTAAGCCAGTGTGCGGCATGCCGACCTTGCTGCCACGGCACCAACGCCGAAACCTCAAACCGACAATGCCCGCTGCACCTCGCCCACGGTAGTCGCCAGGCTGTTCAGGTGCAGGTTCAACACCCGCTCGACCGGCGCCTGGTCCAGTGGCCAGTGCAAGGCAATGCTCCCGGCCAGGCGCCCTTCGGCATGCACCGGCAAGGCGATGGCGCGAATCAGGAACGGCAACCGCACCGGATACTCCCAGTGCCCTTCAGTCCGCTGGC
This sequence comes from Pseudomonas sp. RV120224-01b, assembly GCF_003208145.1. Classification (NCBI taxonomy): domain Bacteria; kingdom Pseudomonadati; phylum Pseudomonadota; class Gammaproteobacteria; order Pseudomonadales; family Pseudomonadaceae; genus Pseudomonas; species Pseudomonas sp. RV120224-01b. The sequence continues at coordinate 146,718 of NZ_QKMQ01000005.1, read as the reverse complement.
CAAAGCCCTTGTGTGCGTCTTCCTCGATATTGCGCAGCACTGTGTCATCACCCAGCCGCTCGTGGGCCGCCAGGCGCTGCACTTCGTCCTCCGCCAGCTCACCCAGGCAGGCCCGCCCCATCGCCGAATGGAACAGGCTGGCATGGTGCCCGACGATCTGGCAGGTGTGCGGATAGCGCTTGCGCAATACTTGGGGGATGGCGCTTTCCATCACCTCCAGCCGTTCGCCGTCGAAGCACGACAGGTCCGCTACCAGGCCGGTGCGCTCGCTCAGTTCCAGCAGCATGGGCGCAGCACTTTCCACCAGACGTCGCTTGAAACGCAACTGGCGGTCGCCGAACAGGCGACGCGCGCACAGCCGGTAGCGCCGGTCGCTCAGGCCACGGTACACCCAGCCTTGCTCCTGCAAGGTGGCGAGCATGCGCGATACGGTGGCCTTGGGCAGCGCCGTCAGGTAATGCAGTTCTTCCAGGCCCAGTGCCTGGTGTTCGCCCAACAGGTCGACAATGGCCAACGCCCGTTCCACGGAACGCACGCCGCCACTGTCTGCCGTGATGCCCATGGGTTTGACCTCCTTGTTGCGGGATGGTCAGCATAGCCAGCAAGATCCGCGCCTGCCCGCTGCTTTCATGACGCCTGCAGGCAATGGGGTGGGCAACGCTCCACCCACCGGGTGAGCTGTTCATGGGCATACGCCAACTGCAACACGGCATGGTCAGCCTGGGCCGGGCCTATGATTTGCAGGCCCATGGGCAACCCGGCAGCACTGAACCCGACCGGTATGCTGATGCTCGGCAAGCCGGCCAGGGTCGGTCCGATCACCACCTCCATCCAGCGGTGGTAGGTGTCCATCACCCGCCCCCCAACCACCGTCGGCCATGGCTGGCGTGCATCGAAAGGGAACACCTGGGCCGATGGCAGCAGCAGGAAATCGTAACGTTCGAACAGATGGGCCAATGCACGGTACCAGTCGCTGCGGTCCAGCGAAGCCTGGTACAGCGCTGCCGCACTCAGTTGCAAGCCCCCTTCCACTTCCCATTGTGCTTCAGGCTTGAGCAGTGCGCGCTTGTTCGGGTCGGCGTAGGCCGCGGCGAGATTGCCGTGCACCAGGAAGTGGCGATGGGTCAGCCAGCATTGCCACAAACGCGCGAGGTCGAACCCCGGCTGGCAAGCCTCCACCCGGCAACCCAGTTCGGCAAAGTCGGCCAGCGCCGACTCGCACAGGCTCATCACCCCGTCATCCATGGGCAGGTAGCCGTTGTAATCCCCCAGCCAGCCGACCCGCACGCCCCGGAAATCATGCTGCAAACCGGCGGCAAAATCCCGCCGACCTTCGCTCAGCGACAGGGGTGCCCGTGCGTCGACACCAGCCTGTACCGACAGCAACCGCGCCACGTCAACCACGCTGCGGCCCATGGGCCCCTCGGTGGCCAGCTGCTGCACGAACAGTTCGGGCGCCGGCCCATGGGGCACTCGGCCCTGTGAGGGGCGCAGGCCGAACACATTGTTGAACGCCGCCGGGTTGCGCAGCGAGCCCATCATGTCGCTACCGTCGGCGACCGGCAGCAGGCGCATGGCCAGCGCCGCTGCCGCCCCGCCACTGCTGCCACCGGCCACACGCTGCGGGTCGTAGGCATTGGTGGTGGTACCGAACAGGGTGTTGTAGGTTTGCGAGCCGAGGCCGAACTCGGGCACGTTGCTCTTGCCCACGATCAGCGCCCCGCTCGCCCGCACCCGCGCAACACTGATCGCGTCCTGCTCGGGTACCTGTTCGGCAAACAAGGGGGAGCCAAGGGTGGTGCGCAGCCCGGCAGTGGCTGCCAGGTCCTTGATCGCCTGCGGCATGCCATGCATCCAGCCTCGTGAATGGCCGCGGGCCAGTTCACGGTCACGCTCATCAGCCTCGGCCAGCAGCGCTTCGGCCGGGCGCAGCGACACCAGCGCATTGACTACAGGGTTGCAGCGTTCGATGTGCAGCAGATAGGCCTGCATCACGTCCCGACACGACACCTGACGGGCATGGATGGCTTGGGACAATGCCTCGGCATCGAGGGCTACGATGGGGTCGATGGCTAGCGGCTTCACGGTTTTACTCCAAGGTTGAAGGCGGCAGGCTTGGCCAACCGAGGTGCTTCTTTCAGGCAGTAGGTACCCAGCAGCGTCAGCAGGCAGGCGAACAGCACATAGAACGAAGGCGCCACCGGGGTGCCGAGCACCTTGCTCAGCCAGGTCACGATCAACGGGGCAAAGCCGCCGAACACCATCACTGCCACGTTATAGGCCACCGACACCCCGGTGGAGCGCACCTCGACCGGGAACTGCTCGGCCAAGGCAGTGGGTGCCGGGCCGAAGAAGCCGCCGATGGCGGTGCACAGCAGCAGTTGCATGATCAGCAGGCGTTCCACGGACGGCGCGGCGGCCACCCAGACATAAAGCGGGTAGACCATCACGAAGAACGCCAAGGTGAAGGCCATCAACACCGGGCGCCTCCCCAGCCGGTCAGACAGCGCGCCAGACAACGGAATCACCACGGTCATCAGCCCCACGGCCAGCATCTGCACCAGCAGCACCTGGTCCAGCGGCAGCCCGAGGTTCTTGTGGGCGAAGGTCGGCATGTTCACCAGCACCACGTAGAACGACACCGTCGCGCCACAGGCCAGGCCCATCGACACCAGCAGGCTGCGCCGGTGCTCACGCAACACCTGCCACAGGCTGGGCGATTGGCCCTTGGCCTGGCGGCGCGCTTCGACGAACTCTTCGGGCTCTTCCATGTGCTTGCGAATCCACAGCCCCACCGGGCCGATCAGCAGGCCGAGCACGAACGGAATGCGCCACCCCCAGCTGTCCAGTGCCTCAGGCGAACACAGGTGCGTCACCAGGGCGACCATCGCCGCCCCGGAAAACACCGCCAGGCATTGCCCCACCAGTTGCCACGAGCCATACAGCCCCTTGCGGTGGGCAGGCGCGCTTTCTACCAGAAACGCTGTCGCGCTGGCGTATTCGCCACCGGTAGCAAAGCCCTGCAGCATGCGCGCCACCACGATCAGCATCGGCGCGGCCATGCCTATGGCCAGGTAATCGGGGGCAAAAGCGATCATGGCGATCGACACGGTCATCAGCCGGATGATCATCTGCATGGCCGCCTTGCGGCCCTTGCGATCGGAATACATGCCCAGCAACACACCCCCCACCGGGCGCATGAAAAAGCCGACGCCGAAGGTGGCCAGGGCCATCAGCAGCGAGGCGTACTCATCGTCGGACGGGAAAAACTGCCGGGCAATGATGCTGGCCAGAAAGCCATACACGATAAAGTCATACCACTCCAGGGCATTGCCGATAACGGCAGCGACCACCTGCCGGGTACGCGACACGCCAGTGCTCGAAGTCTGCATAGGGGAACACTCCACACAATGATTGGGTGATCACCCGGGCGCGGTCGCACCCGGGTTCCAGCGGCAGTCGTAAACAGGAAGGTCAGGCGGGCGCGAGCCAGCGCTCTGCCAGCGCGCCCCAGTAGGCGGCGCCGGTCAGCAGGATGTCGTCGTTGAAGTCGTAGGCCGGGTTGTGCACCATCGGCCGCGATACCCCATTGCCGATGAACAGGTAGGCGCCCGGGCAACGTTGCAGCATCCAGGCGAAGTCTTCGCTGCCCATCAGCTTGCGGGTGTTGGCATCCACCGCCTCGGCACCCAGCAGTTCCACCCCGACCTGCGTGGCGAAGGCGTTCTCTGCGCCATGGTTGACCAGCACCGGGTAAGCCGGACGGTGTTCGATACTGGCACGGCAGCCAAAGCTTTCGGCCTGGCTGACGATGATCGCCCGCACCCGCTCCAGGGTCTGTGCCCGCACCTCGGCGTTCAGCGCGCGCAGGCTAAGGCGCAGCAGGGCCTGCTGCGGGATCACGTTGGCCGCTTCGCCGGCCTGCAGCGCACCCACCGTGACAACAGCCGCCTCCTGCGCATCGATATTGCGCGCCACCACGGTTTGCAGCGCCATTACCACACTGGCTGCCGCCACCAGCGGGTCGACAGTCAGGTGCGGCATCGAACCATGGCCGCCAACCCCGTCGAGGGTCACCGTCAGCAAGTCTTGCGAGGCCATCATCGGGCCCTCGCGAAAGCCCAGGTGCCCGGCTGGCAGGCCCGGCATGTTGTGCATGCCGAACAGTGCATCGCAAGGGAAGCGCTCCAGCAAGCCGTCGGCCAGCATCGCCTCGGCGCCGCCCTGGCCCTCCTCTGCCGGCTGGAAGATCAGCGTCAGCGTGCCGTCGAACTGCCGGGTCGCCGCCAGGTAGCGCGCGGCGCCGAGCAGCATGGTGGTGTGACCATCATGGCCGCAGGCGTGCATGCAACCCTGGTGCTGGCTGCTGTACATCGCGCCCGTGGCCTCGTGAATGGGCAGCGCGTCCATGTCGGCGCGCAGGCCCAGACGGCGTGGGCTGCTACCATTGCGTAGCACGCCGACCACGCCAGTCTTGCCGATGCCGGTGTGCACCTCATAGCCCCACGCCTCAAGCAACCGGGCGACCAGTGCCGACGTGCGGTTTTCTTCAAAACCCAGTTCCGGGTGAGCGTGGATATCGTGACGGATCGCGTGCAGCTCGCTGGCCACATCGTCAAGCCAGGCCAGGATGTGCTGATGTCGGGACATGTAGAGTCTCCTCGCGCGGGTGGTTTCCCGTTCTTGTTGTTCGCCTTGAGGTCACGACGGGGGAGGCAGGTCGTGTCTGACCACAGCTAAACGCGAGGAGACTGGAAGCACAATCCAAATTGGTTTCACACGGTGGAACCGAAATTCAGTTTGCCTTTCCTGATGTAATTTCCCGTTGGAACCCTATATTCATCAATTTGCAACACTATCGTTCTGTCCCGTGGTTCGAGGATAGCCGACTCGTTACCACGCAGCAGGTTCCATCCGTACGCCTCTTTTACAGCTTCCCACAAAAGCTTCGGCCGCGAAAAATTGTGTTTTTTGGCCAACGCATTAGTTTGCTTGACCTTACGAAATGCCCTTGTTGCCTTGCCCACGGTAGCCGCCACAGCGCCGAATCCCGTAAACCCGTTAATTAGGTTCTCCTTGAACGGGCCCAACGTCGTCAACGATTCCATGACCAAATCCGGTAAATTATACCCGCCCATAGCAACCGTCGTTCCGACGTTAATCAATGCCTCGTTCCCTCGGCATCTATTTCCATTCATCGGGGGCACACGCCGCCCTTTCATTTTCTGGATCGACCGGTGGAGAATTCTTTTTGCTGCCGCATCCACCGATGTCACCGTATCCGCGCCCCACGCGGCAGCCCAGAGAGCTTTGCCTACTACAGAAACCGCCGAATGGCCATCCGGGTCTATCTGGTTCACGGGGTCGCCCTCGCAATAGGCATAAGCATTGATCCCTCCACGGCCAAATGGGCTGAAACTATCCGGGCTATGAAACCGCATCAACTGGGTGTTGTACATGCGCACGCCATTGCCCAAAAAATAGCCATCGCCATTCAACGCGCTGAGGTATCCGGCAAAACCCAACACACTGTCGGCCTGTGGCCTGCCAAAGCCGTAAGGTGAATAAACGCGCTCAGCGCTCTTTATTCTCGTGTGGGTCAAGTTCTGGCGACCCGCAGTTTCTGTTAGCGAGCGGTGCATTTTTACCTCCGAGTTTTCATTAATTCGCGAGGCCACTGTATTCGCATACCCAAAGCGCAAAAACTCTCAGGTCTCATTAAAGGAACCATTACCCCACGGCTCTTGGTACCCTAACGTCAATGCCACGAACGATGAAGGATCACCACATGCATCAACGCCCTACCTCGCTAATGGGTTTTGTTCGAGTCCGTGGTGCCCGCGAGCACAACCTGAAGAACATCGATGTCGATATACCCCGTGATGCCTTGGTGGTGTTCACTGGTGTGTCCGGTTCGGGCAAGTCCTCACTGGCTTTTTCCACGCTCTATGCCGAAGCCCAGCGCCGCTATTTCGAATCCGTGGCGCCCTATGCCCGGCGCCTGATCGACCAGGTTGGCGTGCCAGACGTAGATGCGATCGAAGGCCTGCCTCCAGCCGTGGCCCTGCAGCAGCAACGTGGCACACCCAGTGCGCGCTCCTCGGTGGGCAGCGTGACCACCTTGTCCAGCTCGATCCGCATGCTCTACTCACGCGCCGGCCACTACCCGGCCGGGCAAGCGATGCTGTATGCCGAAGACTTTTCGCCAAACACGCCCCAGGGCGCGTGCCCGGAGTGCCATGGCATGGGCCGGGTCTTCGAGGTGACCGAAGCGACCATGGTCCCCGACCCGTCACTGACCATTCGCGAACGCGCGGTGGCCGCGTGGCCGATGGCCTGGCAGGGGCAGAACCAGCGCGACATTCTGGTAACGCTGGGCTATGACGTCGATATCCCTTGGCGCGACTTGCCCCAGGCGCAACGCGACTGGATCCTGTTCACCGAAGAAACGCCCACCGCACCGGTGTATGCCGGCCTGACGCCCGCGCAGACCCGCGCCGCACTCAAGCGCAAGCTGGAGCCTAGCTACCAAGGCACGTTCATGGGTGCCCGGCGTTACGTGCTGCATACCTTCATGCACTCGCAGAGCGCACAGATGCGTAAACGCGTGGCCCAGTACATGCGCCCCAGCCCTTGCCCGCTGTGCCAGGGTAAGCGATTGAAGCGCGAGGCGCTGGGCGTGACCTTCGCCGGCCTGGATATCGCCGAACTGTCGCACTTGTCGCTGCAGGCGCTGGCTGAGGTGTTCGGCAAAGTGGCGGCAGCTGACTATCTGGCGCACCCGCAAGACGACCTGACCCTGGAAAAGCGCCTGGCGGCACAACGCATCGCCAAGGAATTGCTGGAGCGCATCGACACGCTGCTCGACCTTGGCCTCGGTTACCTGGCCCTGGAGCGCAGCACCCCCACCTTGTCTTCGGGTGAGCTGCAACGCTTGCGCCTGGCCACCCAGCTCAACTCACAGCTGTTCGGTGTGATCTACGTGCTCGACGAGCCCTCGGCCGGCTTGCACCCGGCCGACAGCGAAGCGTTGTTCGACGCCCTGCAACGCCTGAAGCACGCGGGCAACTCGGTGTATGTGGTGGAGCACGACCTGGACACCATGCGCCGCGCCGACTGGCTGGTGGATGTAGGGCCGGCTGCCGGCGAGCATGGTGGCACCATCCTCTACAGCGGGCCGCCCGCAGGCCTGGCCGAGATCGAGCCATCATGCACCCGCGCCTACCTGTTCAACGCCCAGTCCCGGGCCACACATACGCCACGCCAGGCCCGAGACTGGCTCACGCTTGAAGGCATTACCCGCAACAACCTCAACAACCTCAGCGCCGCCTTCCCGCTGGGCTGCTTTACCGCCGTTACGGGTATTTCCGGCTCGGGCAAGTCCAGCCTGGTCAGCCAGGCCCTGCTGGAGCTGGTCGGTGCGCACCTGGGCCATGCCGAGCAACGCAGCGAGCACGAAGAAACAAGCCTGGAGGACGCGCCTGAGCAGACCGGCAGTGGGCATGTCAGCGCTGGCCTGGACAGCATCAAGCGCCTGGTACAGGTCGACCAGAAGCCGATCGGCCGCACGCCTCGCTCCAACCTGGCCACCTACACCGGCCTGTTCGACCACGTGCGCAAACTGTTCGCGGCCACTGAGCAGGCCAAGGCACAGGGCTTCGACGCAGGGCGCTTTTCCTTCAACGTTGCCAAGGGGCGCTGCGCCAATTGCGAAGGCGAAGGCTTCGTCAGCGTTGAGCTGCTGTTCATGCCCAGTGTCTACGCCCCCTGCCCCACCTGCCATGGCGACCGCTACAACCCTGAAACCCTGGCGGTAAGCTGGCAAGGCATGAACATTGCCCAAGTGCTGCAGCTGACTGTCGAGCAGGCCCTGCAGGTCTTTGCCAAACAGCCATCGGCGCGGCGTTGCCTGCAAGTGTTGCAGGACATCGGCCTGGGCTACCTTCGCCTGGGCCAACCGGCTACCGAACTGTCCGGTGGTGAAGCGCAACGGATCAAACTGGCGACCGAGCTCCAACGCACGGCCCGCGGGGCAACGCTGTATGTGCTGGACGAGCCCACCAACGGCTTGCACCCGCAAGACATCGACCGGTTGCTGGTGCAACTGAACCGCCTGGTCGACGGCGGGCACAGCGTGGTGGTAGTCGAACATGACATGCGTGTGGTAGCGCAAAGCGACTGGGTGATCGATATCGGGCCGGGTGCCGGCGATGCCGGGGGCAAGGTGGTGGTCAGTGGCACGCCGCAGGTGGTGGCTGGGTGTACGGCAAGCCGCACAGCGGCGTTTTTGGCCAAGGCCTTGTAAAAGCGCGCATTGCCAGGTTCCAGGCAGAGGCTTAGAATGCGATCAATTCTTAATTGCACCCCTCTCCCGGAACCTCGCGCCTGCCATGCCGCCCGCCGACCCTACCCTCAACCTGCAGGTCCAGACGCTGTACACCGAGCACCACGGCTGGCTGCAGGGTTGGCTAGGGCGCAAACTGGGAAATGCCTGCGATGCAGCCGACCTGGCGCATGACACCTTCGTGCGCCTGCTGAGCCGCCAGGGCAGCAGCTACTTCGGCAGTGAACCCCGGGCGTTGCTCACCCACATCGCCAAGGGCCTGGTGGTCGACCGCTGGCGCCGCCAGGATGTCGAGCGTGCTTATCTGGAGGCCATCGCCCACTTGCCGCCGCCCGAAGTGCCCTCACCGGAAACACGCTGGCTGATCCTCGAAACCCTGTACCGCGTCGATGCCATGCTGCGCGACATGCCAGCCCGGGTGCGCCAGGTGTTCCTGCTGTCGCAGCTGGACGGGCTGACCTACGCAGAAATCGCCGAACACCTGCAGGTATCGCTGATTACCATCAAGCGCGACATGCGCACCGCTTTTCTCGCCTGCCTGAGCATCGACTGATGGAGCAGCGCATCGACCCGCTGATTCTCGGCGAGGCGGCCGACTGGCTGGTGCAGTTGCAGTCGGGCACCGCCACCGAAGACGACCACCGTGCGGTGCAGGCCTGGTGCCAGCGCAGCGCCCAGCACGCCCAGGCCTGGCAGCGGGCCGAGGCCATTCTGGGCGACTTCCGCCGCCTGCCCACGCCAGTGACCGGCGAAACCTTGCGCCGGCTTAGCCGCAACGGTGCCGTCAGCCGCCGCCAGGCCTTGCAGCGCCTGGGGTTGTGGCTGCTGGCCGCACCAGCAGCCTGGCTGGCCTGGCGCGAAACGCCGTGGCAGCAATGGGCTGCCGATGCACGCACAGCGGTGGGTGAGCAACGCTCGTTGACACTTGCCGATGGCAGCCAGGTGCTGCTGAACACCGACACCGCCATTGACATTACCTTTAACGCCCAGCAGCGCCGCATCGACCTGCTGGCAGGCGAAATTCTGATTACCAGCGCCAAGGACCGTGCCACCCCAGCGCGGCCCCTGCTGGTGCGCACCCGGCAAGGTCTGGCAACTGCGCTGGGCACACGTTTCAGTGTGCGAATCGATGGCGCGCTGACACGGGTGGCCGTGCTTGAAGGCGCAGTCGAAACCCGCCCCCTGTACGCCACCGGCGGGCTGCTGCTCAAGGCTGGCGAGCGCAACGCTTTCGATGCCGAACGCGCGCTCCCTGCCTCGCCGCTGGAGATCGGCGACCTGGCCTGGGAGCACGGCATGCTCCTGGCGCGCGACATGCGCCTGGCCGATCTGCTGCGGGAGCTGGGCCGCTACCGCCCCGGTGTGCTGCGCTGCCACCCGGCAGTGCGCGAGTTGAAGGTATCGGGCGCCTTCCCGCTGACAGACACCGATGCCAGCCTGCGGCTGCTGAGCGACACCCTGCCCGTCACCCTCCAGGGCCTGTCCCGCTTCTGGGTGACCGTGGAACCGCTGAGCTGACGTGATCCGGCAGGGTTGCGAACATTTCAGTGATACCTTTTCCTGCTTCGTCCGGTGATGAGTGCAGAACCTTCATCTTCTGCATCCACAGGACCTTCGCATGACGCCCCGCCAGCCGTACCGCTTGCCTTTCAAGGCCCTAGGCCTTGCCATCGCCATGGCCGCCACAGCCCCTGTGGCAATGGCAACCGACGCCACCCCGCGCACCTATCACCTGGCGGCCGGCCCGCTGGCCGATGTACTGGCGCGCTTCGCCGCCAGCGCCGGGGTGCCGTTGTCGTTCGACCCGGCTTTGCTCAAGGGCGTGCAAAGCCAGGGCCTCGAAGGCAGCTACAGCATCCCGGAAGGCTTCGCCCGTCTGCTGGCCGGCAGTGGCTACAGCCTGATAACCACCGACAGCGGCGGGTATACCTTGGCCCCCACGGTCGACCTGGGCAATGCCCTGGAACTGGGCGCAACCACCATCAACAGCGACCTGGCCGCCAGCAGCGACACCTGGCAAGGCGGCCAGGTGGCCCGCAGCGCGAAGCTGGGCGTGCTCGGCGACCAGGCAATCAGCGACGTGCCGTTCAGTGTCACCAGCTACACCGCCAAGACCATCGCCGACCAGCAAGCCCGCACCCTGGGTGATGTGTTGCTCAATGACGCGGCGGTGCGCCAGTCGGCGGGGTTCGGCAATTTCTCGCAAGTGTTCACCATACGCGGCTTGCCGCTGAACACCGACGACATCAGCTACAACGGCCTGTACGGCGTGCTGCCACGGCAGATCGTGACCACCGAGGCGCTCGAACGGGTCGAGGTGTTCAAAGGCTCCAGCGCCTTTCTCAATGGGGTCGCGCCACAAGGCAGCGGCATCGGGGGGGCAATCAACCTGGTGCCCAAGCGCGCCGAAGACACCCCGACGCGCCATGTCACCCTCGACTACGCCACAGGCGACAACATCGGTGGCCACCTGGACCTGGGCAAGCGCTTCGGTGAAGACAACCGCTTCGGCGCACGCGTCAACCTGGCCCAGCATGACGGTGGCACCGGCGTCGACGACGAGGCCCAGCATTCCACCCTGGTTGCCGTGGCGCTGGACTACCGAGGCGAACGCCTGCGCCTGTCCACCGACCTGGGTTACCAGAAAGAGCGCATCAACCAGGGCCGCGCGGTGATCTACCCTACCGGCAGCAAAGTGCCCCACGCCCCATCGGCGCGTGACAACTACTCGCAGGACTGGAGCTGGTCACAGCTCGAAGATACCTATGGCATGGTCAACGCCGAGTACGACCTGAACGACAACTGGATGCTGTACGCCGGTGCTGGCGCCAAGCACACCCGCGAAAATGGCGAGTACTCCTCGCTGTACGTCAGCGACGCCAACGGCACCGCGCGTGGCGGCTTCCTCTATTCCCCTCACGACGAGGACAACAAGAGCGCCGTCGCCGGGCTCAACGGCCGTTTTGCCACCGGCCCGGTCAGCCACCGGGTCAATTTTGGCCTGTCGGGTATGTGGGGTGAGCAACGTTCCGCCTATGAAGCGCTGGCGGCGGCCAAGCGCTACGACAGTAACCTGTACAACCCGGTGAAGGTACCGCGCCCGACCGATACCTACTTCGGCAGCGACCTGCATGACCCGCGCATTGTCGGTAAAAACCGCAACAAGAGTGTCGCGCTGTCCGACACGCTGGGTTTTCTTGATGACCGTGTGCTGCTGACCGTGGGCGTACGGCGGCAATCGATCAGCGTCGACAGCTGGGTGACCGGCACCGGTGCGCGCAACACGCCTTACGACGAGTCCATCACTACCCCGGTGTATGGCCTGGTGATCAAACCCTGGGAGCATGTGTCGTTCTACGCTAACCGCATCGAAGGCCTGGCCCAGGGCCCGACTGCACCGTCCAGCGTGACCAACGCCAACGAGGTGTTCCCACCCAAGCGCAGCAAGCAGGTCGAGGCCGGAGTGAAACTGGACTGGAACAGCTTCGGCGCCACCTTGGGTGTGTACCGCATCGAGCAGCCCAACAGCGTCACCTACCGCGTACCCGGGGCGCAGCAGGACACCTTCAGCATGGACGGCGAACAGGTCAACAAGGGGGTGGAGCTGAATGTGTTCGGTGAACCGGTGGACGGCCTGCGCCTGCTGACCGGCGCGGTGTTCATGCACACCGAGCAGAAGAACACCGCTTATGGCAGCAACGACGGCAACCGCGCTGCCGGTGTACCGCGCTTCCAGTTCAACCTGGGTGCCGACTGGGACGTGCCTGGCCTGGAGGGGGCTGCGCTGAGCGCCCGGTTGCTGCGCACGGGGGGCCAGTATGTAAACGCGGCTAACAGCCTGAGCATTCCTGCCTGGACCCGGGTAGACCTGGGCGGGCGTTATCGCTTCAAGGTCGATGACAAGCAGGTGACGTTGCGCGCCAATGTAGAGAACGTGGCGAACAAGGCGTATTGGGCGTCGGCGTCGACATCGAACAATTACCTGACCCAAGGCACACCGCGGGTATTGCGCTTGTCGGCCAGTGTTGATTTCTGAGTCTGGAGGCTAGCCGCTGTTATAGCCTGTGCCGGCCCTTTCGCGGGTAAACCCGCTCCTACAGGTACAGCGCCAGCCTCAAGGTTGGTGCAATCCCTGTAGGAGCGGGTTTACCTGCAAAGAGGCCGGCACAGGCACAATTGTTTTCTTTGCCACCGCCGCTCAAGTACAGTCTGCCCATGGACAAGTACGCCCCACGCCAGTGGCTCCCCCACGAAAAACCCAGCCTGCCAGGCTCCCCCTCCACGCCCTTGCATTCGCCAGCCAGGCGCCTGGCCTACGGCGTGGTCGGCCTGCTGGTCGCAATCACCGGTGGCCTTGGCAATGCGTTGGTCACCGCCAACCTGGTGTTCCTGCAAGGCGCCTTGGGCGCGACCACGGCAGAAATGGCCTGGCTGCCTGCCGCCTACGTCATGACCAACGTGTCCATCAACCTGCTGCTGGTGAAGTTTCGCCAACAATTCGGCCTGCGTGCCTTCACCGAGGTGTTCCTGGTGCTGTACGCCCTGGTCACCTTCGCCCACCTGCTGGTCAACGACCTCAACTCGGCCATCGCGGTACGCGCGGCCCACGGCATGGTCGGTGCCGCGCTCAGCTCGCTGGGGCTGTATTACATGATCCAGGCGTTCCCGGCGCAATGGCGGCTCAAGGCAATGGTGCTGGGCCTGGGCGCCTCGCAGCTGGCGCTGCCGCTGGCACGCATCTTTTCCGAAGACCTGCTGCAAATCGCCGAATGGCGTGGCCTGTACCTGTTCGAGCTGGGCCTGGCGCTGGCCGCGCTGGGTTGCGTGTTGATGCTCAAGTTGCCACCCGGTGACCGCTTCAAGACCTTCGAGCCCCTGGACTTCCTCACCTTCACCCTGATCGCCAGTGGCACAGCCCTGCTTTGCGCCGTGCTGTCGCTGGGGCGCATCGACTGGTGGCTGGAGGCGCCGTGGATCGGCGTGGCGCTGGCGGCCTCGATCGGCCTGCTCTTCAGCGGCCTGGCCATCGAGCACAACCGGCAGAACCCGTTGTTGATGACCCATTGGCTGGGCAGCGGTGCAGTCATTCGCCTGGCGCTGTGCGTGGTGTTGATCCGCATGGTCACGTCCGAACAGTCCACGGGCGCAGTCGGCTTTTTGCAGGCGCTGAACATGGGCAGCGAGCAAATGCGCACGCTGTACTGGATCATGCTGCTGGGTGCCGTGGCAGGCCTGGCCAGCAGCGCCCTCACCATCAACCCCAACCACCTGGTGATTCCGCTGTTCGTCTCGTTGCTGGCCATGGCTGCCGGCGCCTTCATGGACAGCAGCTCCAGCAACCTCACGCGCCCGGCACAAATGTACTTCAGCCAGTTTCTGCTGGCCTTTGGCAGCACCTTCTTTCTCGGCCCGTCGATGGCCTTGGGCATCAGCCATGTGCGCGCCAACCCACGCAACCTGGTGAGCTTTTCGGTACTGTTCGGCATCTGCAACAACCTCGGCGGCCTGATTGGCGCTGCGCTGCTGGGCACCTTCCAGACCTGGCGGGAAAAATTCCATTCCAGCCACCTGATGGACCGCCTCAGCTACCTCGAACCCTTGGTCAATGCGCGTGTGCAGAGTGGCGGCAGCGGTTACGGCGGCATCATCGCCGACCCGGCCCTGCGTAGCGAAGCCGGCATGCGCCTGCTGGCCAGCGCCGCCACCCGCGAGGCGAACATCATGGCCTACAACGACGTGTTCGTGCTGATTGGCAGTATCGCTATCCTGACAATGGTCTGGATCTGCATCCGTAGTACCTGGCTCTGGTACGCAAAACGCCAGGCCACCCTCACCGACTCCACCCCCGGCGCGCCCAACCGATGACCGACGACACCCGCACCACGACCACCACCGCCATCGCCGAAACCCCGGAAGGTGCCACACCACCCAGCGAGCCGACCAGCCCGGTACGTTCGCGGCGGGTACGCATCCTCTCGTCAATCAGTTTCGCCTGCGTGGCCCTGGCCGGCATCCTGCTGGTGCTGTATGCCTGGCGCCTGCCACCGTTCAGCAGCGCCATCGAAAGTACCGAAAATGCGCTGGTACGCGGCCAGGTGACCATCATCGGCCCACAACTGAGTGGCTACATTGTCGACGTGCCGGTGCACGACTTCCAGTTCGTCAAGGCCGGTGACCTCTTGGTGCAACTGGACGACCGCATCTACAAACAGCGCCTGGCCCAGGCCATCGCCCAACTCCAGCAACAACAGGCAGCCCTGGCCAACAACCTGCAGCAGCGCAACAGTGCCGAAGCCACCATCGCCCAGCGCCAGGCGGCCATCGGCGATGCGATGGCCCAGGCGATCAAGGCCAAAGCCGACCTGAGCCGCAACCAGGCGCTGGTCAACGACGGCTCGGTGTCGCGGCGCGACCTGGACCTGGCCCGTGCCAGCGAAGCGGCAGCGGTCGCCAGCCTGGCCCAGGCCAAGGCAGCGCTGGAAATCGCCCGCCAGGACCGTGAAACGGTGGTGGTCAACCGGGCCGCGCTGGAAGCATCGGTGGAGAATGCCAAGGCGGCCGTGGAACTGGCGCGCATCGACCTCGACAATACCCGCGTCACCGCCCCGCGCGACGGCCAGCTGGGGCAGATCGGCACACGCCTGGGGGCTTATGTGAATTCTGGCGCGCAGTTGATGGCGCTGGTACCCGACACCTTGTGGGTCATCGCCAACATGAAGGAAACCCAAATGGCCAATGTACGCATCGGCCAGCCGGTGACGTTCACCGTGGATGCCCTGAACCACCTGAAGTTGCAGGGGCACGTGCAGCAGATATCGCCAGCCACCGGCTCGGAGTTCGCCCTGCTGCAGGCAGACAATGCCACCGGCAACTTCGTCAAGATTGCCCAGCGAATTCCGGTGCGCATTACTGTGGATGCCGGCCAAGACGAAGCCAGGCGACTGCGCCCTGGCATGTCGGTGGTCGTCAGTATCGATACCCGAGGTGAGCCATAGCGATGCCGTCTTGCCACGATTGCGCCGCTCTAACCCGTGGGTTCTAATCTTCAGCCATCGGTTTTATCTTCGCCATTCAAGGAAGTTTCACCATGTACAGGAAGATCATGCCGCTGGCGCTGCTGGCAACCCTGACAGGTTGCTCCGACAGCAGTGACACCCCCGAGGCCGGTTTCAGGAAAGCCGCCCAGGCCTACCTCGACACCCAGTATCCACACTGCTTCGTCATCAGCTCATTCCCCACCAAGACCCAGGACTTCGACCTGCACGGCACCAACAAGGCGCTGCATGCCTTGGCCAAGGTGGGCGTGGTCAGTGAGAAGGAAATCTCGCGCACCGAAGTGCCTGCCCGTCTGTGGCAACCGGCACGTACGGACATCTACTATGCCTACGCGCTTACCGACGAAGGCCGCAAGTATTACAAGGCGGACCACGGCCTGTGCTTTGGCAAGGCGCAGGTAACAGCGATCGAACAGTTCAGCGCGCCAAGCGACGCGGGGGGACAGAAGACATCCAATGTGACCTATGCCTACACGATTACCGGGCTACCGGCATGGGCCAGTGATGAACAGGTCAAGGCCAGCATTGCCGAACTGGGCAAGGCAGTGGCCAGTCATGATGCGCCGCTCAAAGATACCCGGGCCATGGTGCTGACCCATCAAGGATGGCAACTGCGGGACAGGTAGTGGCTTACCGGGTTTGCCCTGCAGCACTGGCTTGTCTGCCACAGACACATTCATGTCGCCCACAGACTGCGGCGTCTCGTCGCATACCAATGCCCCTTGGGCAAAACTGCGCAAGCCCGTAGAATCGCGCCTCCTTTTCGCCCGTCGCCTTGAACGGTGGCAACCGGCAGCAATGACAGAGTCCGTGCCTGAACACATGAACGCACATGTGAAATAGGCTCAACCCTCCCCGCACGGCCCATTTCCCAAAGGGCCCAGCGGTTGAGTCTTGCCCAGGTCGCATCCGTGTAGCCACTCGCCCCTTGCCGGGTCGGGCCGGTGTGCGCGTCCGAGAAGGCGCTCATTCCGCTCATCCAACTAGAGGTACGTATGTCTCCGCGTTTGCTGGCCATGGCGCTGGCGCCCCTGCTCGGGTTGTTCATCATTGCCCTGGGCAACGGCTTCATGTCTTCCCTGACCACCCTGCGCCTGGGCGCTGCCGGTGAATCAGCCACCACCATCGGTATTGTCTCGTCGACCTACTTCATCGGCCTGACCCTGGGTGCAATCTTCAACGACCGGCTGATCTTGCGCATCGGCCATATCCGCGCCTACACCAGCTTCGCTTCGCTGATCGCCGCGACCATCCTGCTGCAAGGGTTGTTCTACGACGTCACCTGGTGGTCTGTGCTGCGCCTGATCAACGGCTGGGCAGCGGTCGGCGTGTTCCTGGTGATCGAAAGCTGGCTGCTGCTGGCCGGCGACGCCAAGATCCGCGGCCGCCTGCTTGCGCTGTACATGATCGCCTTCTACGGCGCCGGGGTAATCGCCCAGGCCGGCCTTGGCGAAATCACCCAGCTGGGTGACACCGCCCCCTTCATGCTGGCTGGCGTGCTGGCTTCACTGTCGGTGCTGCCCATCGTGATCTTGCCGCGGGTATCGCCCCTGCTGGACCAGGTCGAACCGCTCAAACCCCGCCAGCTGCTGGGTGTGGCACCGTCGGGCCTGGTGGGCTGCTTCGGTTCGGGCGTGGCCATTGCCGGGATCTATTCCCTGCTGCCGCTGTACCTGCAACGCATCGGCCTGGAGGTGGGCGAGGTCGGTAACATGATGGCTTGGGTGATCCTCGGCGCCATGCTGCTGCAATACCCGGTCGGGCGCTGGTCCGACCGCAAGGACCGCCAGGATGTGCTGATCGCCCTGGCCGCGCTGTGTGTGGTGCTGTCACTGGTCACGGTGTTCCTGCCGTCGGACTCGTTCCTGCTGCCAGCCATGCTGTTCCTGCTGGGGGGCGGCGTGTTCACGCTGTACCCGGTGGCGGTCAGCCATGCCGCCGACCGGGCACCGTCCGATGCGCTGGTACCGATGATTCAGGGCCTGCTGCTGATCAACTCGCTGGGCTCTGCCATGGCGCCGGTCGCCATGTCGCCGATGATGACCGAATTTGGCGAGGCTGGCCTGTTCTGGGCCTTTGCCGTGGTCAACCTGGGCATGGTGTGCTTCTTCATGTGGCGCCGTGGCAAACGCCCGGCGGCGGAGCACCCGGCGCCGTTTACGGCTTCGACCACGTTCTCGCCAACCGGCGCCGAACTGCGCGTGACCGAAGACCTGATGCACGCCGCGCAGGAGCATCCGCCGCTGGAGCCGGTAGAAAACCCGGCGCCAGCACAGCGTTCAGAATCTCATTGATCCCAGGGGCCGCTTTGCGGCCCCATTTGTTTGGCCTGGGCTACACTGCGCCGCAAAGCCCGCCAAGGATTCGCCATGAACCTCAAACTCTGGCTGCTCGCCGCCCTGCTGCCCTGCACGGCCCTGGCCAACAGCAGCAATCAAGGCGCACTGTCGATCAGTTCCTCATCATTTACCGATGGCGGCGTGATCGCCCTGCAGCAGGTCGGCCCGGACCCGGCCTGCGGCGCCGGTGAAGAGCGCACTCCGCAACTGAGCTGGGACAACCTGCCCACCGGTACCCGGTCGCTGGCACTCATCATGTTCGACCCGGACGGCGGCAAGGGAATCGGTGTGGTGCACTGGGTGGCCTACAACATCGACCCGGAACAGGACGGGCTCAAGGAAGGCACGGCCGGTGTCAGCGGGCAGTACCTGACCGTAGGGCGCAACTCGCGGGGCACCCTGAGCTATCGTGGCCCTTGCCCACCCGCCGGTGACAACCCGCATCACTATGCATTGACCCTGATCGCCACCGACCTGCCCTTGGGTACCTTGCCCGAGGGCCTGGACCGCAGCGGCCTTTTGCAGTTGCTGCAAGGCCACGCGCTGGGCGCGCAGAGCCTGGTCGGGCGTTATGGCCATTGAACCAACCAGTACAAAAACAAATGATCAACCCAATAGCATTTATCCATTGAATGGCCCGGCCGAACTGAAGTAAGCTCGGGCTCATTCACTGGAGAGCAACATGCCGAAACACACCCGCAACCACGCCAACCACACCGGTCGCACCCTGCGCCCTGTGCTGGCCGTTGCCGGCTGCGTGGCACCTGCCAGCTATTACTTTGGGTATTGGTTTAGCCACTAGGCGCCGATACCCACACGGCGCCCACCTTCGAGGGGCCGCCGAACATGAGAATACTCAACCCCCCGGTCGGCTCCCCGACCGGGGGTTTTGCTTTTCAGGCCTTTGAACATCACCGATTCACATTGAGGACAGATTCATGAACTACGCCACTTATTACTACGCAAACACCTATGCCTGGCGATTTAGCCAATCCCGTTCGGGCCAGCCTGCCGCCTCCGACCGGTCTTCCACAGGTGGCAATGCAGCAGCCAATACGAATTCAACGATCTGTCGAACACCTCGATAGGGCCGACCACGCGGGCCAGAACCCGCCGTCCGCCCAGGGAAAAACGCCATGCAAGCTTCCAGCCTCGCCCTGCCCCTGACCCAGCCGCAAGCGGCCAACACCACCGTCAGCAAGCGCCTGCCCAGCCCGCACCTGCTCAAGCAGCAAATGCCGCTGTCCAGCGAACTCACCCAGCAAGTCCATGCCCACCGCCAGGCCATCCGCGACATCCTCGAAGGCCGCGATCCGCGCCTGTTGGTGATCGTTGGCCCCTGCTCGATCCACGACCCTCGCTCAGCCCTGGAATACGCCGACCGCCTGGCCGCTCTCAGCCGTGAAGTCAGCGACAAGCTGCTGCTGGTGATGCGCGCCTACGTCGAAAAACCGCGCACTACCGTGGGCTGGAAAGGCCTCGCCTACGACCCGCACCTCGATGGCAGTGACGACATGCACTCGGGCATCGCGTTGTCCCGTGGGTTGATGCTGAGCATGATCGAACGCGGCCTGCCGATCGCCACCGAGCTGCTGCAACCGATGGCCGCCGGCTACTTCGACGACCTGCTGGCCTGGGCCGCAATTGGCGCACGCACCACCGAATCGCAGATTCACCGGGAAATGGTCAGTGGCCTGGAGCTGCCAGTCGGCTTCAAGAACGGCACCGACGGCGGCATCGCCATCGCCAGCGACGCCATGCGCAGCGCCGCCCACCCGCACCGCCACTTCGGCATGGATGCGCAGGGCCACCCGGCCATCATCGAAACCCTGGGCAACCCGGACACGCACCTGGTACTGCGCGGTGGCCACAAAGGCCCCAACTACGATGCCAACAGCATCGCCATGGCCCGTCAGGCACTGGCCAAGGTTGGATTGCACGCAAGCATCATGGTCGACTGCAGCCACGCCAACAGCGGCAAAGACCCGGCGCGTCAGCCAGCGGTGTTCAACGATGTGCTGGCGCAGCGCCTGGCCGGCGATCGCTCGATCATCGGCGTGATGATCGAGGGGCACCTGTTCGATGGCTGTCAGGCGCTGGGCAAGGGCGCACTGAAATACGGCGTGTCGATCACCGACGGCTGCCTGGGCTGGGCCTCGACCGAAACCCTGTTGCGCGAAGCGGCACAAAAACTGTAAGGCGAAGCTTGCAAGCCTGGCGAGACATACCCCAAGCAAGTGCGCTAGGCTTGCCTTTTTACCCCAAGGAGCAGTACCCATGGCCCGTGCAACCGCCCGCCACATCTTGGTCGCCACCGAAGATAAGTGCAACGAACTCAAAGCCCAGATCGAAGCAGGCGCCGACTTCGCTGAAATCGCCAAAGCCAACTCCACCTGCCCATCCAGCCGCCAGGGCGGTGACCTGGGCTCGTTCGGCCCAGGCCAGATGGTCAAGGAATTCGACACCGTGGTGTTCAGCGCCCCGGTCAACACCGTGCAAGGCCCGGTGAAAACCCAGTTTGGCTACCACCTGCTGGAAGTGACCAGCCGCCAGGACTAAGTCCTCGCAGCCGATGAAAGTCCGTGTGGGAGCGGGCTTGTCCGCGAATAGGCCAGACCAGACAACCTCGTTGCCTGGGCCGACGCATTCGCGGGCACGCCCGCTCCCACAGGGTTTGTGGGGCCTGTTCTTGCTTTGTCTGGCTTTCAATGCCCAAGCCGCGCCCGCCCACGCACTCACCGTCTACGGTGAAGCTCCCCGCTACAACGCCAGCTTCCAGCACTTCGACTACGTCAACCCCAACGCCCCCAAGGGCGGCATCCTGCGCCGCTCGGCCATCGAGATCGGCCAGTTCGACCACATCCTGCCGTACATCGACAAAGGCATTGGCGTCAGTGAAGTCGATGGCCTGTTGTATGCACCACTGGCCGTGCGTTCGTTCGATGAACCCTATACCGTCTATGGCCTGATCGCCCACAGTATGGAGCGCGGCCCCGACGATGCCTGGCTACGTTTCAATATCGACCCGCGTGCCACCTTCGCCGATGGCAAACCGGTGCGCGCCGAAGACGTACGTTTTACCTTCGAGCTGTTGATGAACAACGGCAGCCTCAAGTACCGCACCCAGTTCGCCGACGTCACTGGCGTGACCGTTGAAAACCCGCACAGCGTGCGCTTCGACTTCAAGCCCGGGCACGGCCGCACCCTGGCCCTGGACCTCGCCAGCCTGCCGGTACTGCCCGAACACGACTGGCAGCAACGCGACTTCGCCAACGGTGCCGGCTTTGACAAGCCAGTCGGCAGCGGCCCGTACCGCATCGGGCGCATCGACAACGGCCGCAGCATCACCTTCGAACGCGACCCCACCTGGTGGGCGCGCGACCTGCCCGCCAGCCGTGGCCGCTACAATTTCGACAAGCTGCGCATCGAGTACTTCGGCGATACCGAGGTGGCCCGGCAGGTGCTCAAAGGCGGGGGTTACGACTACAACCGCGAGTTCTCCGCCACCGCTTACACACTGGGCTACAACGGCGTGCAACTGGAGGATGGTCGCCTGCAACGCGCCCACCTAGGCCCGGCCAAACCGCAAGTGGCCCAAGGCTTCGTGTTCAACCTCGACCAGCCGCAGTTCAAGGACCGCCGGGTGCGCCAGGCGCTGGGCATGTTGTGGGACTACGAGTGGAGCAACCGGCAGATGATGCGCAATATGTACATCCGCCAACAAAGCGTGTTCTCCAACACCCCGCTGGCGGCCCGCACGCTGCCAGATGCCGGCGAGCTGAAGCTGCTTGAGCCGTTGCGCGGCAACGTACCGGGCGAAGTGTTCACCACGGTGTTCAGCGCCCCGGTCACCGACGGGTCCGGGATCATCCGCAAACAACAGTTGCAGGCCCTGGCCCTGCTTGAACAAGCCGGTTGGCACCCCGAAGGCGACCGCCTGGTGAACAGCGACGGCACACCGCTGGCCTTCACCTTCCTCAACGGCCAGTCGGGCATGGAGCGCCTGCTGCTGCCGTGGAAGCGCAACCTGGCCCAGATCGGCGTCACCCTGAACATCCGCAATGTCGACGCTGCCCAGTACGTTAACCGGCTGATGGCGCGTGACTACGACATGATCGTCACCGGCTACCCGGTTACCCTGTCGCCGGGTGCCGAGCTGTACAACTACTTTGGTTCGGCAGCCGCCCACGATCCCGGCTCGAACAACCTGATGGTGCTGCAAGACCCGGCCGTGGACCGCCTGATCGACGGCCTGGTGCGTGCCGATACCCAGGTCGACATGCTGCAGCACGCCCGCGCCCTGGACCGGGTGCTGCAATGGAACTACTACTGGATCCCCAACTACTACCCGCCAGGTAGCTCCACCGCCTGGTGGAACCGCTTTGGCCTGCCCAAGGTCCAGGCGGCCTATGACGAAGGCCTGGACACCTGGTGGGAGATCAGCCCCACCCCGCTGACCAACGCGCAAATGGCTGAACGCCAGAAGGCCTTGCCATGACCACCTACATCCTGCGCCGTTTGTTGTTGATCATCCCGACCCTGCTGGCGATCCTGCTGGTCAACTTCGCCATCGTCCAGGCTGCGCCGGGTGGCCCGGTAGAACAGGCCGTGGCGCGCCTGCAAGGGCTTGGCGGCGGCGCACCCGGCGCACGGGCCGAAGTGGTGCACGGTGAGTCCCGCGCCACACGAGGCCTGGACCCGAAACTGATCGAGGCGATCAAGCGCCAGTACGGTTTCGACAAGTCCGCCCCCGAGCGCCTGTGGCTGATGCTGGGCCAGTATGCCCGGCTGGACTTCGGCAACAGTTTCTTCCGCGGCGCCAAGGTCACGGACCTGATCCTGGACAAGTTACCGGTGACCCTGTCGCTGGGTTTCTGGGCCACGCTGATCACCTACCTGGTGTCGATCCCGCTGGGCATTCGCAAGGCGGTGCGCCACGGCAGCCGCTTCGATGCCTGGAGCAGCGCGCTGATCGTGGTCGGCTATGCCCTGCCCTCGTTCCTGTTCGCCCTGCTGCTGATCGTGCTGTTCGCCGGTGGTACCTCGCTCAACTGGTTTCCGGTGCGCGGCCTGGTTTCGGACAACTTCGACGAACTCAGCCTGCTGGGCAAGGTCGCCGACTACTTCTGGCACCTGGTGCTGCCAGTCGGCGCCTTAGTGATTGGCGGTTTCGCGACCCTCACGTTGCTGACCAAAAACGCCTTCCTCGACGAGATTTCCCGCCAATACGTGGTCACCGCCCGGGCCAAAGGCCTGAGTGAACGCCGGGTGCTGTATGGCCATGTACTGCGCAATGCCATGCTGCTGGTGGTAGCGGGCTTGCCGCAGGCACTGATAACGGTGTTCTTCGCCGGTTCCTTGCTGATCGAAGTGATCTTCTCGCTCGATGGCCTGGGCCGCATGAGCTATGACGCAGCGGTATCGCGGGATTACCCGGTCGTGTTCGGCACGCTGTTCATCTTCACCCTGGCGGGCCTGTTGATCCGCCTGATCGGGGACCTGTCGTACACGTTGCTCGACCCTCGCATCGACTTCGATACGAGGGCGCACTGATGCTTTCCCCCGTCTCGCGCCGTCGCCTGCAACGCTTTCGCCGCAACCGCCTGGGCTGGGTCTCGCTGTGGCTGTTCGCCGGCCTGTTGCTGTTGAGCATGGGCGCAGAGCTGGTGGCCAACGATAAACCACTGCTGCTGGGCTACAAGGGCGAGCTGTACATGCCGGCACTCAAACGCTACACCGAGCAGCAGTTTGGTGGCCAGTTGCCGTTCCAGCCCGATTACCGCAGTGCGTATGTGCGCCAACTGATCGCGGAACAAGGCGGCTGGATGCTGTTTGCGCCCATCCCGTTCAGCGCCGACACCCCCAACTACGACCTGCAAGTACCCACCCCCAGCCCGCCAAGTGCAAGCAACTGGCTGGGCACCGACGATCAAGGGCGCGATGTGCTGGCGCGGGTACTGTACGGCACGCGAGTATCGCTGCTGTTCGCTTTTGCCCTGACCGTCGTCAGCGTGCTCATTGGCGTGATAGCCGGCGCGTTGCAGGGCTACCACGGCGGTTGGGTCGACCTGCTCGGCCAGCGCCTGCTGGAAGTATGGTCAGGCTTGCCGGTGCTGTACCTGCTGATCATCCTCAGCGGCTTTGTCGAACCGGATTTCTGGTGGTTGCTGGGGATCATGGCGCTGTTTTCCTGGCTGACGCTGGTCGATGTGGTACGGGCCGAGTTTCTGCGTGGGCGAAACCTGGAGTATGTAAAGGCAGCCCGGGCGCTGGGCCTGCCGGACAGCCAGGTGATGCTGCGACATATTTTGCCCAATGCCATGAATGCCACGCTGACCTACGTGCCATTCATGCTGACCGGGGCGATCACTACCCTGACTGCACTGGATTTCCTCGGGTTTGGCATGCCGGCCGGGAGTGCTTCGCTGGGTGAGTTGGTGACCCAGGGCAAGCAACACCTGGAGGCGCCATGGCTGGGCTTTACCGCGTTTTTCGCGCTGGCGATGATCTTGTCGTTGCTGGTGTTTATCGGGGACGCCTTGCGTGAGGCGTTCGATCCCCGAGGATAAGTTTGCAGGCCCGGCCTCTTCGCGGGCACGCCCGCTCCCACAGGTTCTCCGCAAAAGCTGAGTTTTGTGCAGTACCTGTGGGAGCGGGCGTGCCCGCGAAGAGGCCAGACCTGCTTATACAATGATTCAGGATGTTTACCCATGTACGACAGCGACAGCCTCAAGAACTACCCCCAGGTACGGCAACTGGCAATTCACTCGCTGTTCGAGATCATCGAGCAGTCCAGCGAAGGCACGGTCATCGTTGACCGCAATGCACGTATCGTCTGGATGAACGAACGCTACGCCCGGCGCTTTGGCCTGGCCGATGCCGCCAGTGCCATCGGCCAGCCGTGCGAGGCGGTGATCCCGGGCAGCCTGATGCGCGACGTGGTGAGCAATGGCCGGCCAATCCTGCTGGACATGCTCGACACCCCGAACGAGCCCCTGGTGGTGATGCGCCTGCCGATCCACGACGACCAGGGCGCACTGATCGGTGCCATCGGCTTTGCCCTGTTCGACGAACTGCGCAGCCTGTCGCCACTGCTAAAACGCTACGCCAGCATGCAGCAGGAACTGGCCTCGACACGCTCGCAACTGCGCGCCCGCCAAGCCAAGTACAGCTTCGCCCAGTTCGTGGGCAGCAGCGCTGCCAGCCTGGAAGCCAAGCGCCGCGCCCGGCGCGGTGCGGGCAGCGATTCGCCGGTGTTGTTGCTGGGCGAAACCGGTACGGGCAAAGAGCTACTGGCCCATGCCATCCACGCGGCGTCGGCGCGGGCGCACAAAGCCTTCGTCAGCATCAACAGTGCAGCGATCCCCGAAACGCTGCTCGAAGCCGAATTTTTCGGCACCGCGCCGGGTGCGTTTACCGGCGCCGACCGCAAGGGCCGCAGTGGCAAGCTGCAGTTGGCCGAAGGCGGCACGCTGTTCCTCGACGAGATCGGCGACATGCCGCTAGCCCTGCAGAGCAAGCTGCTGCGCGTGCTGCAGGAAAAGGAATACGAGCCGGTTGGCTCGAACCAGATGCTGCGCAGCGACGTGCGCATCATTGCCGCTACCTCCATCGACCTGCAGGCAGCCATGGCCCGTGGGGCGTTTCGCGCAGACCTGTATTACCGGCTGAATGTGCTGCCAATCGACGTGCCGCCGCTGCGGGAGCGTCTGGAGGATTTGCCAGCGCTGTGCGAGACCATACTGGGTGAACTGGGCAGCCAGTACGAACTGGAGGCTGATGCGCAACAACTGCTGGCGCGGCATGCATGGCCGGGGAACATTCGCGAGCTGCGCAATGTGCTGGAGCGCGCGACATTGCTGGCGGATCAGCCACGGTTGGGGGTGGCGGACTTGCGTGCGGCATTGGGGCCGTTGAGCCCGGTAGCGGCCGGGCCGGTGCGACAGACATACCGGGAGGCCTGCGAGGCATTCGAGCGCAAGCTGATTGGCGAGGCCCTCGCAGAATGCGAGGGCAATGTGCCGCAGGCTGCTCAGGCATTGGGGCTAGGACGGTCGACCCTGTACAAGAAGATGGCTGCACTAGGTCTCTGATTAGAGACTTTAGTTTCAATATTGAGACTATCGCGAGGGCTTTGCCCTTGTGCCTCGACGGGACGCAACGCGAAACAAAAATCTCGAATTAGAGACAAATATTTCAGAACAAACAAAAAACACTTATAAATCAATATCTTATATGTTGGCACGATTCCCGCTATCTCCTGCACACCGATAAAAACAAGACTCACCCAGGAGACCCACCCCGATGACCGTGCTCATCGCCCTCGCCGCTCTGGCTCTGCTGATGCTGGCTGCCTATCGCGGTTACAGCGTAATCCTCTTTGCCCCCATTGCCGCCCTCGGCGCCGTCCTGCTCACCGATCCCTCTGCCGTGGCCCCCGCGTTCACCGGGGTGTTCATGGAGAAAATGGTGGGCTTCATCAAACTCTACTTCCCGGTGTTCCTGCTGGGCGCAGTGTTCGGCAAGCTGATCGAACTGTCCGGCTTCTCCCGGTCGATCGTTGCCGCCGCCATCCGCCTGCTCGGCACCCGACAGGCGATGCTGGTCATCGTGCTGGTCTGTGCCCTGCTCACCTATGGCGGTGTTTCGCTGTTCGTGGTGGTGTTCGCGGTGTACCCGTTCGCCGCCGAAATGTTCCGCCAGAGCAACATCCCCAAACGCCTGATCCCGGCCACCATCGCCTTGGGCGCATTCTCGTTCACCATGGACGCCCTGCCGGGCACCCCACAAATCCAGAACATCATCCCCAGCACCTTCTTCAACACCACCGCCTGGGCGGCGCCATGGCTGGGCCTGATCGGCACGTTGTTCGTGTTCTTTACCGGCATGGCCTACTTGCAACGCCAACGCAACAAAGCCCAGCGTGCGGGTGAGGGCTATGGCACCGACCTGCGCAACGAGCCGGAAACCGCTGCCGACCTGGCCCTGCCCAACCCCTGGCTGGCCTTGGCACCACTGCTGCTGGTGGGGGTGATGAACCTGCTGTTCACCCACTGGATCCCGCAGTGGTACGGCCCCAGCCACAGCCTGCAACTGCCCGGCATGAGCGCGCCAGTGCAAAGCGACGTGGCCAAGCTCACGGCCATCTGGGCAGTGCAGGCAGCATTGCTGGTGGGCATCCTGATGGTGCTGGTGTGTGCCTTTGGCGCCATCCGTACGCGCCTGGCCGAGGGCACCAAAAGCGCGGTGGGGGGTGCCTTGCTGGCGGCCATGAACACCGCTTCCGAATATGGCTTTGGTGCAGTGATCGCCTCGCTGCCAGGCTTTCTGGTGCTGGCCGATGCCCTGCGTGGCATCCCCAACCCGCTGGTCAACGAAGCCATCACCGTGACCTTGCTGGCCGGCATCACAGGCTCCGCTTCGGGCGGCATGAGCATCGCCCTGGCGGCCATGGGCGACACGTTCATCGCCGCCGCCCATGCCGCCAACATCCCGCTCGAAGTACTGCACCGTGTGGCCGCCATGGCCAGCGGTGGCATGGACACCCTGCCACACAACGGCGCGGTGATCACCTTGCTGGCGGTGACCGGCCTGACCCACCGCGAGGCCTACAAGGACATTTTCGGTATTACCCTGATCAAGACCCTGGCGGTGTTCGTGGTCATCGCCACGTTCTACGCCACCGGCATCGTCTAAGGAGCTATGCATGACCCTCAAAGGCAAGACTGCACTCGTCACCGGTTCCACCAGCGGTATCGGCCTGGGCATCGCCCAGGTGCTGGCCCGCGCGGGCGCCAATATCGTGCTC
The DNA here is from genome assembly GCF_003208145.1 of Pseudomonas sp. RV120224-01b. Lineage (NCBI taxonomy): Bacteria > Pseudomonadati > Pseudomonadota > Gammaproteobacteria > Pseudomonadales > Pseudomonadaceae > Pseudomonas > Pseudomonas sp. RV120224-01b. Next base: position 119,172 of record NZ_QKMQ01000005.1, on the reverse strand, counting down.
AACGGCTTTGGCGACCCGGCACCGGCGCTGGCCGAGATCACCCGGCACGGGGTGAAGGCCGTTCACCACCCGGCCGACCTGTCGGACGTGGCCCAGATTGAAGCGTTGTTCGCCCTGGCCGAACGCGAATTCGGTGGTGTCGACATCCTGGTCAACAATGCCGGCATCCAGCATGTAGCACCGGTGGAGCAGTTCCCGCAGGAAAGCTGGGACAAGATCATCGCCCTCAACCTGTCGGCCGTGTTCCATGGCACGCGGCTGGCGCTGCCGGGCATGCGTGCGCGCAACTGGGGGCGCATCATCAACATCGCGTCGGTACATGGCCTGGTCGGTTCGACTGGCAAGGCAGCCTATGTGGCGGCCAAACATGGTGTGGTCGGCCTGACCAAGGTGGTCGGGCTGGAAACGGCCACCAGCAATGTCACCTGCAATGCCATCTGCCCAGGCTGGGTGCTGACCCCGCTGGTGCAGAAGCAGATCGACGACCGTGCTGCCAACGGTGGCGATCCGCTGCAGGCACAGCATGATCTGCTGGCCGAGAAGCAACCATCGCTGGCGTTCGTCACCCCCGAACACCTGGGTGAGCTGGTACTATTCTTGTGCAGCGAGGCCGCAAGCCAGGTTCGCGGCGCCGCCTGGAACGTCGATGGTGGCTGGTTGGCCCAATGACGGGCGGCCTGGGCCTGGCAGTGGTCTCGCATTCGATTATTTGCAAGGAGGCCTTATGCGCCCTACCCCGATGACCGCGATTCTGGCCTTGACCCTGGCTGCCGCAGCCCCTGTGATGGCAGCCAGCCTGAAGGACGTCGCCCCCTACCCCGAGGCAGAAAAAGGCTTCACCCGGCAGGTGATTCACCTGCCGGCACAGGCTGATGAGTCGGCCTATAAACTGGAAATCCTCGCCGGCAAGACACTGCAGGTGGACTGCAATCGCCAACGCCTGGGCGGCAACCTGGAAGAACGCACCCTGGAAGGCTGGGGCTACAACTACTATCGCCTGGACAAGGTCAGCGGCCCTGCCAGCACGCTGATGGCCTGCCCGGATGGCAAGAAGACCGAGGCCTTCGTGCCGGTGGTCGGTGACGGCTTCCTGCTGCGTTACAACAGCAAGCTGCCGGTGGTGGTGTATGTGCCCAAGGATGTCGAAGTGCGCTACCGCGTGTGGTCGGCATCGCAAGACGTGCAAAAGGCTAAAGTAGAGTAAATCTGAAAGCTTGCGCGGTCACTGTGGGAGCGGGCTTGCCCGCGAACACGGGCGAAGCCCGTGCCATCCACCGCGCAGCCTGCTTCGCGGGCACGCCCGCTCCCACAGGGAATAGCGGATACCTGTCCCACAAAGAACAAGCCCGCAGTTGGCAGTAACGGGAGGAACCGCATGAACGATGTGCTCTGGCGCCCCTCCACGGCGCAGGTCGAGGCCAGCCGGATGGATGCCTTCCGCCGACGGGTCAACCTGCGCTACAACCTGCAACTTACCGACTACCAGGCGCTGCACCGCTGGAGCATCGAACAGCGGCCCGCCTTCTGGCAGACCCTTGCCGACTATTTCCACGTGCGCTGGCACACCCCGGCGAGCCAGGTGCTGAGTGAAGGGCCACAAATGCCCGAAGCGCAGTGGTTCGCCAACGCCACCCTGAACTTCGCCGAACACCTGCTGCGCCGTCGCGACGACCGCCCGGCCGTCGTTTCCATACGCGAGGATGGCCACCGCCAGGCGCTCACCCACGCCCAGCTGGCCGCCCATGTAGCGGGGTTGCAAGCGGCGTTCAAGGCCGCAGGCATCGTCGCAGGCGACCGTGTGGCTGCCGTGATGCCCAATACCTGGCAAACACTGGTGGCCATGCTTGCCTGCACCAGCCTCGGCGCGATCTGGTCAACCTCTTCGCCCGAGTTCGGCGTGCATGGCATCATCGACCGTTTCGGCCAGATTACGCCCAAACTGCTGATCGTCTGTGCCGGCTATCAATACGCTGGAAAAGACATCGATCAGGTGGCCAAGGTCAATCAGGTGTGCGAGCAGCTGCCGGGCCTGGAGCAGCTGATCGTAGTACCTCATACCCGTAGCGGCACTCGCCCCGACGAGTTCCACGCGGCCCGGGTGAGCCTGTGGGATGACGTCTACCAGCCCGGTGGCGAGCCGCGTTTCACCCCGCTGCCGTTTGACCACCCGCTGTGCATCCTCTACTCCAGCGGCACCACCGGCGTGCCCAAGTGCATCGTCCACCGCGCCGGTGGCGTGTTGCTGCAGCACCTCAAGGAACACGGCCTGCACAACGACCTGAAAGCCGATGACGTGTTGTTCTACTACACCACCTGCGGCTGGATGATGTGGAACTGGCTGGCCAGCGGCCTGGCAATAGGCGCCACGCTGGTGCTGTACGACGGCTCGCCGTTCCACCCCGGCCCCGAACGGCTGCTGGACCTGATCGACGCCGAGGGCATCCACGCCTTCGGGACCAGCGCCAAGTACCTGGCAGCGCTGGAGCAGGCGGGCCTTGAGCCTGCAGCCAGCCACAACCTGGCCAACCTGCGGTTGCTGCTGTCCACCGGCTCGCCGCTGTCACCCCACAGCTATGACTACGTGTACAGCAAGATCAAGGCTGACCTGTGCCTGGCGTCCATGTCCGGCGGTACCGACATTGTCTCGTGCTTCGTGCTGGGCAACCCGACCCTGCCAGTGCGCCGTGGCGAAATCCAGTGCAAGGGCCTGGGCATGGCGGTGGAAGTGTGGAATGAGCACGGCCAGCCGGTGCAGGACGAAAAAGGCGAGCTGGTGTGTACCCGCAACTTTCCCAGCATGCCGTTGGGGTTTTGGCACGACCCGGACGGCAACCGCTATCACGACGCTTATTTCAGCCAGTACCCGGGGGTTTGGGCCCAAGGCGACTATGCCGAACAGCGCACCCATGGCGGCCTGGTGATTCACGGCCGCTCGGATGCCGTGCTCAACCCGGGCGGCGTGCGCATTGGCACGGCGGAGATCTACCGCCAGGTGGAGAAGGTCGAACAGGTGCTGGAAAGCGTGGCCATCGGCCAGGACTGGAAAGGCGATGTGCGCGTGGTGCTGTTCGTACGCCTGCAAGACGGCCTGCAGCTCGATGAAACCCTACGTCAGCGCATTCGCCAGGTGATACGCCAATTCACCACCCCCCGCCACGTGCCGGCGGTGATTGCCCAGGTCAGCGACATACCACGTACCATCAGCGGCAAGCTTGTGGAGTTGGCGGTTCGCAATGTGGTGCATGGGTTACCGGTGAAGAACACCGACGCGCTTGCCAACCCGCAAGCGCTGGAGCAGTTTCGAGATCGCGTGGAGTTGCGCGAGCAGGCATAATGCCGCCCTTTTTCCCCGAAGCACAGGTACCCCATGAAAGCCCAAGCCCGCCACATCCTGGTCAAGACCGCTGACGAAGCCGAAAAGCTCAAGCAGCGCATCGCCAACGGCGAGGCTTTCGACGTGCTTGCCAAAAAGTTCTCCATTTGCCCGTCAGGCAAACGCGGTGGCGACCTGGGCGAAATCCGCCCGGGCCAGATGGTCGGTGCCATCGACCAGGTAATCTTCAAAAAGCCGCTGCGCGTGGTGCACGGGCCGATCAAGAGCAAGTTCGGCTACCACCTGGTGCAAACCTTCTACCGCGATTGATGGCAGCGGGCCACCTGACATTTCTGCCAGTTGTCCCGTCACCTTACATTACATACAACACAGGCAGGGCCGAAGCGACGCTTCAGGTAGTGGACCCTTCAATGGACACGGAGACCTGCCTATGCGCTGCCCTCGCCTGCTGCTGCCTGCCGCATTCCCCCTGCTTACCCTGCCTTTGCTGGCTCACGCTGAATCCCTGACCGTTTCACCCGGTGACAATCTGGGTGCCATCGTGCAGACGAATGCGGCCGACACGTTCACTATCGGTGGCGGCACGGTTCTGTCATTGCAGCAAGGCAATGGCCAAGACACGTACACCATGTCTGGCGGTACGTTGGGGTCGCTGAACCAGGGCGGTGACATGGACACGTTCACCATGACCGGCGGAACTATTACGGGCGCGTTTGAAGATGGTGACATCGCCGACTTCCAGGGCGGCAGCATTGGCCGGATAGATCTCAAACTTGCTGACAACATTCTCAATATTTCCCAAAATCTCGGGATTGAAACCCTCGTTGTCGGCAATGTCGTCAGTGGGCTTGGCAATGACACGATCACCATGACCGGTGGCACCATCGGCGGTGATATCAGCACCAGTAGCGGCGTAGACAAGATCACCCTCAGTGGCGGCACGCTCAAAGGCGAAATACGCACTGGCAACGATAATGATGTGTTTACCTGGACTGGCGGTCAGATCGGCAAACGAGTCATCCTGGAGAATGGGAATGACACGGCTACCGTCCGCACCCTCGACCTCGGCAACTCGGCCGTTATCCTGGACGGCGGCACCGGCACGGACACGCTTTCGTTCGAGCAGAGTCAGGTCGGCAAAGGTGCCTTGTACGCCAACTGGGAAAGCATCAACCTCAAACAAGGCAGCCAGCTGACCCTCGACGATACCCTCACCCTGGGAGATCTGGGCGCCGACCAACCACGCGTGATCCCTGCCACGGGCACCGGCACCTTGCAAATTGATGCAAGCAGCTCGCTGATCAGCCGCCAGGGCAGCATCGTCAGTATCCAGAGTGGCAACAAGGTATCGGTTGTAAACGCCGGCACCATCGACCTGAGCCGTGGCAACGACGCCCAGGGCCGCCTGACCATACAGGGCGATTACACCGGCAACAACGGCACCTTGCGCCTGAACAGCGTGCTGGCAGGCGACGGTGCCGACTCCGACCGCCTGGTGGTCAGCCGTGGTGCCATCAGCGGTTCTACCCAATTGCTCATCAACAACCTCAATGGCGCGGGTGCAGCGACCGCTCTGAATGGTATCCAGGTCGTCGAAGCCCGTGACGGCGCCACCAGTACCGCCACTGCCTTCGTGCAGACACAGACGCTGTCGATTGGCGCCTACGACTATCGCCTGTTCAAAGGTGGCGTAACCGCTGGCAGCGAAAACAGCTGGTTCCTGCGTTCAACCGTGGTCGCGCCACCCGCTCCGGCCCCTGTCCCGCAACCAGGCGAGCCGACGCAGCCAACCGAACCTGGCGAGCCGCCTGTCATTGCCCCCGCTGCAACCCCACCTGTTGCGGCACCGGCACCCGGTCAGGTGGATCTGCCGGCCCCGGTGCAAGGTGAAAGCCTGCCGCTGTATCGCCCGGAAGTTCCCGTATATGCCGCTGCTCCACGTGGCGCTGCGATCATCGCCCGCCAGGCACTGGGCACATTCCACCAGCGCCAGGGCGACCAACTGCTACTCAAAGGTGAAGGCGCCCTGCCCGCCAGCTGGGGCCAGGCCTACGGCGGCGCGCTACGCCAGCAATGGAGCGGCACGGTCAGCCCGAGCCTGGATGGCGATCTGTACGGTTTCAAGGTTGGGCAGGACTTGTACGCCAAGGTTGGCGACAACGGTTATCGGCAGCATGTTGGCCTCTACGTCAGTCACAGCCGCCTGGAGGCCGACGTCAAGGGTTTCGCCTTGGCCGAGGAGAACCGAAGCGTCGGCGACCTGAGGCTTGATGGCGACAGCGTGGGCACCTACTGGACGCTGGTCGGGCCACAAGGTGCTTATCTGGATACCGTGTTGCAGTACACCCACCTCGATGGCCGCGCCCGCTCGGACCGTGGCGACAAGCTGAACATCGACGGCCATGCCTGGACGGCTTCGCTGGAGTCCGGCTACCCCATCGCCCTGTCCGAGCGCTGGACCCTGGAGCCACAAGCCCAGCTGATTGCACAGAAGGTCTCGCTCGACAGCGCAAGCGACAGTGTCTCGCGCATCCATCATGACGCACAGGTTGAACTGACCGGCCGGCTGGGGGTACGCCTGGAAGGTGCGTTTGCGGGTAGCAGCGGGCGCCTGTTGCAGCCCTATGCACAGGTCAACCTGTGGCACGGCGACGGTGGCCGCGATACGTTGACCTTCGATGATGTCGACAAGATCAAGACCGACTACCGCTACACCTCGGCACAACTGGAAGGCGGCGTGGTGGCGCAGGTCAGTGAGGCGCTGAGCCTGCATGGCGGCGTGCAGTACACCGCCAACCTGGACAGCCGCCAGCAGGAAGCCAGCGGCGTGAACCTGGGCGTGCGCTGGCAGTTCTAGCGGCGTGCCGCCAGCAAGCCGAGGCCGGCGCAGCCCAGCAGGGAGGCGCTGACCCGGTTGAACAGGCGGCGTGGGCCAGGCTGGCTGAACCAACGCTGCATGTAGGCGCCCAGGCCTGAGTAAATGGCAATGGCCGCCCACTCCAGCAGCAGGAACAACACACCCAGCCAGAGGAACTGCTCGCTCACCGGGGTGGCGCTACCGACCGAGACGAACTGTGGCAGGAAGGCGGTAAAGATCAGAATGGCCTTGGGGTTGCCGGCCGCCACCCAGAACTCCTGGCGTGCCAGGCGCCACGTGCCACTTGGGTGGTCACTTGCCACCACGGCTTCGCCCACCGGTGCACGCCACAGCTGCCAGGCGATGTAGAACAGGTAGGCCGCGCCCACCACCTTGATGGCCAGGAACAGGTATTCGCTGGTGTGCAGCACCACCGCCAGGCCCATGGCCGCCAGGGCGATCATGCCGCTGAAGGCCAGGATACGCCCGCCACCCGCCACGCAGGCGGTGCGCAGGCCGTAGCGGCTGGCGTTATGAAGCGACAGCAGGTTGTTTGGCCCGGGCGCCATGTTCAGGGCGAAGCAGGCGGGGATGAAAAGCAGCAGGCTAGAAAGGTCCATTCTTGTTTTCCTTTGGCAACAGGCGTCTATTTCGGCGGGTGCCGGGCCTTGCGGTCAAGTTACAGCCAGCGTTAAAAACTGTACGGGTGAACGGCAACTGTTACCCTGCTGGCAAAACCGAGGACCTTGTGATGCCCCGCCCCCACACCGCGCTATGGCGCGACCCGGCACTTGCGCATGTGGAAAGTCGCCGCGCCTGCCATAGCCGGGCTTGCTACAAGGCCCACAGCCACCCCACGTTTTCCATCGGCGCGGTGGATGCTGGCCACAGCCATTTCACCGGGGCTGCCGACGGGCAGGAACGCCTGACGCCCGGCACGCTGGTGTTTGTCCCGGCCCACCGCGTACATGCCTGCAACCCCGCACCCGGGCATGCCTGGAGCTACCAGATGCTGCATGTGGACGCCGACTGGCTGACGCAGTTGCGCCTGGAGTCGGGGCTGAGCGGTGCCGGGGCAGGCGAACCGGCGCGTATCTGCCGGGCACCACAGGTGTATCGGCAATTCTGCGAGTTGAACAGCCTGTTGTTCTCCTGCGCCAGCAACGGTGAGAAGGATGCAGCGCTGATTGCCTTTCTGGGGGACCTGGACTACTCGGCCCAGCCGCCGCTATCTGCAGCCCCCGCCCTGGAGGCAAGCGCGCTGAGCGGGTTGGTCGCGCGCATCGAAGGCCAAGACCCGGCGCACTTGAGCCTGGAAGCACTGGCCCATCAGGCCGGGCTTGGGCGCTATCAGCTGATCCGTGCGTTTCGTGCGGCTACCGGGTTTACACCGCATGCCTACCTGCTCAATGCCCGGGTCAATCGCGGGCGCCAGCTGTTGGGTGAAGGGGCGGCGTTGGCGGAGGTGGCCTACCAACTCGGGTTTGCCGACCAGAGCCACTTCCAGCGGGTGTTCAAGGCCCATGTGGGGGTGACGCCGGGGCAGTACCGAGGGCGCTGAAGGCCCGCCGCCTGGGCTTGCAATATTGTTCAATACGCCTGACAGGCCGGGCAGCAGACTGCGGTTTTCCGCAGAGCAGCCCCACCCATGCAACAGTTCCTGATCATCGCCCTCGCCCACTTCCTCGCGCTGCTATCACCTGGGCCGGACTTCTTCCTGGTGGCACGCACTTCGATCAACAGCGGTTGGCGCATCGCCAGTGGTGCCTGCCTGGGCATCGCCCTGGCCAATGGCGCGTTCATCGCCATGGCGTTCACCGGCCTGTCGGTGCTGCAGGAAGGCAGCCTGCTGTTCACCGCCCTGCAACTGGCGGGGGCCAGCTACCTGCTGTACATCGGCGTGCTGTTTTTACGCCATGCCGGGCAAACCCGCCTGGGCGCAGTCGCGGGCGAGTCGGCGGTACCGGGTTGGTGGCGGGGCTTGGGCATGGGTTTCTTGTCCGGCATCCTCAACCCCAAGAACGCGCTGTTCTATGCCAGCCTGGCCAGCATGGTAGCCAGTGCCAGCGACAGTTGGAAAACAGCGTACGCCTTGTGGATGTTCAGCATCGTGCTGCTCTGGGACTTGCTGGTTGCCGTGGCCATCGGTAACCGGCGGGTTCTGCGGCGTTTCGCCCGCAGCCTGCCGTGGCTGGAGCGAGCCTCGGGCGTCATGCTGGTGGCATTGGCGTTGGCGTTGCTGCTGCATCTGGCGCTGGGCTGAGCAGTTTCAGCGTGCGCATGTCCATCAAGCTGAAGTGGCCACTGGCCCAACCGCCGGTGTCCAGGTGCCAGACATTGCCCAGCAGCTTGGGCTCCAGCACCGGCGTGTGCCCCACCAACAAGGCGCGCAGGCCTTGCACCGGCTGGGTATTGCCTTCCTTCAGCCGCCGCCGCGACCACTGGCACACTTCCCGCACTTTGGGATCGTCATCCAGTTCCAGCTCCAGCCAACGCCTCAAGGCTGCCCAATCGGCAAACGGGCTGTCGGCATGCAGCAGGCCTACCAGACCATCTGCGCTTTCCACTTCTATCGCAATCGGCAACTGCTCGAAGCGCTCCACATAGCGAAGTTGCTCGGCCCGCGGCAGGTCGAGGAACCAGCTCCCACCCGCTGCACGGTACATCTCAAGGTCAAGCCGCCCCCCTCGCACGCGAGTGATTGCCAGCGCCTCATGGTTGCCTTGCACCGCGTGAAACCATGGCTGCGCAAGCCATTCCAGAGCGGCCTCGCTGTGCGGCCCACGGTCGACCAGGTCACCCACGCTGAACAGGCGGTCCACGGCCGGGTCGAACCCTACCGCTTCCAGGCACTTCTCCAGCCGCTGGAAGTGACCATGGATATCACCCACTGCCAGGTCCCGCCCCCGGATGTTGGCAAGCAACCGCCGAAACCGTCCCATTACAATCTTCCTCTGCTGGTGGCGCCATGGCAGGCGTAAAATGGAAGCACTCCCACTCTACCCCGGAGGTGCATCATGCGTACCGCCCTCGTGTTTGCCGTGCTCATGGCGCTGTCACTGGACAGCATGGCACAAGGTGCCCCGCCCGCGCAGGTCGAGGTGCGTTTCGACCACCCGGAAAAATTCCGCGATGCCAGCCTGGACAGCCACGGTTATGAGCGTGGCGCCGATGACTATGTGATGAAAACCCTCACCCAGTACTTGCAGAAGCTCGGCCAACGCTACCTGCAACCGGGCCAGCAACTGGTCATCGACATCCGCGACATCGACCTGGCCGGGCGCTTCGAGCCTTGGCACAGCCAGGCCTACGATGTGCGCTTCATGCGCGAGATCACCTGGCCGACGATTGACCTGACCTACACCCTCAGCCAGCCGGGCAAACCCGCCCGGCAAGTGGAGGAGCGGGTCAGCGACAAGATGTACCTCAGCCGCCCGGGCCGGGTCGCCAGCAGCAGCGACCGCCTGTATGCCGAGAAGGCCATGCTCAACGACTGGTTCCGCCAACGCTTCGCCGCGCACCCGGCAACCTGAAAAACCCTTCACTGGTACAGGCGTTGGTGCCGGTAGTATGCTCGGCCCTTCAACCTGTACCAGGGAAGGGTTTAGATGAAACTGTGTGCCGTACAACTGGCGTCGCTCAAGGGCGATGTGCCAGGCAACCTCCAACGTCACCTGGCCTGCATCGAACAGGCGGCGGCGCTGGGTGCCGAGCTGGTGGTCTTCCCCGAACTCTCGCTGACGGGCTATGAGCCTACCCTGGCGCGCCAGGCCGCCCTGCCGGTCAGCTCCGCACGGCTGGACCCGCTGCAAGCCGCCTGTGACCGCTTGGGCATCACCGTTGCGGCTGGCTTACCGTTGCCGACACCCGAAGGTATCCGCATCGGCATGCCGATTCTCAGCCCCATGGCTGCGCGCCAGGCCTATGCCAAACGGCGCCTGCATGAAGACGAGCTGCCTTACTTCACCCCGGGCGATCAGGCATTGCTGCTGCAGGTCGGTGAGCACCGGGTGGCACCGGCAATCTGCTACGAGTCGATGTTCATGGCGCACGCTGCCGCCGCCCGTGAGCACGGCGCCGACCTGTATCTGGTCAGTGTGGCGAAAACCGCCAAGGGCATCCGCGAAGGCTACCTGCATTACCCGGCAGTGGCGCGTGAACTGAGCATGCCGGTGCTGATGGCCAACTGTGTGGGGCCGGCGGACACGTTCATCGGCGCCGGCGGCTCGGCGGCGTGGGACAGCCAGGGCCGCTTGCTGGCGAGCCTGGATGACCACAGTGAAGGGCTGATCCTGCTGGACACTGGCAACACCAGCGCCGTGGCCCTGCCCTTGGACCTACGCCCGGCATGATCTACCTGTTACTGGCGCTGCTGAGCTACGCCTGCACCTACTACCTGGTCGGCCTGCTCATCCAGGGCCAACTAGCCGATGTGGCCGAAGGCTTACGCCATAGGCCGGACGCGCCTACACCCGGCGAGTACCTGCGCGAGGTCAAGCCCCATGCACGGCGGGCCCACCGGCATTACACCCTGATGGCCGGGTCGGTGTTGGCCATACTGGCCTGCGTGGTCGCCAGCTGGTTCAGCTGACGCGTTACAGGTCCAGTGCCAGGCTTTGCCGGCCCTCCAGCGCCAGCAGGTACTGCTTGGCCGCCAGGCCGCCGGCAAAGCCGGTGAGGCTGCCTGATGCACCGATCACGCGGTGGCACGGTGCAATGATCGAAATCGGGTTGCGGCCGTTGGCGGCGCCTACTGCGCGCACGGCGTTGGGGTTGCCGATCTGCCGGGCGATGTCACTGTAGCTGCGGGTTTCACCGAAGGGTATCGCCAACAACGCGGCCCATACCTGGCGCTGGAACTCGGTGCCGGCAAAATCCAGCGCCAGCTCGAAACGCTGCCGCTTACCCGCAAAGTACTCACCCAGCTGTCGTGCAGTTTCCCGCAGTACCGGGCACTCGTCGTCACGGTACAGGTCGCCGAGGCGAACGCGGTTTTCCCGCTCTTCTTCCCACAATACGGCTGCCAGGCACTCGCCGCGCGCCACCAGGGTCAAGGTGCCGACGGGCGACTGCATGAGGGTGAATGCGCTGGACATAAGCGTTTACCTGCCTGTTTGCGATGGGCGTACTGTACGCATCCACAGCCCCGTGCGCATCCGCTTTCTTGCTCAGGTAATGGCACAACCGGCAATCCGCCGCGCTTCGTTGAGGTTGACCTTGGGGATCAGTTCGGCGGGGATGCGTGAGGTGGCCGACAGGTTGTAGACGTGAAAATGCGCGTTCACCACCTCCCGCGCCATCAGCGTCAGCGACGGCAGGATGCGGCTGTCCCAGTGCTGATCCAGCCCGCATGGCGAACACTGGCCCTGCCCGTTTTCATAGAAGCGCCCCACGGTCTGATCCAGGTCCACCCCTACCAGCAGCACTTCTTCAAAGCCCAGGTGATACGCCAGCTGCAAGGCCACATAGGCCACTGTGCGGGCATCGAAAAAACCATGGGCCAGGTCTTTGCTGAAGGCAATCGAGCGGCTGCGCTTGCTCCACAGCGCGCGGTTGCACACGCAACTGTCACCATGGCCGCGCAAACCGTCCAGCAGGCCCGGTGTGTCGGCTTTGTGCAGGGCATAACACTCGGTACTCGCCGGCACATCGGCACCTTCGTACTGCTCGGGCCAGAGTGCCAGGCGTTCGCTGTCGCGCAAGGCAGTGGCAAACAAGGCCGGCTGCTGCTGGCTGAAGCTTTTGTCGGTGCACACGTAGAAGAAGGGATGGATACCGTGTTTGGCGGTCATGGCGACCGAGCCGTTCATGGCAATGATGGGCAAATGTGCGAACTCGCCCAACGGAAAATGCCTGGCAGAAGCGCCGGAGGCAAGGATCACCACGGGGCCCTGCTGGGTGTTGCGACACGCCTCGAAACTGGAGAACGCCCCGCGTTCAGCGCCTGGCTGCGACGGAAGTGTGTTCATCTTTGGCATCTTTGACCGGACAGTACAAACCACAATACTGATCCGTGTATATGCCGTGGCCGCTTTTACCTAACTTTACCTGGCTGAACATGAGCAAACCGCCGTTCCCTTGCCTGGCGGGGATTTGGGGCGCTTTGCGCCCCTGGAAGTCGCAAGCCAAACCTAGATTTCAGCCTGGCGAATGCGCTTCTTGTCGATCTTGCCGACACTGGTCCTGGGGATCTCGTCCACACAGCGTAGCTGCCGTGGTATCGCCCATTTGTTCAGGTGCCCACTGTCGACATACGGCTGCAGGTGCCTGGCCAATGCTGGCTGGTCCAGTTGCACACCGTCACAACAGACCACCAGGGCCAACGGTTGTTCCCCCCACTGTGGGTCAGGAATACCGATGACCGCCACCGAGGCGACGGACGGGTGCTGGCTGATGAGGTTTTCCAGCGCCACCGAGCTCACCCACTCGCCACCGGTCTTGATGACATCCTTGATCCGGTCACGGATGCGCACCACGCCGGCTGCGTCGATGCAGGCCAGGTCACCGGTGTGCATCCAGCCCCCCAGCCACAGCGCCGCGCCTTGCTCCGGTTCGTGCAGGTAGCCCTGGGTGAGCCACGGCGCGCGCACCACCACTTCGCCCAGGCTTTCGCCATCGTGCGGCACCGCCCTGCCCTCACTGTCGACGATACGCAGGTCCACCAAAGCAATCGGCACGCCGGCATCGATGCGCAGCGGCAGTTGTTGCGCCATGGGTTGTGCCAGCAGGTCGGCACTCAGGTGGCTGATGCTCAGCAGTGGGCAGCTTTCCGACATGCCGTAGCCACAATGCACGCTGATGCCCCGCTCGCTGGCCCGCTGGGCCAGGCCCAAGGTCAGCGCGCTGCCGCCCAGCAGCATCTTCCAGCCGGTCAGGTCGGTGCAGCGCCCTTGCTCGCTGTCGAGCATCATCTGCAGCACCGTGGGCACACAATGGGAGAAGGTCACACCCTCGTCGCGATAAAGGCGCACCAGGCGATTGGGCTCGTAGCGCCCGGGGTAGACCTGCTTGATACCCAGCGCGGTGGCCACATAGGGCACGCCCCAGGCATGTACGTGGAACATGGGTGTGATCGGCATGTACACATCGCCCGTTCGCAGCAGCGGTACGTCGCCGCACGCGGCCAGGGTGCCCTGCTCGACCAAGGTGTGCAGCACCAGTTGCCGGTGGCTGAAATAAACGCCCTTGGGGTTGCCGGTGGTACCGCTGGTATAGAACAGCGTGGCCAGCGAATTCTCGTCGAAGTCCGGGAATTCGAACCGGGGCTCGGCAGCCGCCAGCAAGGCTTCATACTCGCCCAGCACAGGCACCACCTGCGTGTCGGGGGCGCCATCGCTGAGGCGGATGAAGCCATCGACTGTCGGCAGGTCGGCCTGCAGCTGCTGCATCAGCGGCAGGAAGTCGTCATGCACCAGCACCCACCGGTCCTCGGCATGGTTCATGGTGTAGCGCACCTGCTCGGTGGACAGCCGCACATTGACCGTATGCAGCACCGCCCCCAGCATCGGTACGGCAAAGAAACACTCCAGTGCCCGATGGCTGTCCCAGTCGAGCAAGGCCACAGTATCGCCGGGTTTGACCCCGGCGGTGGTGAGCGCATTGGCCAGCCGCTGAATGCGCGCCAGCAACGTCGTGTAGGTGTAGCGCAGCCGGTCGGCGTAGACGATTTCCTGGTTGGGCTGGTAGCGCACACCCGACAGCAGCAGGCGCTTGATCAGCAGCGGGTAGGCATACGCCTGCTCGGCCGCAGGCATGATGCGGGTCGAGGTCATGTTCGCGGCCATCACAGTTGCCCGGCCTCGAGCAGGTACAGGCTGTCGCTGCCGGCCCTGACACTGGCACTGAGCGAATGGATGCGCGGCAGCAGGCGTGCAAAGTAGAAGCGCGCGGTACCGAGCTTGCTCACGTGGAACGGCTCCAGTGCCGCTTGGCGCTGGCACACCTCGGCCATGCGTGCCCACAGGTAGGCGTAGAAGGTGTAGCCAAACACCTGCAGGTACTCGACCGCCGCCGCGCCAAGCTCGCGCGGGTTGCCTTGGGCACGGTCGAGCAGCCAGGCACTGAGCTCGTCGAGGTTGCGCACGGCAGCGAGCAACGGTGCGCTGAACTCGGCACATGCGGCGGGCAGCGCCTCGGCAAAGGTGGTGAGTTCATCGGACACAGCGAGGTACGCCTCGCCACCATCGGCAAACAGCTTGCGCCCCACCAGGTCCAGGGCCTGGATGCCATTGGTGCCTTCGTAGATCTGGGTAATGCGGCAGTCGCGAATCAACTGCTCCTGGCCCCATTCACGGATATAGCCGTGGCCACCCAGCACCTGCTGGCCGTGCACGGTGGTTTCCAGCCCCATGTCGGTGAGGAAGGCCTTGGCCACCGGCGTGAGCAACGCCACCTTGGCGTCAGCCTGCGCGCGCGCAACCGGGTCGTCGCTGTATTTGGCCAGGTCCAGCTGCAATGCCACGTAGGTGGAAAATGCCCGGCCACCTTCGTTCAGCGCTTTCATGGTCATCAGCATGCGGCGTACGTCCGGGTGGACAATGATCGGGTCGGCATGCTGCGCCGGCACTTCGGCCCCCGTCGGTGCGCGGCCTTGCTGGCGATCGCGGGCATAGGCGATGGCGCCCTGATACGAACGCTCGCCCAAGGCCAGACCCTGGATACCCACGCCGAGGCGCTCGTAGTTCATCATGGTGAACATCGCATTGAGCCCCTTGTTCGGCTCACCGACCAGGTAGCCGACGGCACCGTCAAAGTTCATCACGCAGGTGGCCGAAGCCTTGATGCCCATCTTGTGCTCGATCGAGCCGCAGCTCACCGCGTTGGCCTCGCCCAACGTGCCGTCGGCGCCAACCAGCACCTTGGGTACCAGGAACAGCGAGATACCCTTGGGGCCGGCAGGGGCATCCGGCAGCCTCGCCAGCACCAGGTGGATGATGTTCTCGGTCAGGTCCTGCTCGCCGCCGGTGATGAAAATCTTCGTGCCGCTGATGCGGAAGCCGCCATCCGCAACGGGCTCGGCGCGGGTGCGGATCAGGCCCAGGTCGGTGCCGGCGTGGGGCTCGGTCAGGCACATCGACCCGGTCCAGCGCCCTTGGTACATCGGCGGCAGGTACAGCGCCTTCAACGCCTCGCTGGCATGGTTCAGCAGTGCCAGGCAGGCGCCGGCCGTCAACATCGGGTACAGGCCGAATGACAGGTTGGCGGCATTGAGCATTTCTTCGAGCTGGGCACCGATCACTTTCGGCATGCCCATGCCGCCGTATTCCGGCGCACCGGCCACCCCGACCCAGCCGTCAGCGGCAAATGCCCGGTAGGTATCGGCGAAACCGTCGGGTGTCCGAACCTGGCCAGCCTCCCAACGGCATCCCTGCTCGTCGCCACTGCGGTTGAGCGGCGCCACCTGCTCGGCAATCAGTTTGCCGGCCTGCTCGAGTATGGCCCGGGCAGTGTCGCCATCGACCACGTCGGCCAGTGCGGGCGTTTGCGCCCACCAGGCGGGGATGTCGAACACGTCGTTGAACAGAAAATCCATGTCGCGCAGTGGCGGAAGGTAATCAGACATGAGGCGAACACTCGGTTTCTTGGGTTTGCGAAAGTGCTACGGCCCGGGTTTCGGCAGCCGCCGGGGCGCCCTGGCCATGCAGGAGGAAGTGCGACAGCGCGGGTATCAGCACCAGCGCGCCGAGCATGTTCCACAGGAACATGAAGGTCAGCAGCAGGCCCATGTCGGCCTGGAACTTGATGGGCGACCAGGCCCAGCCAACCACACCGGCGGCCAGGGTAATGCCGACCAGCCCCACCACCCGGCCGGTGAAGGCCACGGCGTTCTGGTAGGCCTGAGCCAGGCTCAGCCCGGCGCGCTGGTAGTGCAGCTGCACGCTAAGCAGGTACAGCGCATAGTCCACGCCGATGCCCACGCCAAGGGCGATCACCGGCAAAGTGGCAACCTTGACGCCAATACCCATGGCCACCATCAGCGCCTCGCACAGCACCGAGGTGAGCATCAGCGGCAGGATCGCCACCAGCGTTGCGCGCCAGCTGCGGAAGGTGACCAGGCAGAACAACGTGACCGCCAGGTACACCAGCAACAACATGCGGTGGTTGGCCTCGCGTACCACCACGTTGGTGGCGGCCTCGATACCGGCGCTGCCGGCGGCCAGCAGGAACTGGTGCTCGGCACTGCTGTTGGCCTGGGCAAAGCGTTCGGCCACGGCAGCCACCTCGGCCAGCGTGTCGGCGCGATGGTCTTTGAGGTAGGCGATCACCGGCATCAGCGAGCAGTCGTTGTTGAACAGCTCCGGGGCGTTGACCGAAGCCTGCTGGGCGGCGTAATTGAGCACGTCCTGGTTGCGCTGCAGGCTGTTCAGCCGTGGGTTGCCTTCGTAGGTACCGGCGGTGATCTGGCGCACAGCGTTGGCCAGCGACACAGTGGTCTGCACACCCGGCAGTTGCTGCAGCTCCCAGGCGAGGCGGTCGGCCAGGATCAAGGTCGGGTATTGCAGGCAGCCTTCGGGAGCGGTCTTGACCATGACCGCGAAGGTGTCGCTGGACAGTGCGTAATGCTGGGTGATGTAGGCATTGTCGAGGTTGTAGCGCGAATCAGCGCGAAGCTCGGGGGCGCCACTGTCGAGGTCACCGACTTTCAGCTGCAAGCTGCCCCAGATGCCCAGGGCGGCCAGGGCAAGGGCCGCCAGCACAGCGGCGCTGGCCCATTTGCGTTCAGTGAAACGGTCGAGCAGGTCCCACAGCCGACCGAAGCCACGGTGCCGAGCCGCGCGGGCATCGATACGCAGCGCCCGGTCGGCGGCCTTGCGGCCTACCCCGACATAGGACAGTGCCACCGGCATCAGCAGCAATGAGGTAAAGATCAGCACTGCCACACCAATGCTGGCGGTAATCGCCAGGTCCTGAATCACCGGAATATCGATGATCATCAGCACGGCAAAGCCCACGGCATCGGCCAGCAAGGCGGTCACCCCGGCCACGAACAGGCGGCGGAAGGTATAGCGAGCGGCGATCTGCCGATGGGTACCGCGACCGATGTCCTGAAGGATGCCGTTCATCTTCTGCGCGGCATGCGACACGCCGATGGCAAAGATCAGGAAGGGCACCAGGATCGAATACGGGTCTATGGCATAGCCCAGCCAGGCGACGATACCCAGTTGCCATACCACCGCCGTCAGCGAACACAGCACCACCAGCAAGGTGCTGCGTATACAGCGGGTATAGCAGTAGATGATCACCAGGCTGGTCAACACCGCCAGGGCGAAGAACGCCATCACCTCGATCAGGCCATCGATCAGGTCGCCCATCAGCTTGGCGAAGCCAATCACATGAATACGGTACTGGCCGCTGGCCTGGTACTGGCTGCGCAGCTGTTCGAGCTTTTGCGAAAAGGCATGGTAGTCCAGGCCTTTGCCGGTGGCCGAATCCTGGTCGAGCAGCGGTACCACCAGCATGCTCGACTTGAAGTCGCGCGCCACCAGGCTGCCGACGATGTTGGCACGTTCGATGTTCTGCCGTAGCTGTTCAATGTCACCGGCCGCACCCTGATAGCTGTCAGGCATGACCGGGCCACCCTGGAAGCCTTCTTCGGTGACCTCGGTCCAGCGCACCGCCGGGCTCCACAGCGACTTCACCCAGGCCCGGTCCACCCCCTGGCTGAGGAACAGCTCGTCGTTGATGTGACGCAGGGTCTGCAGGTAGCCCGGGGCGAAAATGTCGCCCTGAGTGTGCTCTACCACTACCCGCACCGCATTGCCCAGGCCGCGCAACGAGGCGCGGTTTTCCAGGTAATTCTGGATGTAGGGATGGCTCTGCGGCAGCATCTTGTCGAAGCTGGGGCGCAGTTCCAGGCGGGTCAGCGCCATGAAGCCCAGCACCAGCGTCGCCACCAGCATGCACAGCAGAAATGGCAGGCGGTGGTTGAACACAAGGCGTTCCAGGCCGTTGCCCGAATGTGGATCGAAGTCGGCAAGGTTGCGGATTACCGGAAGGGTATCTTGGCGGGTAGCGGCCATCAGGGTCTTCTCTTGTTATGGGTGTTGCGTGGGGTTACCGGCCTGGTTGCGCACGCCCCGCTCGCCCACCAGCACCAGGCCGTTGCCGGTGTCTCTGACGAGCGCGGTCACCGGGCCACGGGCGCTTTGCGGCACCTGGCTGAAGCTGGCACCGTCATCCCGACTGAGCAGCAGGTCGCCGGCCTGGCTGGCCAGCCACAGCTGGCCATCACGGTCGATGCCCGCGGCGGTGAGGCTGGTGTTGATGCCCGTGTTGACCGGCTGCCACTGCTGGCCGCCATCGGTGCTGCGGTAGATGTGGCCGCGCAGGCCGTAGACCAGCAGCACACCGGGTTTGCCGACGGCGCCGAACAGGGTACCGGCATAGGGCGTGTCGACGCGGCTGAAGCGTGCGCCGCTCCACTTCAGCAGCAGGCCCTGCTCGCCGGTGATGTACAGGTCATCACCCACCGCCGCCAGGCTGGTCAGGTGCAGGCCTTGTGGGTTGTCGCTGTGGTCGAGCCAGGGTTGCCAGTGCTCGCCGCCGTCGGTGGTGCGCAGCAACAGGTTGAACACACCCACCGCATAGCCGTTGCGGGCATCGCTGAACCACACGTCGAGCAAGGCATTGTCGGTGGCCGCCGCAGGCAACTGCTCGGCCAGCGCGCGACCATCCAGCTGTTTGTGCCAGTGCACGCCACCATCGCGGCTGTGCAGCACCACACCGTCGTGGCCGACCGCCCAGCCCAGTGCGGGCGTGGCAAAGCTCACCGCATTCAGGTCGGCGCTGACGGGCACCTGGGCTTGCTGCCAGTGCGCGCCGTGGTCATCGGAATACAGAATGTGCCCGCGCGGGCCGACCGCGACCAGGCGCGGCCCGGCCAAAGTCACGTCACGCAGGGCGCTGCTGCTGGCCAGGGCACTGGGCATGGCGGGCACATCCAGCACGTCGGTGAAGGGCGCGGCCTGCGCCGTGCCCTGCAGCGCCGCCAGGGCCAGCATCACCACGCTGCATCGTTTGAAGACAGACATTGGCAACCTCTGCTCCGTGCGCTCAGCGAATGCCATTGCCGGCCAGCGACTCGGGCGACCACTGGGTTTTCGACAATGGGTCGATGTAGCGGATGCCACCGTAGGCACCGACCACGCCGTTGAGGTTGTAGGTGCCGCCGATCAGGTCGTAGATCATGAAAGGCGTGGCGTCCGGGGTCTGCTTGTCGTAGCTCTGGGTGAGGAAAGCGAACGAGCCACGATAAAGCTGGCCACGGGCGTCGTACTGGTCCGAGGCCAGGGCGATCCAGCTGTCTTCGTCAAGGTAGAAGCGGCGCTTGTGGTAGATGTGGCGTGCGCCGTCCTTGAGCTTGCCTTCCACCACCCACACGCGGTGCTTTTCCCAGCGCACGAACTGCGGGGCCAGGTGGTTGGGGGTGATCAGTTGCTTGACGTCGGTGTTGTAGGTGAGCGGGTAGGTGTTGTACGGCACGTACATCTCCTGCTTGCCGACCAAGGTCCAGTCGTAGCGGTCCAGCGCGCCATTGAAGACGAACACGTCATCGTAGGTGCCCGAGCCCGAGGTGCCCGGGTTGGGCGTGTCGTAGGCCAGGTTTGGTGCCAGCTTGACCCGGCGCTGGCCCGGCAGGTACTGCCAGGCGCTGCGTGGCTGCACCAGCGGGTTGGCGGCGTCGCGCAGCATCATGGCTTCGCCGGCTCGGCGCGCGGGCCCGGTGTACACCAGCTTCATCTGGTAATAGGTGTCCTTGGCACCGATCGGCTTGGCCATGTCTTCGTAGATCGGGTAGCTGATATTGGCCTGGCCGGTGGTCGACAGTGACGCTTTGCCGGCGGCATCGACGTTCCATGAGTCGTACTTGGCGGTCATGCTCACGCCCTGGTAGCGCAGCAGGAAGTTCCACATGGCCTCGGCGCCGTTTTGCGGAATGGGGAACGGGATGCCCGGCAGCACGTTGTCCACCGCCGTGCCACCCTCCTGGCTTTTGGCAGCGGTAGCGTTCTTGCGGGTGTTGTCCAGCACCGCTTGCGGCAGCGCTACGCTGCGATGAGTCGGGTACACGTCGACACGGTAGCTGGGGTAGCGCTTGAGCAGTTCCAGGGTGGTGGCAGTCAGCTGGCCCTTGTACTGGTCGGCGTTCTTGCCATCGATGACCAGCAGCGGCTTGTCGCTGGCAAACGGGTCGGGGCGCATGCTGGCACCGCTCTGGAAGTTGGCAGGCGGCGTCTGCAGGCCACCCTGGTAAGCCGGGATCGAACCGTCGGCATTGCCGGCCTTTTCGGCACCAATGGCGGTCAGGTTGGCGCCCAGGCGGGCAGCCTGGTCAGGGGAAACGGCGGCCTGGGCGGCGTTGAGCGCGGCCAGCGACAGGCACGAGGCCAGCAGGGTACGTACGAAATTCATGATGGTTGTCTTCCTGTGTAGGCGGTAGGAAACATGACTCAGAAGGTCGTCTTGACGGTCAGGTACAGGGCGCCACGGTCCTCGGTGGTGGCACCACCACCGGAGAAGGAGGCGTAGCCGCCGCCGTAGCAGGTGTAATCCTGTTCGCCGTCCAGGGCATTGGGGGTGCTGCCGTCGGTCTGGCCATCCTTGCAGGCCTTGGCCTCACCGAAGCTGTCGACGTACTTGAGGTCGACGAAGTACTGGTTGTAGATCGCGGCGCTCACGCCCACCGCGTAGTTGCCGGTGTTTTCGGCACCGCCGCCCTGCACCGGCGACACACCGTCGATGCCGACGTTGACCGACAGCGGCATGCTCAGGTCCATGCCCGGCACCACCTGGTACCAGGTGGGGGTGAAGTTGACGGCGACGCCCCAGTTATCGCGGGTGGCCTTGTCGATACCGCGGTAGCTGCTCTTGCCCTTGTACAAGGCCTCGTTGTGGCCATCGAGCTTGAGCAGGTTGCTGTAGAACAGCTCGCCGAGCAGGGTTGCGGAGTCGAACAGCGGCGTGTCGCCGATGGTCATCAGGCCGTTGAGGGTGAAGTGCAGGGTGTCACCGGTGGCGCTCAGGCTGTCGCCGTCCTTGGGCACGTCGTAGATCACCCCGCTGCTGGGCAGGCGCGCCGGCAGCAGGCCGAAGCCGCCCCCCAGGCCTGCCTGGCCGGGGGCGCTGACGATTGCCGGGATGCTCGCCAGCGGCATGTTGTGGCGGATGTTCAAGTCGCTGCCGACGCTGATGCCCGCCACATCCTTGGACAGGCTCAGCCCATAGATGTCGATGTTGTCGGCATAGGCGAACTGGTAGGTGGTGCTTTGCAGTGAGTTGTAGAGGTTGCCGACCGCGCCCTGGCGGCTGCCCGGCGGGTTGCCGAACGGACCGTTGGCCACGGTCATGCCACGCGCATCGAGCCAGGCCTGGGGCAGGATCTCGGAGGTTTTGCGGTAGTAGAAACCCAGGGTGCCGCCCAGCCACTCCGGCGACCACTTGGCCATGACGCCCCAGTCGCCGCTTTTGCCAGGGGTAAGGTCATGACCACGGCGAATGCTGGTCAGCGCGCCACGTACCGGGATCAGCCCCGGGGTGCCGGTATGGCCCAGCAGAAAACTCTGCGCGCCCTCGCCTACCACGTCGGAGCCGCCATAGTAGGTACCCGCCTCGGGCAGTCGGGCCGCGTCCCAGTCGAAGAAGTACTGAGCACCCAGGGTGAGCTCGGAATTGACCAGAAACGAAGTGGACAACTGATTACGGGGCACGAACAGCTCCTTGGCCTCGGTGCCCGGCGATGCCGCCAGCTTGGCCAGGTCCAGGCCGGACTGGCCGTAGCTCAACGAATGCACCGGATTGAGCAGGGTTTCACCCCAGAACAGGTTGTGCTGGCCCAGCTTGGCGCTGACCTGTGATGCTTCGCCCACGTCACGGCTCATGAACACGAAGGCATCCAGCACTTCGCCCGAGGGGCCGCTGTAGTAACGCTGGGCGTAGTTGCTCAGGTGCGGGCTGCCCAGCAGTATGCCGGTGCCCGGCAGGCCATTGAGGCTGGGGTTGATGCCTGACTGGTCACCGTTGCCGTTGACGAACGGGTTGCTGTTGGAGCCGGTGTTGTCGTAGGCCTTGTCGTACCAGCTGGCAGTGCTGACGCGAAAACCGGTGTTGCCCTGGTACACCACGTCCAGCTCGGTCAGCAGGTCGACCCGGTTGGTGACGTTGGTGCCCGCCTTGCGGAAGTTGTAGTCGCCGTCGTTGCTGTTGGGCGTTCCCAGCAGGCGCTTGTCGGCACTTTCGGTGCGCACGCCGTAGTTGTACTTGACGGTATTGTCGAAGCGCACGGCCCAGTCTTCGTTGCCGGTATCGACTTCGAAGGCCTGGGCGGCAGGCAGCGTGAGCAGGCCGATGGCGCAGGCAAGCAGGCAGCGCTGTGGCTTCACAGCACGGTGAATGCGGTGTTCTGGCATTACGATGGCTCCACGTATTGTTATTGTTTTTTACGCCGCCCGTCTGCTGCGGGCGTGGCTGGGGCGTCCATGCGTTACTGCAGGTTTGCGGCGTCCAGTCGGCGGATCAGGGCCTCGGCCAGCGGCCAAGGGCCGAAACCGGAAGCCGGGTTAAGGTGACCAACAGCGCCCAGGCCAACCAGCTCGCTGCCCCAACGCCGGGCCAGTTCACCGGCAGCGGCGTAGCTGGCGAGGTGGTCGTTACTGCTGGCCGCGACAATGCTTGGGAATGGCAGCGACGTGGAGGGAAGCGGTGACCAACCCTTCTCGGCCAGGCTGGCCGGGCTTGGGTAATGCGCCGGCCAGTGGGCATTGAGGTCTGGCGGGGCCGCCAGCAAAGCACCCTTGATCGGGCGCCGGTAGCGTGCCGCCCAATGGGCGACCATCAGTACGCCAGCGCTGTGCGCGACCAGGATTACCTCTCCTTCGATCTGATCGAGCTCGCGCTGGATCGCCTCGACCCGGGCATTGCAGCACAGGCCGTCAACCTGCAGCGGCGGTACGCTGCGCACCTTGGCCAGGCGGCCGGCAAGCAGGGTTTGCCAATGCTCCGCGACGTGGTCGCGCAGGCCGGGGACAATCAGCACGGTGGCGGTGGTTTGCAGTTTTTCCACGGTGAACCTCATGTGCGATGTAGCGCTTGAAGGTCACAGTAAACAGGCCTCCCCCCGGGTGCTTTACATTGGGCGTCAGGCGCTTTTCATTTGATGACAACGGTCAAAACAGGGCTTTGCTTTTCAATTGATGACACGCAGGCTATAAAACCAGTGGACCTGCAACCCCCGTGCTTTAGGGACAACAATAAAAAATGCCTGCTCTAGTCCGTGCCGCCAGCTTGACCAACTACCTGGAAGTGTCCCGTCACCTGGGCCTCAACCCCCATGCACTGCTGGCACAGGTTGGCCTGAGCGCCGCGCTGCTCGACGACCCCAACCGGCGTATCCCGGTGGCCAGCGTCATCAGCTTGCTGGAGGCCTCTGCCAGCGCCACGAAGTGCGAAAGTTTCGGTTTGCGCATGGCCGAATTGCGCCAGTTGTCGGACTTCGGCGAAATCAGCCTGCTGCTCAGCCACCAACGCAACCTGCGCGATGCGCTGCAAGTGATCGTGCAGTACCGCCACCTGCTCAACGACGCGCTGGCCATCCATATCGAGGAAGCCGGCAAGACCGTGGTTATTCGTGAAGAGGTGATCAACGAGCGAGCGCCGTGCAGCCGCCAGGCCACCGAGTTGGCCATCGGCGTGATGATGCGCCTGTGCGCGGCGCTGCTGGGCGCCCATTGGCACCCGATCAGTGCCAACTTCACCCACGCAGCCCCTGCCGACCTGGCCATTCACCGGCGCATTTTCGGTTGCACACTGGTGTTCGGCAGCGAATTCAACGGCATCGTCTGCCCCGCTGCCGACCTCGACAGCGCCAGCCCGCAGGCCAACGAGGCCATGGCCCGGCTGGCACGGCGCTACCTGGACACGCTGCCGGCCAGCGGCGTGCCGTCGCTGGAACTGGAGCTGCGCAAGACCATCTACCTGCTGCTACCCATGGGCCGTGCCACCATCGAGCAAGTGGCGCAGACCCAAGGCATGAACGTGCGCACCCTGCAGCGGCGGCTGGAAGAGAACGCGCTGACCTTCAAGGACCTGATCAACAGCGTGCGCCGTGACCTGGTGATGCGCTACCTGGAAAACCCCACCTATTCGCTGGGGCGTATTGCCGACATGCTCGGTTATTCGATGCCCAGCTCATTCACCCGCTGGTTCATTGCCCAGTACGGCATGCCGCCGGCGAACTGGCGCGCACAGCACAATGGGCAGTTGCATTAACCGCCCGTTGCAGGCTCATCGATGAGGATAAACACCTCACCCTTCTCGTGCTCGACAGGGTACGTGTTCAGCTTGAGCGCGGTTGAGTTCTGCAGATAACCGCTGGCCAGGTCGAAACGCAACCCGTGGGCACAGCACTGGATGACGCGGCCTTCCAGGCGACCGCCGCACAGCGATGCCCCCTGGTGCGGGCAACTGTCATCGACGGCATAGAACGAATCGGCAATGTTGAACAAGGCCACGCTGTGGCCTTCAAGGTCCAACAGCACCCGCCCGTTGCGTTGCGGTACTTGATCGGGGGCCAGTGCCATACGTCGCTTCATGCCTGCGCCACCTCCAGCAAGGCGTCGTTCATGGCCGCGAACAGCGCCTCGGCCGGCCGCACGCCTGCAATCAACGGCCCCTGATTGAAGCGGTAGCGCGGCACGGCACTGCCTGCGCGCCCTGCCCCATCGAGAAACGGGCTACCGTCGTCACGCAGGCAGTCGACCACTTGTGCGGCCTGCAGCCCGCAGCTCTGGGCAATACCGAGCAAGGTGCCGCTGTCCCCCAGGTCACGGCCCTGATGGAAATAGGCAATGAATAACCGCGCCAGCAACGCCTCCTGTTGCGGTGCACCGAGCAGGCTGCCGGCCCGTTGCATCAACCGGTGAGCATTGCCGGTATTGGGCATGCGGCGGATGCGCGAAAAATCGATATCCTCGCCCACCACGCTGGCAGCGGCGCGCACCTGGGCCTGGCGCTCGCGCACGGCTTGTTCACTGCCCAGGCGTTGCAGGTAAAACGTACTGAACGGCACGCCATTGGCAGGCAGCCCAGGCAGCAACTGCACGCCCTGCCAGTGCACCTGCACCTCTACCTCGGGTTGCTCACGTTGCAACCACAACAGGGCCGCTTGCAGGTGCCGCTGCCCAATCAGGCACCAAGGGCAGACAAAATCGAAGAACACCTCGACGGACAACAGCTGTTTCACGGTTTCAACTCCTGGTGCGCAGACAATCCATGTCGCGGTGGTAATGGCGTTTAGCGAACAAGAACACCGCCGCCGCCGCGAGGCTTGTCAGCGGTACCAACTGCAGTGCCGCTTGCAGCCCGATCAGGTCAGACACCCGGCCGGTGATCAGCGGCCCGGTGGCCAGGCCCAGCAGGTTGTTGGCCAGGGTCAGGGTGGCGAAAGCGGTGCCATGTACCGAGGCGTGGGTCAGGTTGGCAACCATGGCACTGGACGGGCCGTTGGTGCCGGCGGCAATCATCATGCCCAGGCAGATCAGCACCAGTTGTGCGGTGCCAGCGGGCAACGCGAAGGCCATGCTCAGCAGCACGCAGCTGCCCAGGCAGTAGCCGATGGCCAGGCTGATCTTGCGGTCCGGGCGCTGCCGGCCCAGGCGGTCGCAGAGCATGGCGCAGAGGATCATGCCGACGCCGCTGCACAACACGATGACAGCGGCGACCGCACCGGCGCGGTCAGTGCCCATGGCGTAATAGCGGTTCAGGTAGCTGGGCATCCACACAATCAAGGTGCCGCCAACAAACAACTGCAGGCCGCTGCCGACATAGGCGGCGATGACCGAGCGGCTGCTGTACAGGCTGCGCAGCGGGCGGCTGACCTTGCCCAGCGCCTGCTGCGCGCACTTGGGCGCAATGCGTGCCTCCTTGACGATCATGGGGTACAGCATCGCCAGCACCAGGCCGAACAGTGCCATACCGGCGAATGCCCAGCGCCAGCCCAGGTGCTGAGCCAAAACGCCGCCAAGGGCCATGCCCAGCACCGAGCCGAACATGCCACCGGCCATGAACGCCCCGGCCAGGGTCGAGCGCATGTCGCGGGGGAACACGGCGACCACCACGGCAATGCCGACACTGCCGTAAGCGGCCTCTCCGACCCCGACCAGAAAACGCGCAATGAACATTTGCGGGTAATTTTCTGCCAAGGCGCAACCGAGCGTCGCCAGGCTCCACAGTACTGCCATCAACACCAGGCTGCGTACCCGGCCGAAACGGTCGGCCAACAGTGACAGCGGGAACGTCAGCAGGCCGACCATCAGCGCGACGATCCCGCTGAGCAGGCCCAACTGGCTGTCACTGAGCGCCCATTCGCCCTTGAGCAGCGGGAACACCGCGTTGAGTACCTGGCGCGACATGTAGTCGGAGATCAGCAAGCCGAACGTCAGGGCAAAGACCACCCAGGCATAACGCCGGGGCACGCTGTGGACGGATTCGCTGCCGGCGTCTTCGGCGCTGGCGAGGTAGGTGGCCATGTTGCCTCCTTGGGTGTGGTGTGGGTTTTTCTTGTTGTTATGCACTGTTGCTGAAGCTTGCTCAGCCCTTGTGGGAGCGGCCTTGTGTCGCGATAGGGGCGCACAGCGCCCCCAAAATCCCCGCGTTAGCATTCAAATTGCCGGGGCCGCTTTGCGGCCCTATCGCGACACAAGGCCGCTCCCACAAAAAGCATCCTGGCCATACCGATCATCGGCTCAGGTACGTTGCGGTACACCTTTGATCCCCGGCTGGCGATTCGGCGCCATGCCGTTGGCCTTCAGGGTCTGCTCGATGCTGTCGTACTGCTGGCCAATGCGGTAAATAACGCGGGCCTCTTTGCCAGTGGCAATCTCGCGACCCAGTTCATGCGCCACGCGCACGGTCTGCCGGATCTGCTGCACCGAGGTGAAGCGTTTGCCGTGCTGGTCGATGATGGTGTCTTCGTTGCCACAGCGCGGGTGCAGGCCCATGGCCAAAGCCATGGTGTTGAACGGCAGCACGTTCTTCAGCAACGACTCGGCGGTCAGCGTGCAGCCGTCCGGTGCGCGGTGGATGAAATTGAAGAAGTTGAACGGATTGGGGCCGTCGAAACCGCCGCCAATGCCGATCCAGGTCAGGTTCAGCGGGCCCATGTAGTCACCCCGGCGCACAATGCGCTCAAGGGTTTCCAGGGCATGCATGCCGGTCAGCTGGAAATGCGGCTGGATATTGCTGGCCTGCAGGCGGCGCAGGTGTTCGCGGACCCAGGCCGGGCCGGCCGGCACGGTCATCTCGCTGTAAGCTGCATGGATTGCGGGGCTGGCCAGCGAAGTGCCTTCAAGGTACTCGGGATACAACAGCTCCATGATGTTCATCTGCGTGGTGTTGATCGCCACCGTCACCTGGTCGGGGCGCGGCGTCAGTTCGGCGAGCATGTGCCGGGTGTCGTCCGACAGCCATTTGGCCGCCTCGCCTTCGCCTTCCGGAGCGAAGGAAATCGAACCACCCACCTGGATGATCATGTCCGGAACCGCCTCACGCACACCGGCGATCAGCTCGTTGAATTTGGACAAGCGCTTGGAGCCTTTGCCGTCCAGTTCACGCACATGCAAGTGCAGCACGGTGGCGCCTGCCTCGTAACAGTCGACGGCCTTCTGCACCTGCTCGTCCATGGTCAGCGGAATGTCTTCAGGGAAGTCTTCGGGCATCCACTCCGGGCCATAGGGGGCCACGGTGATCACCACCTTTTCCATGTTTTCCGGGTGCAACGAATCGTCGAAGAATTGCATGCTGTAGTCCTCGCTATTGTTATTGTGCGGTTGCCGCCAGTGACAGCGACAGGCTTAGAACGTGCGGCTGCCCTTGATCCCGGCGCGCTCCATCTTGCGGTGGCACGGCGGGTAGTCCATGACGGCGTAATGCTGAGTGCTGCGGTTATCCCAGATCGCCACGCTGTTGGGCTTCCAGCGCCAGCGCACCTGGTATTCGGGCAGGTACGCCTGGCTGATCAGGTAACGCAGCAGGTCGCTGGCACCTGGGTTGGCGTCCTGGCCGAACCGCACCCGCTGTGGGGTGTGGTAATTGCTGAAATGGGTGGTGAAGGCGTTGACGAACAACACCTGCTCACCCGTTTCCGGGTGGGTGCGCACCACCGGGTGCTCGGCATCCGGAAACTGCGCCTTCAGCGCCAGGCGTTTGTCCAGTGGCATGGCGGCGCCGAAGCTGGCCTCGATGCTGTGGCGGGCGCGCAGGCCTTCGATTTTGGCTTTTACGTCGCTTGGCAGGTTTTCATAGGCCAGCACCATGTTCGCCCACATCGTATCGCCGCCCACCGGGGGGCATTCGACGCAGCGCAGTACGCAGCCCATGGGGGGCGCCTCGCGCCAGGTGGCGTCGGTGTGCCAGGCATTTTCATAACGGTCGTTGGGCTGGTCCGGGCGCTTGTAGATCTGCACCAGCCCTGGGTGCTCTGGATCGCTACCGGCCACCGGGTGGTCCTCCAGCTCGCCGAAGCGGCGGGCGAAGGCCACATGCTCGGCACGGCTGAAGTGCTGGTCGCGCAGGAACAGCACACGGTGTTGAAGCAACTGCTGGCGCAGTTGGGCGAACAGGTCATCATCGTGAATTGCGTCGGCAAGGTTGACGCCACTTACCTCGGCACCGATCGCGCAGGTCAGTTGTTCGATGTGCATGCTGTTGCCCTCTTCAGATGACGAAGATCGACGAGCCGGTGGTTTTGCGGGCTTCCAGGTCACGGTGGGCCTGAACGGCATCCTGCAAGGCGTAGTGCTGGTTGATTTCGATCCGGATGCGCCCGCTGCTGACGTGGTCGAACAGTTCGCCGGCCAGGTCGGCCTTTTCTGCCGGGTCGGCAATGAAGTCGGCCAGCGCCGGGCGGGTGAGCTGCAGCGAACCCTTGATCGCCAGCAATTGCGGGTCGAACGGCGGGATGGTGCCCGAAGCCGTGCCGACGCATACCATCAGGCCACGGCGTTTGAGCGAATCGAGCGACCCCATGAAGGTGTTCTTGCCAACGCTGTCGAACACCACGTTCACCCCTACCCCGTCGGTCAGCTCACGCACGCGGCTGGCCACGTCCTCGACGCTGTAGTTGATGATGTGGTTACAGCCATGGGCGCGGGCCACTTCAGCCTTGGCCTCGGTGGATACGGTGCCAATCACGTTCAGCCCCAACAGCCTCGCCCACTGCGCGACAATCAGGCCCACCCCGCCAGCAGCGGCATGCAGCAGCACGCTGTCACCGGGCTTGAAGTCATAGAGCCGGCGTAGCAAGTAGGCCGAGGTCAGGCCGCGCATGGTCATGGCGGCAGCGGTCTCGAAGGCAATGGTCTCCGGCAGTTTTATCAGTGCCGCGGCGGGGATAAGGCGCTCGGTGCAATAAGCACCCAGGGTATTGAGGAAGCCGGTATAGGTGACACGGTCACCGACCCTCACCTGAGTCACGCCCTCGCCCACGGCCTCTACCACCCCGGCAGCTTCCACGCCGATGCCATTGGGCAACGGGATCGGGTAGGTGCCATTGCGAAAGTAGGTGTCGGCGTAGTTCAGGCCCACCGCCACCTGGCGCAAACGCACCTGGCCCGGGCCGGGCTCGCCCACCTCGGCATCCTCGTAGCGCAGCACTTCGGGGCCACCGGTCTGATGGAAACGTACGACTTTGGACATGCTTGTCTCTCCACTCATCGATCTGGACGCCTGGCGTCAGTTCTGGATGACTGGACTGTATGCCCTTGGCTTGCAGGGTGCTTCGCATCGGACGACAGCAGGTTTTCATTTGATGACAGCGCGATCGTCGCCCTGCCCTGCATGAACGCCGTTTTATTGATGAGCCTCCTTGATGCTTATCTATGGCGAGACTAATACTTAAGTCTCTGCCTGGGGAGGCACGAAACATGCAACCAAGATTCGTTATCGTTCCCGCTGTGCCGATCGAAAAGGAGTCGTTCCGCATGGGCAGCCGCTATTACGCCGCTACCGTTTGTGGAGGGTTCGACATTTACGATAACCAGGTGAAGGAGCGGCTCAAGCCGAGCTACCCGAGCAGGACGGATGCGCAGGTGCAGTGCGAGCAGATGAACAAGCGCGGTGAGGCGGGATGAACCATGCCAAGGCCGCCCCACCCGGGGTCAAGCGCCTGAGGCCTCAACCTCTTGCCAACCGGCAAGCAAACGCTGGGCGTTCTGTTCGCAGTCCATCCCCTGTGGCTTGCCTTCGATACCGGCAATTACCGCCAGCAACTGAGCACGGTTCTGCGCCAACCGCTGCTGCATCGCCTCGATCTCCGCCACCTTGCGCTTGAGGCTGGCCAGCAACAAACCATGATCGCCCGGTGCTGCCCCGGACGCGTCGGTAAGCTTGCGCATTTCATCCAGGCTGAACCCCGCCTGCTGGCCACAGGTAATGATTTCCAGTGCCCGCACGACCTGCTCCGGGTAATCCCGGTAGCCGTTGCCCAGGCGCCGGGCGGCAATTAGCCCGCTGGCTTCGTAAAAACGGATACGCGATGCACTGAGGCCCGTGCGTCGTGCCAACTCACCAATTTTCATTTCACTGTCATTCCCCTATTGACCTTAAAGTTGACTTTAACCTTAGCCTTCTCTGCAACCTAGCCCACGCGGTCAGTAACCGATGCGTGGTAACCCTGTCCGGAGATCGCCATGACACCCTTCCAGCCGCTGCAACTGCCCAATGGCAGTGTCATTCCCAACCGCATCGCCAAGGCGGCGATGGAAGAAAACCTGGCCAACCCCGACCAGACCCCTTCCGACTCATTGCTGCGCCTGTACCAGGCCTGGGCCGAAGGTGGTGCCGGGTTGTTGCTGACCGGCAATGTGATGGTCGACCCCAGCGCGATGACCGGCCCGGGCGGGGTAATGCTCGATGCCAGCCAGCCGCTGCAACGCTTTCGCGACTGGGCCCGTGTCGGCCGCGCCCATGGCGCGCAATTCTGGATGCAGATCAACCACCCGGGAAGGCAGATGCAGGCCAACCTTGGCCAACCCACCGTGGCGCCGTCGGCCGTGGCCTTGAACATGGGTGGCCTGTCCAGGCTGTTCCCCCTGCCCAAGGCGCTGGACGAAGCCGAGATCGTGGCCCTGATCCAGCGCTTCGCCCGTACCGCAGCGCTGGCCGAAGAGGCCGGCTTCAGTGGCGTGCAGATACATGCCGCTCATGGTTACCTGCTAAGCCAGTTTCTGTCGCCGTTGAGCAACCAGCGTCAAGACCGTTGGGGCGGTAGCCTGGAGAACCGCGCACGGCTGTTGCTGGAAGTCGTCAAGGCCGTGCGCGAGGTCGTTTCGCCCGGTTTCGGCGTGGCAGTGAAGCTGAATTCGGCCGACTTCCAGCGCGGTGGCTTCGAACCTGCGGATGCCCGCCAAGTGGTGCTGTGGCTGAACACGTTGCCAGTGGACCTGGTGGAGCTGTCTGGCGGCAGCTATGAGGCACCGGCCATGCAAGGTGACGCACGCGACGGCCGCACCCTGGCCCGCGAGGCTTACTTTCTGGAGTTTGCCCGGGATATCGCCGCTATCGCGAAGATGCCGGTGATGGTCACGGGGGGTATTCGCCGGCTGCCGGTGGTCGAGCAGGTGCTCGCCAGTGGCGTGGCCATGGCCGGCATCGCCACGGCGCTGGCTGTCGAACCTGGCTTGCCCCGGCGCTGGCACAAGGGCGAGGCGACAGCCAGTGCCGAGCTGAAGCCGATTCGCTGGAAGCGCAAGGCGTTGGCCGCACTGGCGTACATGGCCCTGGTGAAGCTGCAGATGCGCCGGCTGGCAGCAGGCAGCCAGCCCAAGGCCCATGCGTCACCGTTGCGCGCCTTGTTGCTGGAGCAAGGCTGCACCTTACTGCGGGTAAGGCAGTACAGGCGTATGATGAAAAGCCGAGTGGATTGATATGTGGTGCACTGCCCTTTACTGGAGCACTGCCATGAACAAACCCCTTTACGCGCTGCTTTTCACCCTGGCAGCACTTGCTGCCTGTTCATCCAGCTCTGCGCTGTACCACGACCAGCCACTGGTGGCCAAGGTCGATACCGGCATGAGCAAAGACCAGGTCGTGCAAATAGGCGGCAAACCTGATGCCGAGTCCGAACGCACCGTCGTACCCGGCACGTGCTTCGACTACATGCTGTCCAAGGCCGGAAACCGGCAACCCTACAGCGTCAGCTTCGACGCCAACGGCAAGGTGGACAAGACCGCCTTCATGACCTGCGCCGAATGGAGCAATGCCCAGCACAAGGCCCGCCTGCCCAGCATGGGCGGTTCGAGCGGCTCGGGCTACTGACTCAGTCCAGGCACTCTCGGGCAGCCTGGCGCAATTTGTCGCCCGACAGGAAGCTGCCCTTGTAGAACGTCGCGCGGCTGCCATCGCGAGAATCGACCACGTCCAGCACATCGTCGCTCGCTACGGCACTGGGCGCCGTCAGCCGATAACCGTGGGCTATCGACTTCTGCGTAGCCTGGGGCGCCAGTGCCTGCCACTTGGGCAGGACACAGGCGGCGTACTGCTGCGGCGATTTCTTGGTCAGTTTACTGGCCGTGGGTTTGCCGGGGGTTGCGCAGCCGGCAAGGCTGGCAACTAACGCAGAAGTGATAAAGATACGAAAGGTAGGCATTTGCAATTGGCCATTAGGGATACGCTGCATTCTAACGGGGGTTGCGCCGAGTTACTAATCAACCAAGGTCTGGCTGCAGGTTTTCGCGCAATTGACACAGCAATAGCGCGCTGCTGGATGAGGCCAGACAGGGGTCGACGGTAAGCACCTGATAATTCTGCCAGTAGCGTGAGCAGGTGGAGGCTGCGACAGTAACGGGGTCAACCCACACGTCGGCAAGGAGTTATGCAATGCAAAATAACGCCAACAAAACACTTCTTTTCTATCAGAATGGCAAACTCATCACCCTTAAAACCGGTGAACAGAACCGTAGCATTTTTCGCCACTCGGACGTGCCACTTGCCGAGCAACAATCAGATGGTATCCAGTCCGTCGGATTGTTGGTAACGGACGATAAAGGTTCGGTACTGCAGGTGGAAACAGACAGCTGAAAAAAACCAGGGGCTCTCCTACGCCCCAGCAAGCATCGCGTAAGCTCTTCCGGGTTTGGGCGAGAAAGCGCCTTCTATAAATCGGTTGCGTTTCACCCTGCCCTGCGGCGATGCTCACAGGCTCGTTGAAGCAACTGACAAGGAAGGCCTTTAACACCATGGAAACGCTTCATAGCATCAAGTCAGACCTGGTCAGAACAGCCGATCACCTGGACCAACTCAGTCAGGCCATGAGTGGTCACGCCAGGTTCATGGCGGCGCGTGGTAGCTCGCAAAACGAGGTGGATGTTGCTGCGCACATCAAGTCCATCGATGTGGTTGCGGACGAGTTGCGCTCTGTCGCCGCAAGAATCGACGACATTGAAGGCGCTTGTTGACTGAATTCAAAGCCCGGAAAACGCCTTGGCTTGCCTGCTAATCCATGCCTGACCTTGACTACATACCCGGTTCAGGGTGCCAGCCCCCCAAACGCGGGTCAGGGTTTGGCTCCCCGGTACAGCACGATGGCCGCTACATCGAGGGCCAGCACGCTGGCGACAAACAGAAACATGACATACAGGTCTTCAGGAAGCATTGCCGTATCCCCCAAATGCGCCGGTTTGAAAGGGTACGAGCAATATCCGTTCCAGTCGGCGCATCAGGTACCCGGGCAGCGACTCAGCTGAACTTGAGCTTCACCACTTTGCTCAGCGCCCAACCACCGAAGACGTAGAACGCATCCAGGTAGAGGCGCCCTGCATAGTTGGGCAACGGCGCGTTATTCAACAACACATCCGGGTCGGGCGCAGGGGGAAACAGCGCATAAAAACCGTTGGGCAGCACCGCCAGCGCCAGCAGCAACACATAAGTCGAGGCTTGCAGCAGGGTCGCGCGACTGCTGGATCTGGCGGACCACTTCAAGCCGTAGTACGCAACCAGACCTGCAACGGGCAACACCCAGAAATGCGTCGGGATCCCAATGAACATTTCGGCGACAACGCTTCTTGCTTGCACCCGCGATTCTCCTTCCAAATAGGCGGATTATTGCGGCCGTGGCCCGCAAATGCAAAAAGCCCGCTCTCAACAGCGGGCTTTTTGTGTTTTCCAGTGCTAACAATCACGCCTTGGAACACATCAGTGCGGCATCCAGCAACCTGCCATGGTCGTACCAGGCATCACGTTGATAAGCCGTGAACTGGCGCTGAGTTCCCGTGCCCCGCAACTCTACAAGCCCCTGCGCCTTGTCGGGGTCGGTGCTTTCGATGAACAGCCTGACCGCATTATCGCTCTGGACTTCGTAGGTTTTCACATTGCCTTGAAGTTCGTCTTTGACGCACCCCAGATACACGGGTGGGCTTTTCGCGGTACTGCCAACGGTATAATCGTGGCTGTCACGTACATCAGGGTTTTGTGCGCAGCCTGCCATGAACACCATAGCGAACCCGGACACAAATATTGCGATTGCGCCTGCTCGCGATCTTGAGCTCTTCACGCGACACGCTCCTGTTGCCCCATGAGAAACAGGTAAAGTCATTACCAGCCAGCCGCCCTGTTTTGGTTATCGTGTGCCCATGTTACTGCTGGAAGGCAACCCGGTATCAGGCTTATTGGCTATATGGACCTCGGGGCGCCCCTCGCGCCCGCCATCAGTAGCGACGATACTCCTGCCCGCCATGATCACCGTCGTAATAATGGCGATGATGCCGCCCGTCATGCCAGTATGGCCAGCAGCCACTGAGCAGCAGCAAACCGGACAACACCACAACCCATGCAGTCTTGCGTTTCATGTGCGTACCTCCGACAAGCGAAGCCAAGGCTTGCTTACGTTGGACCACACTCAATCGGGATGTTCAGGCAGGCGCAAGCCGCTGGTCATCTTCCCCGACAGGTTTCATGTAGCGGCTGGCCCCGATTACGCGTATGGCGTGCCCCACAACCGGGGTCAGGATATGACATTGAGAAACACATAAGTCGCCGCCAGGTCCAGCACCAGCACAGCCACCACGCTGAAAATCATGTAATAGCGGTCATCCTGAGTCATTTCTGCGTACCCCGCATGTTCAATGTCTCAGGGTCTCAGCAATTCCTGTTCCAGCGCTGTATTAAAGCAATGCAGCGTTAGCTGTCCGCACCTTACTGCCTGGATTCCGGCACGAACTGCCAACTTCCCATCAGGATGATTACTCCGGTTATTGCTACGTAGAGCAGGTATTGGCCTGGATGCACCCTGCAGATATCGCCTGATAGCTGTCGCTGACGGTCCGAAATTGACCCAAAGCTGCCCTTCGGAGGGCAGCTTACAACTCGAAGCTGGCGGCGACTGAGTGCGTGAAAACTAGCGACTGGCAGTCGACCTTTCTAGCCAGTCAGCACGCGTCATTTCCCATATTTCGACCTCCATCGGTCCAGATACAAATTCTCCTGCCCGCACGTCTACCAAGCGCATACCCTCATGTTTGGAGACCTTGCGAGATGCGTCGTTGGCAACCGCTTTGGGAACCTGCATGACCGGACGCGACAGTGTCTCGAACCAATAAGCATTGATAATCCGGCATGCCTCACGCATGTAGCCCTTTCCCCACCATTGTGGTGCGAGCCAGAAACCTCTGTTGTTTCCAGGCTGATCATACAAACTGATGCTACCCAGGGTGCAGCCAGCATCGTTGCGCATGCGGATCATCCAGTGCCTTTCACGACCTGCTGCCATGGCAGGCAGGGCGATATCTCGGACATAGACCAGCGCCCCGTCCTCTGGATACGGCCATGGGACACGACGATCCAGGTAGCGAACCACCTCCCAGCAGGGGAATAGCGCCTGAATGATGGGTGAATCCTCCAGCTGGAGGGGCGTGAGAACCAGCCGATCGGTGATCAGCGTCGGAAGACAGTCCATGACATTCGTTCCCGGGCATCCCTGTGAGACGGTGATTATCAGTACAGGGCTTGTTTGTGTCGACCGCTCCCTGATTTGTGAAACGTCACTACCGGAGGCATTGGGTCGATGACGCCAGTCGCGAAGGGCAGCAACCGGCCAGGAGCTGTCATTCAAATCGGATTTTTATTTGCCTGACTTATTGGGTTGGCGAGGCATTCCGCCTCCAGAAGATCCTTTGGTGGAAAACAGAGACACCTCCCTCACAGCCCTCAGGCCCAATGATAGAATCCTGTTTTGAAAAAGGAGTTTCATCTGTGGAGACTGGAAAAAAGAGCTGCCCCTATTGCGCGGAAGCCATCATGGCTGAAGCCATTTTATGCAAGCACTGCCAATCTGACCTCAGGCAACCAATACGGAATCCACCTTGGGGCCCACTACCGTCAGTAAGGAGAATGGGCTCTGTCAACAAGGCTATCGTCGGGATCATCATTGCCATCACCCTGTACTGGGCTTTCGGCTTTTATGCCGGAGACACGCCAGCAGACAAGGAAAGAATACAGGCCCAAGATGCCGTCGAACTATGCCGCGAGAAACTAGACAGCTACTCCGGCCCAGCAGTAGGGAAAAGCATATTCTCTGATGCTTGTCGAAAGCTGGAAGTCGAAACCCGCAAGCGTTTAGGCAACGCGCCTTAGGAGACGTTGATTACAAAAGTGGCTTATCACTTGGCGCGTAAAGGCGCGAAGGTCACCGTGTCGATTTCCCTCAGGAGCGCGCTCCCTCCGGCGCGGCCCGCCAGTGCCTATCGCCTTTTACTCGGCGCCCCCATGAAACTACCGGTGATGAGTACGGCAGCAGGACCGATAAGCCAAGTCAGGTGCGACTCGGGGTACTTTGCCGTCACCACAATGACAAAAACAAAAAGGCCCATCCCGGACCACAGCCGCTTCCGTGGCGTCAACCACTCTCGAAATTCTTCCAGCCGTCTACCCATCACCGCGCTCCCTGCTTCAGCCTTTGTTTCGAGCCTTATTGCACCTGTATCACTTCGACAAAACCTAGCGCTTGCGACGAAGACCGGGCGACCAGGCAGTAAAGAACCAGTAGATCCCCGTCCCGAAGACCAGGCTCCACCGGCTTTGCGGGTTGATAACCATCCCAACCAGGCCAAGGACGATCAACGCTACGCCTGCGCGCCTCCTGCGCTTCGGATTGAACCACGCCTGGAACGCCCGAAGTCTCTCGCTAACCCGCATCACCGCTCTCCCTGCCAGGTAAGCGGCGAAGCATATCACCCCTGTTCAACAATAACGCCACCCCGTGAAGGCGGCGCAGAACCACAAGCGTCCAGCCAAGTGCCTGAAGGCCTGTTGTGCGGCTGAGCGATGGTGCCGAGACTGAATGAATTGGGGATCAAGCGTCGCTCCCCATACAACTGCCGTCACACCTATGCGACAATGCGCGCAATGTCCGGCCTCAACCCCGCATTTATCGCCCAACAGCTGGGTCACAGCGTTCAGATGCTGCTGTCGACGTATGCCCGTTGGCTTAACTCAAGCTCCGACTGGAGCGAGCTGGAAAAGCTCAAGATTGGTATCAAATCGGTATCAGCTGAAAGCCCAGCGTCGTAAGTTACTGATAGGTAAGCCCTTTGATCTCCACCGCTAACATCACCATGCGATTATTTTCGCGGTTTTGAGCGGTGTAGAGTGCAATGTTTTCGGGGGTTTCAGCCTCTCAACAACGCACCAAAACGCATGCATTGGCCCAAGAATTGGCCCAAGGATCGCTCGCAGTTTTGAGACCTAGGCCGAGCGGTTTCCCGGATTTGCAATCCGGGTTGTATTTCCTTGTATTTCAGAAGCTTACAAATATTTCGATTCCGCATCGAAGCGTTTTGAACTGCGCTGCAAGCCAATAAAATCAAGGGGTCGCTAGTCAGTTGCGGAACTGATTTGGGTCTCCTTTCGTCCGGTTTGCAGTGCTGCACGAATGCGCCTAAGACAACCTCAGCACCGGCTTAACCCATTTCGCCCCCCCAAGAGCAGTGACTGACGTCTACCGTC
Organism: Pseudomonas sp. RV120224-01b; assembly: GCF_003208145.1. Lineage (NCBI taxonomy): Bacteria > Pseudomonadati > Pseudomonadota > Gammaproteobacteria > Pseudomonadales > Pseudomonadaceae > Pseudomonas > Pseudomonas sp. RV120224-01b. The sequence goes on along the minus strand of NZ_QKMQ01000005.1, from coordinate 80,992 downwards.
AACATCACCATGCGCTATGCCATGGGGTTTAGCGGGTGGGGATGTGTTGATTTTGCTGGCCCAAACTACCCTTGCCCCCTCACGGAAATACATCAGTTGGTTCGGGAATTGGTCCGGCGATCAACCATGAACTCCCGTGCCGGAAACGCACAACCCTCACAGAACCTGCGCGGCACCTAGTGATGGACCGGTAGTTTCTTAACTCCCAAATCGATATCAAAGTCAAAAAAGCTATAGCTGAATATACTAACGCTTTACCTCTGGTAGTCTAACTTAAGATTTAATACGTTACGCGCACAAAATTATATCGCTCAAATAATTAGCGAACCTAAAATCGCTTGACCTTTACCTCATGAACCCTAGTACCCATGACACAGGCCTCTATCATGTCAGAAATAACCGAAACCTCTTTGCTTGAGTTGATGAATCAGCCAAACCTGCAATGCGACATTACTAATGCAGCATTTCAAAACAATGTTGCTGCAGCCCACAGGGTTCATATAATCGCAATAGGAGCAATAGTTAAATATGAAGATGGGACCACTCAGCAGCTGGGGCCAAAGAGCGTTGATTTAACAAGTGGGCAGTCTACCGTTTTAATGTCGGCATGCTCATCGAAATGTTGCAAAAGCGTTTTTGGGACCATAACCGTTCGCCAAGAAGGTCGGAACGATACAAAAACTGTTTCAGCGACCAAATACCCTTCCGGTCCTGACAGATGCCTTTTGCAAGCTTCATTTGTATTAGGTGTAACAAATCCTGCAGCTACGGACATCAGCTTAGATTCCACACTTGATTTTTCTTAATATCGAAGGGACGACAACATGACCAGCTTTCGCTATAGCCTCGTACTGGTCGCAACCATTGGCTTAACGCCGTTTTTTCAAGTAGAGGCAGCGACTGGGCCAGCCTGTATAAAAAACAAAAACGCCAATGCATCAATTTTTGTTAGCGTGCGCTGGCCTGGCGGCCAAACTAACTTTGAGCTCAGGCCGCTAGAAACTCACCGACTTGACAACATGAATGATGCAGATACTGTAGTATGCGTAGACAAGAAGCCGCCACCACCCTATTCTTGCCCAAACCAACAAAAAGTGCCCATTAACAACTGCTAAAAAGCAACATTCAGAATAACTGATTGGTGATGATGCATTACCATCACCGCATGCGAGAGTGCGACCTTAATTACGTTGTGTTCCCCCATCAATGGGACAAAAGGTAAGAACTTTTGTGCACACACCAATGATGCAGCAGTAGCGGAAAAAATCGACCTCAGGCCGCGCCCCCTGCGGCCTGCGAATCGAGCCTGTCTAATATGGTTCGGCCAGTTTCGGCGACTTTCGCCCAGTAAAACCGGGATGGTTTTGAGCGGTTTTAGACACCCAGCACCACCCTCCTCCGGCGTTCTGCCGACCTACTCCAAATCCTTCTCAGACTCATCCAGCGCCCATAGCCTGGCCGACTCGACGATCTCCAGCATGTCGATCAGGTCACCGTCATCGACCTCTCGCCGCCGGCGTGCGGCATAGGCCATCTCATCGAGCACTGCTGCGCGTCGATCGGGATCAGCCACCAGGGCAACCTGGTCGTTCAGCTCAGCCAGCCAGGCCTGCGGAAGCTCAGTTGCCATAATCGCCCACCGCCCTGCACCACCACGACTGGCCGTTAAGCCCCCCTTCCATCTCCTCGACACGTTTCTCGTCTTCAGCGAAGCGCATATTCAATCTCAGCGAGATTCACCCCGGAACGATATAGCAACCCACAAACGTGCTCGTAAAAAATTTTCAGATCTTTGCAATATATAGACTTGTTCCGAAACCCATCTTTAACACTATATCGATGCGTAAGCTGCCCTCCGCAGCATATACGCTCGTAGGCACAACCACCGCAAGCTAAGGGCACCTCATCCGCACCTAAAGACGATAGCTTCACTTCATTACTATCAAAGGCTTCCATCAAACCGTTCGACGACAGATTCATTCCAAGATCAACTACATGATCTCCACATGGACGGAGGAAGTCATCGCCGTTTATATCTCCATCGCTTAACACGGTCAGCGCTGTCGATCGTGCCGGGCCGAAGCCCCCTAGTAAAGAGTGGCGACCGAGCAAAAGCGAAACGGTCGACGTCAAAATGCGGATATCTACACTCCCCTGCCCGTAGCAAAGCCAATGATCAAGCAACAAACATAGATACTCACCACAGCCCCTCGAAGTTCCAATTATTGGATTTTCGCAGGTGGCATCCGGCAACAAAAAATCCATATTTTTTATACCAAGATCATTGACTACAAAATCATACACCACAGCAGGATCTACTGCTGGCTGTATTACTATCAACGCGCCTGGGGGGCTTATCTTTTCAGCCTTAGCCGCGCCAACCAATTTGTGTATTCCAGCAACGGTTTTGTCAAAGGTTGCTCTCCCGCGCTTATCAAGCCTAAAACGATCGTGGACTTCTCTTGGCCCATCGACTGACACCCCAACGCCAATCTTAAATTCTTGAAATATCTCAATCCACTCATCATCCACAAGCATTGCATTTGTTTGCATGCACAAAGCAACTTTTTTGTTTGCTGAAATGATCGACATCAATTCAAGACAAAGCGCCCGAAAACGAACTTTACCGAAAAGTAGAGGCTCCCCTCCATGGAATATTATTCGAACAGAATCGCAAAAACCATTCAGCAACGCATCTTGAATCCTAGCTTTCAGAATTGGGACTGACTCATCCAAAAACCTCCACGGCCGCGTTAACGCACTCCTATCATCATTCTCGAAATAGTAACAGTAGGTGCAAGCTATATTGCACCTTTCTGTTAGCTTTAATATTATCTCCAGTCGCCCGACCATTTCACTAGAAGCTCTTTGTCCAAGAGATCCAGGCATCAAAGTCTTGAGTCGTTGCTCCTTTAAGATCATCTAAAAACTTTTTGCTAACGGTCGGCCCGGCATTGGACCCGGTTTTTACATCTGCACCTGCTTTTTTAAGCTTTTCCAAGAGCTCGGCAATCTCATCACTTTTATCAACCATGACCAATCGCTCCATGACACTTAGCATTAGAGGAACTGCGATTACAAAAACAATGCTAGATACTAATTGTGTCAAGTCCAGAGAAAAGCAAAATCATTTTGCTATTACACTTCTTTTCTTATTCAAATTATTTATTACAGGAGCCATTGATGTGCCAAACTCATAGAAAGCTCTGACACCAAATTGACTCAGAGCGGTTCGCATGACTGGTCATGCGCGAGCGCCCACAGCCTGGCCGCCTCAGCAAACTCCAGCATGTCAGTCAGCTGATCGGCGCCAACATCGCCCCGTCGGTGCGCAGATATAGCGAGTTCAGCAAGCACAGCTGCACGCCCATCGGGATCAGTCACTATCGCCGACTGGTCATTCAGCTCGGCCAACCAAGCCGCTGGCAGGCTCAACACTTGACTGTCCACAGCTGATCGATCCGCGTGGTATAGGATTGGCTCATCATCTCCCTCCTCATTCCCCAGTCCGGCGTCGCCGGAACACTGGCAGCCCGCATAGTCCCCCTCCCCCAGCGCTCGTTGATGTCATCCATCACCTTCATCAGTCGGTCACATGCCACCGACTGCTTGAGCGTGAACAAGTCCTCTGAAAACTCACCTGATTGCCGCAGGTCCATCAGCAGCACCTCAGCCTTGCTGTAGCGGAACCCGGGCCTAAAGATCCGCTCGACCGCATCGGTGGCCAGTCGAGTCATCAGCAGCGTGTCGCAGGTTGGGTAAGGAAGCTCTACCAGCGCACCCTGGGCGTGATGCGCTTCTTCCGGATTGAACATCCCGGTACGGATGCTGATTCGCATGCGCTTGCAAACTGACCCTTGAGCCCGGAGTTTCTCCGCGGCGCGGCCAACGTAAGTGGCCACGGCCTGTTTGATCGGTGCCAGCTCAGTAAGCCGCTTTCCGAACATCCGACTGCAGCAGATCTCCTGTTTCGGCGGTTCGGCCTCGTCAAGTTCAAGGCATGGCGTGCCAGCGAGCTCTCGGGCCGTCTTTTCAACCACAACGCTGAACTTCTGGCGAAGTGTCCAGGCGTCAGCTTTGGCAAGGTCCATGGCTGTGCGGATGCCCATCGCTTCAAGGTGAGCGGTCATACACCGACCAATGCCCCAAACTTCCTTCACCTCGGTATTGCGCAACACCCAATCACGCTTGAACGGATCGGTGATGTCGACCACGCCACCCGTCTGTGCCTGCAGGCGCTTGGCCGTATGGTTGGCCAGCTTCGCGAGCGTCTTCGTGCCAGCAATGCCGACGCCCACCGGAATTCCCGTGCACTGGAAAATCCTCGAGCGCACCTTCCGCCCGAACTGAGTCAGATTTTCCTGAATACCGGACAAGTCAGCGAAGCATTCGTCGATGCTGTAGATCTCGGTGGCCGGCACCATGGACTCGATCAGGGTCATGACTCGCTCGCTCATGTCGCCGTACAGCGCGTAATTGCTGCTGAAGGCCATGATGCCGTGCCGGCGCAGCTTGTCCTTCGCCTGGAAATACGGCTCGCCCATCTTCACGAATGGCTTTGCGTCGTAGGACCTAGCGATTACACAGCCATCGTTGTTGCTCAGCACAACAATTGGGGTCTTGGCCAGGTCCGGCCGGAACACGCGCTCGCAGCTCGCGTAGAACGAGTTGCAATCGATCAGCGCGAACACCTGGTCACTGCGCATGGTCGCGCACGCTATAACGCACAACGCCCCAAACGACGAGCTCATCGCCTTCCATGATGTACCGCGGAGGATACGCCGGGTTCTCCGACTTCAGTATGACCACGCCGTCACGACGGTGCAGTCGCTTGCATACCGGCTCACTGTTGACCGCGGCAATGACCACATCCCCGTGTTCAGCCTCGCGGCCGCGATCGACGATGACGATGTCACCGGAGTAGATCCCAGCCCCTTGCATGCTATCGCCTTCCACTTTCACCAGATACACATGTGGCGCGCGGAGGTCGAATAACTCATCAAGGGAAATATGGCCTTCCAAGTGGTCTGCAGCAGGCGACGGAAATCCGGCCGGCACACGAAAGGAATACAGCGGAAGCGAATCGGTACCGCCGATTGGTGTGCCCAAGAAAGTGATAGTCATGGTGGAAGGTCCGAAGCAAACTGTATGCATATACAGTAAATCCGGCATCGGCTGCCCGGTCAATCCTGGGCGATGAAAATTCTGACAGGCGAGAGGGGTGATTATGTGCGGACGGTACTCGATCTATGAGGCGATGGATCACTATCTGCGCCAGCTATCGCTGGACCTGGTAGTAATCAATGGCTACGACCATGAACCGATCAGGCGCTTCAATGTGGCGCCTTCGACCCGGGTCGAGGTCATTCGCAGAGTAGACGAGGGGCTGAGCGTGGATAGGGTCAAGTGGGGATGGTCGCCTTTCTGGGCGAAGGGGAAACGCCCGGACCCGATCAATGCCCGGGCAGAGACGGCGGTAATGGGAAAGTTCTTCAAGGCTCTGTGGCCGAATGGAAGAGCTTTGGCACCGGCAAATGGCTGGTTCGAATGGGTTCCAGATCCTGCAGACCCGAAGCGAAAGCAGCCCTACTACATCACGAGCGCCGATGGCGGACCGCTATTTTTTGCCGCGCTCGCAGAAGTACATCAGGGTCTGGAGCCAGATGAGCGAGATGGATTTGTCGTCATCACAGCCGCTGCTGATCAAGGCCTGATCGACATCCACGACAGAAAGCCCTTGGTGCTCTCGCCTGAAACCGCAAGGGAATGGCTGGATCCAGCCACATTAGGCGAGCGCTTGGAAGCCATTGTCGAGGCTGGATGCCGGCCGGCACAGGACTTCCGATGGTTTCCAGTTGGCAAGGCGGTGGGGAATGTTAGGAACCAAGGCCCCGAATTGATTGAACCTGTCAGTGAACAGAACCGCCAGGGCGACCTAGAGCTCTGAGCTGGTAGTCGTTAACCGCCTGGAACTGCGATTCGGCAATTAGCCGCAAGCGCTCGACCGTTTCGGGAGAATCGCCTGCCGCCTGAGCTTCGTGGTACCGCTTCATCGCAGCCACAGCATCGCGGTACATGGGGTCATCGGGTAGCAGGGGTGGCGATTTTTCGCTCATTTGCATCCACCGTGGCCGGTGTCATTGAATGGTGGATGGTGGCTGACCAGCCGCGACCAGCTGGTAGTCAATGGCTGCATTGTAAAGCGAGTCGGCCAGCAGGCGTAGGCGCTCAATTTCGTCGATGGACGCACCATCCTCCTCGGCTGCTCGATGAGCACGAATAGCTTCCAAGGCTTGACGAAGCAGGGGTTCGCCGGCGAGAGCTATGCCTTCCAATGTTCTTTTCATCGTCTGCTCCAGCTATGGGGCCAGAGCATTATAGGACGATTCACATAGCTGCCCCGCTATTCGGGCTCGGTCATAAGCTTTTGCCAGCTCTCCCGCTCGTGCATCAGCCCGGTCGCGCAGTTCGGAGAGCACCATGGCGGCGCGGGTGGCTGCCTGGCCTCTGGCGACAGCGGCGGTTTCCGAGCCGGGGCAACTGTCGGTGGCAACGAACCGGCCGACTTCACTGCGCAACCGCTGGCCAGCAGCATCGGTGCCAACATCCTTAAAATCAGCACTTGCTCAGACCTCGCGAGTGCCTTTTTTGTGTAAAATCTGCCGCTTTGGCTGGGGAATGCCAGCTTTATGACAGCCTACGTGATCACTATGCCAAAGCGGTAATGCCATGGACGAAATTGAAAATCCCTTTGAAGAACTGCACGGCTTGATGCAGGCGGCCGTTGCCATGTCCCCTGGGCATAAGACTCTGGACGTCTGGGCTTCTGTGCTGAAATGCTCGGCTTCGAACTCGATTGAGGTAGCAAAAGGTCTAAACAGAGTCATTTTGCTAATGGAGCGCTCCCGCAAAGCGATTACCTTTATCCCCGGCGATAGAGAGCGATTCGTGACACCTATCCAACAGCTGGAGACATTGTTCGAATCCCAGAACCTGACAAACTTATGGAGCGACTACAGGAGTTATCTTGACGCCTCGACCCTGACTGCGCTCGATTTTGGAGCATATGCACTGTCGCAATTCTCCCCAGGGTCGTCCCCGGAAAAATCAGTTGCGATACGGCAGTATATTGAAAAGCTAGACAATCTCCTTGCGGAAGCTCTGGAAGCAGACCTCTCTGATCCGATCAAGAAATTGTTCATCAAACACCTCGAAGCGCTTCGCACTGCTCTTCTCCGCTACAAAGTGGAGGGGCCCGAGGTGTTGGAGGCTGCTCTTGACGGTGCCATTGGAGCCCTTCATCGCAACGGAGCTAGTATCCGAGATGAGCCAGAACAAGGCCAAGAGCTGTTCCATCGGTTTTGGGATATGCTGTCAAAGGTTAACGATTTAGCTTCTGGCGCTGAAAATGCGACCGCACTGTTGGGGTTTGTATCCCCGCTGTTGCTGCCTTTGATTGCCAACAGTATCTAGTGAAGAGGGGGCAAATCTTTTCCGCACGCTTTGGCGATCACCATAAACTGGTAACCGGACCCAACCTGAAAAAGCGACTCGGCCAGCAGCCGTAGGCACTCGATCTCTTAAGATGGGGCGCCACCGTATTCGCTTCGTGGATTCGGCGCAGTGCGTCGATTGCTTGTTGAATCAGCGGCTTGCCTGCCTCGACCATCCCGATGGACGTCCGCTTGTCCACAGTCCTGCTCCGGTCAGTTGATCAACGCATTATAGGATGCTTCACACGCGAGCCCCGCTATTCGGGCGCGGTCATAAGCCTGCGCCAGCTCTCGATTCGTAGCGACAGACCGCTCGAGCAGGTCGGAGAGCACCATGGCGGCGCGGGTGGCTGCCTGGCCTCGGGCGATAGCGGCGGTATCCGGGCCGGGGCAACTGACGGCGGCAGCGAATTGGGTGGCGTCACTGCGCAGCCGCTTGCCAGCAGCATCGGCGTCAGCAGCGCCAGCATCAGCAATCGTTCGTTCTTCCTGGGCATGGGCTCTCGCCTCCTCTTGCACCGTGGCGCGTCGTTGTTCTTCCTGCCGAGCGCCTCGCTCGCCGATCACTTCGGCCAGCCGGTCACCACTGTCTCGTTGCGCCGATGCCTGGCCAGCCTCTGCTCGCTCAATCGACCGACCATGCTGGTATATGCCCCAGTAGGAGGCGACCACCAGGAGCACGACCAGTAAGCGCAGCGGGAGTGAAAGTTTCGCTACCAGCTGTCCCATGCTGCCTCCCACTCTGGAAGGTCGACCGTTTGCCCGGCCAGGTCATGGGTGCTGTCGGCTAGATACTGGATTCGACCGTCTGTCACGAAGGAATGGCAGACCGTTTCTTTATTGCCGTGCGATACCGGGACAGCACAGACGGAGTGAAGGTCGGCGCGTCAGCATTCTCGTTGTACCCCCAGCGCGGCCCATGGCCTGCGCCCACGTTCATGCTATGCGGCAGGTTGCAACCATTGCAGAAGAACCACAGCGATCCGTCATCGGCCTGGCCCAGGCAGCGGCCTATCGTTTTGATGGTCATGCCAGCACCCCGCCAAGCTCTTTCCACTTGGCCAACAGCTTGTCCAGTCGGTGTGGGTTCTGCCCGTAGGTGTTGCCCGGAAAGCTGGCCCAGATGTTCGAGCACTTAGCGATGGCCTGCTGGATACGGCCGGCCTTGATGTCATCCAGCGCACGGCGCTCGCGGATCTGCTGGAGAGCAATGCGGTCCTGGTTCTCCGGTATAAATCCGCCTTGCAATCCCAAGCTTACTCGATAGGCGTCCCAGTAACGCTCAAGAAGTTGGTATCGTCCAGCAGCGGTGCTGGTGACCGATTTACCGTTGATGGGAAAGGTAAGCTTTCGACGAGGGTGATCAGCATAGTCACGGAACAGGCTGCCCCCATAAAGCACGTTATAACCGTCATCGCTGGCCTTGACCGTCGAGGTACCTTCAGACCAGGCAAGCAAGTCGAGAAATGCCAGCACGTTGAGACCGCCGACGGCAGTAGAATTAAGTCGAGCCATGTTATCTCCAGAAAAGAAAACGCCCGCGATGGCGGGCGTATAAAACTCTATTTCGCTCTAATTCAACCGCTAAGTTCAACGTTACAACTATTAAGCACAGCTGTGCCGGAATCACTAAGGGAGCGACCAGCGACCTCGAAGGTAAGTGACTCGTTCGGGAGGTCTATATATCCGGATACGAGTTGGCCCACAGCCTGCCCAAGATTCTGGGATGCTCCCAAGCACGAAAACTGCAACTGGAAGGCACTTCGAGAACTGGTCGGACGCATGAAAAGCTCAATACGACCATATGCCCCAGCGTTAACCCGGTAGGTACCTAGAGCTACGGCCTCACCGCTAATTAGGCGAATAGTTGGTGTAAAAAGCCCATCTGCCGATTGGGCCCGACAGGTTATGATCATACGGATAGCCTGATCTTGATCAGCTACATACCCTACACGCGTTGTCGCGATACCATTTAAAATGGTGGCTTCTGCAACACCTGAGGTCGATCCACCTGCAAACCTAAGTGTGATATCGCTCCATCGATTCGACCTGTATTGCGAAAGATCATCTACCCCGCCAGCACGACACAAGTACCGTCGGATATTGGCTTCTCCCCCAACACCATAGACATCTGGAATTCCTGGATTGTCTGCTCCAAACCCACCACGTAGGTTCCAGCAAATATTATTTTGATAGAACTTACAGCCTCTCGTATCAATCGAACAGTTAGATTTATAACCAAACAGAGCTGAACCATATGCTACAGCGGCCGGCAACCGACCGTTGTTACGAAACTCGGTATAGTCGAAAACAGTGCTCGAGTCATGTTTTGAGTACAAGCCATATTCAAGCGCATTTCTAACAATAGTATAGGTTGAACTCGTAGCACTCAGTGACATGCGCCCACCCGTATTATCCAAACCGTAGCGAGCCCCATCTGAGATCCCTCCGGAGACTGTTACTGAACCACCGGGCAGAGCAGATATATTGGATAAACCGTTCCCATAGAACCCGCAATTCTGGACAAATACTACGCTACCTGCTGCAACAGCCAATGCACGTCGAACTTGTTGAACATTCGATAAAGCTGGATCGTACCAATTTCGCATGCACAGATTAGTAATGCTGACTCGGTTTCCCTGCCCAGTGTTGAAGCCGCTCAAGGCACTCAAGCCAGATCCATCGAGAAAGGCGGTGTAGACACTTGGCTCGACCTGAGAGCCTCCTACCGAAGGAAACTCAAAAGATAGGTAGTTTGCACCATTGGCCAGCCAGTCTGGCAACGTAACAGACTCATTATAAATTCCGGCAGCGCCAACGACGATCCACCTCCCGGAAAGCGGCATATAATTCCGCAACGCAGCTATAGTCCCAGAAAAGCCATTAAGTGGACGTTCAGGACTCAAGCCATCCCCTTTACCTCCTGGCGCCATATAAAGCCTGTTCACATCAGTGCTTGACGGCTGAAGATTAAATATATTTGAACCAGCCTTAATACTTCCTGCACCAAGGTGACGAACAGAATGAAGCCCCGGAATAGTTTGATTAGTTACTAGCGGCTCCGACCCCGCCGGCCAATACAAATCAGCACTCTTGGCAATAGCTACAGCAGTGGCAGACTCTAAGCCGGCTTGGATCACTTCTGCCCCACCTCCAGCCCCATCGACATAGTCCTTAACCGACACCACATCGCGTAGCCTTTCTTGGACAGAACGATTGAGTTGCCCCGGACCATTGGGATCATATATTACATTTGCGGCATTATTGACATCGCCAACTTGAGGCAGGGCATTTGTTTTATTAACAACTTTATCTGAGACAGTCATTAGGCATCCCCCTCTACCACTTGTCCGAGGGGGGCGACTACAGGAACAGTGACTCTGATGATGTAACGCATGGGTTTTCTCCAGGCACAAAGAAGCCCGCGCGTGGCGGGCACTAAAGGTCAGATCTAAATAGCCAGGCTCACGCCGGAGGTTGTCACAGCGACCATTTTACGGCGGCCTACAGACAGCGCAGCCTTGGTGTCGAAACCGGCCTCCGCTGTATCGGAAAAGAAGTGATATCCGCCCCGCCACCTGTAGCTCTCGCCCGCGTTGAGCGTTGCTGGCATCGCCGCGACGATGGCGTTATAGAACTTCGCTCGCGGAGGCCCATCAGGCTCTTGGCCGCCGCGAATGAAAGAAGCGCTTGGGGAAACGTAGCGCCCGTCGCCTGCCTCATAGGCACGGTCGACCCAGCAGGCCATTGTCCCGTTGCTCGACTTCATCAGCAGCAACCAGGCCTTCGGATAGGCGGTGCGCGCCCCGCTTGACTGGGTTGCGTCAAGAGCGACCCGCGCAGGCAACTGAGAATCCGGCAGCATCTGGGTCGCGTTGAACCCACCGAAGTAGGCCTGCGGCCCGTTGTCTACGCTGACGGCAACGGCCTCAAGCGCGGTGATCTGGGCATGGATCTGCATACCGCTGCCCGACATGTCCAGCGAGAATGCCTGCTGCAAGGCATAGCGTCCGAGGGTGATGGTGTTGTAGGCGAACAGGTGGTTGACGATCATGCATTCCAGGCTGGTGACATAGCCTGAGTTCGTCTTGTCCACGAGCTGCCCATCGGCATAGATGGCGAACAGGACGTTCTTGGCGGTCGCCTCACCACCGGCATTGCCGTCGCTGCCATGAGCGCCACCTGTGTAATAGCGTGCCCCAGCATCGCCGTTGTTCAGCGCCTGAACGATCATCGGCGGCAGGTAGTCGGTTTCCACGTCACTCAGCATCGTCCAGGTGGCGGCAGAGAGGTCGGCGACCTTGGGGGCCCTGTCGATCCTTGTCAGGTTCGGGAGACTGTTGATCGCTGCCGGCCTGACCGTGACGCGGTAGGCGTAATCACCCGACACATAGGCGTAAGTCAGCGCCTTGGTCGTGGCGTTGTAGGTGTAATAAACCCCTGTCTTCTGGCCATCCCCGGATGGAATGGCGGTGATTGCCTGCTTGTAGCGGCTTTCGTCGATGATCCAGCTGTAGCCGGGAAAGCCCGTGTTTACTGCCGCGTAGGCAGAGCCATCAGCAGGGAGCTTGCTGCCGTCCACGGTCAGCTTGAACTTCACGTACGGCTTGACGGTAGTGGCCACGGTCAGCGTCTGCACGCCCCCTGCCCGTTTGAGCGTCCCGGCGATCGTGGTGAAGTGCTGCAGGCGAACCGCGACAGATGCCGATTCATAGGTTGCCTTGTCGAATTCCTCAAGGATCAGGCCGATTGACGACAAGCCCGTCACTACCACCCCACCAGATCCGACCACCGCAACGCAGGTAATGTAGGCGACCCGGTACAACTTGCCGTCTTCCGCTCCAAGCACCTCGATGTCGAGGAAGAGGTCGCGAAACGGTTGGTAGTCGGCACTCACCGTGGCGTTGCGTGGCGTCGCCATGCTGAGCGGGAACACCTTGCTTGCATTGATAGACAGCGTGTCGATCTGCGGCGATTTGTACTCGGAGGCGTAGGTGTAGCAGCTCTCGTCGATGATCCACGACCAGGCATCGAACCCCGAGTTGGAGTTGGAGTTGATCGGAGTTCCAGCCGCAGGCAGGCCAGCGGGATCGACCGTGATCTTGAACTGCATTTCCGGCCGGGAGGTCGGAACCAGCACCACCGTTTGAATGCCGCCAGCCCGGGTGATTTGCGGCTGCGTCCCGGCAAGGGGGATCAACTCCACCCGACCTGCTGCGGTTGTCGCGTAGGTGGCAGAATCGTACTTTTCGATGATCCAGTTGAACCCATTTCCACCATTTTCGTTCGCCTGGTAAGAAATGCGGTAGTACTCGCCTTGCCGGGCGTTCACCACGACCACGTCCAGAATCGACTTGTTCCAGGAAGCGCTCAGGGCAGATGTCACACCCGCTCGAATTTTTTGACGCAGCGGGTATCCCTTACCCCGGTTTATGGTTAAGCCGTCTGCGATGAACGAGAGTATTGAGTTGATTTCAACCGCTACTCCGGCATCGTTGCGGTACCGGGTTTCTGCTTTGTCGCCGGTAGAGGGCACCGTGAAAAACCGGTTGTCAGTCCCGGTTCCGTTGGTCTTCGTCAGGCCCTCGGCAACTGTTGGGTAAGTGCCAATGCTGGCCAGGAACTCGGCATAGATCTTTTTCAGGGTCGGCTTGGTGGTGCCGTTGATCGTGACGAAATCAGCATCCGACAAGAACAGCGCGTTAGCGTTGGACACGAGCTGATTGAAAAGCTGAACGTCGGTGGCTCCGCTCATAAAAACTCCAGGCAAAAAAATGCCCGCGATCAGCGGGCAGAGATTCAGGTCATCTGGGCGCCGGGCCAAGACTTGGTGTACCAACGCATAAGCTCGGCGGTTAGAGCTGCGTTCATAACTGGCAATGGCATGCCGAGGAGCAGCTCCGCGAACTCTGCCTCATCAACGATGGGGAGCTCGAATAGCTCGAGTGTGGCGCTGTAGCGCCACATGTCGACACCAATCAGATCGGGGCCCTGATAGATATCCGTAAATCTGGAGCGGGTCGGCTGTATGCCGAGTGGACTCTTTATCGGGCAAAGAAACCAATCGGCGTAACCAATTCCCCATTTGCACCAGCCCTCAAACAAGCGCGCCTGCTTGGCTGTGAAAATCCAGGAAACACTGACCATGGTTGGAACGCTTGAATAGAGCCGGCGCTGCACAGCCCTGCCACTGACTTTCGGGGATCGGCGAATTGGGCTGATCGGCGTGAAGCCGTACCTCTCACGCAGCGGCAAGGGCAGCCCTTCAGGGTAAACAAGCATGATCCGTCCTTATGTCGGAGCGAAGCCGTCATCATCGTCGTAGTAGTCGTCGCGATATTCCAAGGCGGTAAAGTCGCAACTACCATCACTACCTGGGCTGATCTCACTCATCATCGCGCTGTAACCCACCCGGGTGGACGCAGCGAACAGAAGCCTTGCCGGCTCGATCGAGAGGTCTGTGATCAGGTCAAAGTCCAACGCACTCGCCGGGATGCTCATCGTGTAATCGTCTACATAGGTGGGGACAATCAGTGGCGTTGCAGAGCCGTCGTGTCGGCGAAGCATGATGCGCGGGCTCTCCACTTCCCAATCCAAAGGCTCGGTGAGCTGGAGAACAACCATTTCCCCGACCTGCTGGGCTCCGACAATCAGAGCGGACTGGCTGGTACCGGGAATGTCGTCGGCGAGAGCGACATGATCGAAGCGCTCATAGCAGAGCGCTTCAAGGTCGGTAGTGCTTGAGTAGGCCCAGCGCTGATACATGTGTTTTCGCAGAGCGCGCATCCCAATTCGCCAAGCGCGATCTCGATCCAGCACCCCATCCAGGGTGATCGTGTCGACCTTCAGGCCAAGACTTTCGCCAATGCGGCATGGGACGGTTTCCTCGGACCAGGTGCGCGGATCGACGTACTTCACGTCGACGCCGTCGAAGTCATCCTGTCCTGGAGCTGTAAACGAAGCAGTGAGCTCTTCCGTCATCTCATGATTAGTGATGGTGCCCCGCACAGGCTGTACACCCTCCCTGATTGCGCTAATCAGTCCCTCCGTCAGGGTGAGATGACTCATACCGGCGGCGAAAATGGTCTGCAGCACTTCTCGAACCGAAGAGGACTCTGTGTATTCCAGGTCGAATGTCTCGCCGCGCGGGGTCCAGTGGGTACCTTCTAACTGGTTCAGCTTGGCCACGTCCGTTTGATCAACGGGAATCCCCAAGCTATTCAGCACATGCAGTGATGCCCCACTGATAGAACGGCCGGGGGCGCCTTCATACAAACGCTCGGCGACCATGCTCACTCGGCGATCAGACTGGGCGCCGAGGCGATCACCTGTCCTGATGGAGGCGGTGAATAGAGTCACCCCCTGATAAGCAACCGGCGCTTGCAACCGCGATCGCAGACCGAACCAATAGACCGTATCGCGCGTGTTGCCGCCGCCCTCAGGATTTTCACGCCTCACCCGGTACTGAGGCCTCATCTTGTGAGGAAGGTTATGCCTGAAGGTGAAGCCGATGGCGTCCTCTGTATTGCTTTGCAGGGTATGCGTTTCGCGATTCCAATCACCTCCGATCGCCGCATCTCTCCACTCCACGAAGATATTGATCGATCCAGCCCGACGGTGACCATTGCTCTTGTACCAGGCTAGGCCACCAGGCAGATGGAAATCGTATTCGACGGTGTCGGTGAGCTCCTGCTCCGGGACCGCCATAAAAGGCCCGAGCCAATTCACGTCTGCCGCACCATCGGCGCCAAGCGAATAGTCCAACAGCGTTCGGGCGGCAAACCCTGCCCAACTGGTATCAACAAGCCCCATATCCGTCAGACGCTGCAGGGTCATGGTCAGGCCGTCGATTGCCGTGATGGTATAGCGATGACCACGATAGCCCAGGGCGATGCGTTGCGACCCATCATCAAGACCGGCGAACGGCGTGCCATTCTCATACATAAGCTCAATGTAAGCAGCCTTCTCGGGCGTTCCCCCTGCTGAAGCGGCGCCTATACTGTACACCGGCGCCACGCCGAATACCGCCACCGGAGCGTTAGATTGAGACAGCGCCCCTCCCCGATAAGGGCTGGCGGGCTCAGCAATCAGCAAACGTCCCGAGTCGTCCCGCGCTGTCAGCCCCATGCCATCGAGCTGGGAGGTGATAGCAGATACCAACCCGCTCATGTTCAAGTAGTTGGAGGCTAGAGAAATCGTCCGCGCCTCACCCTGATAAGTGATTGTCCAGACCGCAGGCGTGCTGGAAAAGTCATAGAGGGTCGGTGAGGCGCTGGCCCGCACAGAGGACGGACTGCCACCAACCCCGGCCACCGGAGGAACGAAGGGTGAGTAGCTGGCCACCACCAGGTCATAGTCCACGTCGGTGGACAGCGTGACCTTCATTCCAACGAATGGCGCCAAGTCTCCGAGAGCCCCCGCGATTCGGTCGTATTCCCCAACGGAGGACACGGTGTAGCTGTTCGGCGTGCGCATGGTGACCGTCACGCCAGCGCCCCACTCTTCAGGAAACTCAGGGCTATCACCGGCGAGGCTGACACTCAGCCCGGCCAAAATCAGCGCATCAGCGATGGCCGACGTACCCCCGGTTGCCGTGGAAGCCGTGTCGAGACCCGAGGTGCCGGCGTCGGTGCCACCCACCTCTCCCACGGAGTACCAGTTCTCGGCCCGCGAGTCACCGGCCAGGCTTTCGCCTGGACCGTAGAACGCGTAGGACACATCAGCCCCAAAGGCAGCCAAGGGGGTGTCTCCGATCTTGATGCTGCTCGGCAGGATCGCATGGGATCCTGCGCCGACGCACAGACACAGACTAACGTGCAGTTCGCGCTGGTTCACAAACCGCGAAACTGGCTGCACCACGTAGTCCGGGTACACCTTATAGCGGCCCAGGATCTCCCGTATGGGTTCGTTCACTTTGGCGCGGTTGGCCTTAGCCGGGTTGAGGTCGATGGACTCGCCCTGCCCTGGCTGTGAAATCCCCGGGGTTTTCATCGAAAGGACGAGGACCAGGGTCACGGCGGCAACGGCGATTGCAACCCAGGCAGCCACTTCAAGGCCTGTCCCCTTTGCCACCGGGTAGATTTTGAGATCCGTCTCAGGCTGAACCATGAATGCTGGCCACGCCTCTGTCGGCAGAGTGACACCATCCACATCAATGCAAATCGGGTGCTCGCGCTCCAGCGTGAAGTCAGGGGCCAAGCGCTTGAGCCACTCAACCAATAGGACCGGCTTGTCGATCACATGGACTTCAAGCGGCTCTCCCTGCAACCGGCTCGGGTAAATCCTGATCATCGGTAGTACTCCACACGGGAAAAGCGGCGTTCAAAACGACGCAGTGGCGTCAGGCTTACATTGCGTTTTTGGTTGATCTCCAGCACTTCCAGAGCCCCGGCCACCTCCAGCACGATGGCGACGTGGTCTTGCACCTGCCCCCGATACGCCGCCGCAACCGCACCATGCCCAGGCTCGCAGAGTGAAACAGCGTGCAGAATCATCTCGTCGCATGCTCTAGCAAAGCCGCCATCAGCCTTACGCATCTCCGCCCACTCCGGCCACGCGGGAAGGCCAAGGTCGCGGCGAACCTCCAATACCAGCCCGTAGCAGTCAACGCGCGGCCACAGTCGACCGCCCTCGACGTAGATGCCGAGGGTGTATTTGTCGATGTTCATATGTAGCGAAGCCCTGGGAATTCGTTGAGGTTGTAGGTGTTGCGGGGCCAGCGGGTGTCCAGTAGGTCGAAATAGCCGGCGGTGACGGAAACCTGGGTTGCTGTGACGGTGCCGCCCTTGATTCTGAATCGGTGCGGCGCATGGGCAGGAGCGCCCAAATCGTCAGAGGTGTAGGCCCGGTAAATCAGCGACATCGTACGCCGCTCACTCAGGGCGTCCCGGATGAAGCTGGAAGCCTTACCATCCACATTGCTCAGCGCAAAAGTCAGGTCCTGGGTGCCGTCATCATTGCGCGCCGGCAGAGCCAATTCCATGCCGCACGGCGTGCAGGCCACCACCTCCCCCGTTTCCAGTGTGACGGTCAGTTCATCCCAGCCCTGGGTCATGCGGTAAGTGGTAACTCCATCGCTGACTTCTAGCACTTCATGGATGATCTCGGGGCCTGAGCTCGCGTAGAGTCGCTTCAGGATACTCATCGCGCTGATCTCTTCACTGACCATCCCGTGGCAAGTGCCCTTGACACGTCGCCATTCCCCCTGGCCAGGTCGCCCGCAATCTGTTTCTTGGCCTCGCGAATGAACACCTTCATGCGGTCACCGTCCTGCTGCACATCAACTTGGGCCGGGACATATTGATTAATCTCGACATTCATTGGCGCGGCACCAGGATTGACCAATGGCCCCTCCGATAAAGCCGGGACGGATATCGCCGAAAGTGATGGTGCCGGGGATGATCCGACATACCCTCCGCTCGAATAACCACGCTTGTTTAAGCCTTCAAGGTAATCACGCATACCCGGCAGCTGGACCACTTCTTTTCGCAGGACAAACTCACCTCCGTGGACAACGCCTTTCGGCTCAAACTTGCCGCCGTCGCCGGTGTAGCCGCCGCTGGAAAATCCCGCCAAGGCCATGCCGGCGACCATGCCAGCGTTCGCATACCCAGCCGCGAGCAGCGCCGCACCTACCGGAATACCGCCAAGAATCGTCAGCTCTGCAGGAGCTTTAGCCGCCGCGATCTGCGCATTCATGATGATCGAGGCAACCGCGAAGGCTTTCTGTGCAGCGAACAACGCCTGATATGCCCCAGACTGTTCGCCGGCAATTTTGCCCACCATGTCAGCAGCCTGACCGGAGAGCTCACCGAAAGTGCTCACCACTGCAACCTTGTACGAATCCTGGATGCTCGACAGCCGCTCGTTGTTGGTTCGTGTTATGTCGGCGACCCGATCCAGATACTGCTGTTCTGCAGCGAGACGCTGCTCATTGGTGCTCTGCTGGTTAGCCAGGATCTGGTCGCGAAGCTCGGCCTGCATGGTCAGCTGTTTGTCATGCCACTCCTTGAGAGCCGCCTCGGCTTCGGCGATTTTGATCAGCTCACCCGATGCGCCGGCGACCGAAGCATCAAGACCGCCATACTCGGGTGCTTCCGTGAGCGTTGCTTTGGAGATTGCGTCTGCACCTGCGCGGTATTGATCCGAACTCAGCGTGCCGGCGCGATTGGCCGTCTCCAGCACCTTCATCCGCTCGCGAGTAGTCGCCAGCAGTGCTTGTTCCTGCGTCTGCAGACTGGCCATGAGCGAGTCGTATTCCTTTCGCGCATTCAGCGCATCCAGCTCTATCGCCTTGCCCTCCAGGCGCAGCTTGTTCTGCTGGCTCAGTTGCGACAACTCACCATTGGCCAGGTCATAGCGAAGACGGCCCAACTCAGTCGTCTCGCCGTACAGCACAACCTGCTGAGTGAGGTTTGCCAGGGTCTGCTTGTAGGCGTCGTTCAGGCGCTCGGCCTGTCGCTGAATATCCTCGGAGGCCTTCTTGGCCCGCTGCTGCGCTTCCTCGGATGCTTTGGCTGCTGCCTCGGACCCTTGAATGGCGGTGGCGAGGATTCGCCAGCCCTCAGCGGTACCCGGGTCAACCCCTTCACGCTCGATCCGGCGGTTGATTTCGCCCAGAAGATCGCCACCGTCACGAACAGATTGCAGCCGCTCCACCAGGTTCTTGGTGTAGCTGTTCCAACCGTCGACCGTCCTCTGGTCCGGCCCCGGCATGCTCTTCAAACCAGCGTTTGCACCAGCCGCAGCAGCGGCAACGTCATCCAGCCGGCCGCGCAGCATGTTGGCCACGTCGCCATAATCGCCCGAGGCCTTGATTGCCTCCCCGTACGCCGCAGCTGAGGCGTTGATGGTTTTGGTCATCTCCTCGTTTGGCCGGATGGCAGCGACAAGCTGCTGGGTGGCCGAATCAATATCCTGGCCACCAGCAACACGACGATTGAACTGGGTTACTGCCTGATCACGCTGGAATGGGTTTGCACCGTAGGTGTCGCCCCATTTGTCATTGCCCTGGGCCGACGCGCGAATCTCCCGCAACGCCCTCTGCGCCGCAATCTGGGCATCAGCTTGCTGCTGTAGAACGCCGGCCAGCTTATAGCGGGCCTGCTCCTTGCCTAGCTCGGCAAACTCCTTACGAAGCTCTTCGACAGGCCGCTTGAGGTCCACGGTGGCTTTTTGGACTTTTTCGCTACTGTCTTTGAAAAGGAGGTAGCTGGCCGCGACTGCACCAACCGTAACTGCAAGACCCGCAGGCCCGCCCAGAACTCCCAACAATGCACCACCCGCTCTGCTTACCAGGGATGTTGCTGCATTGTTCGCAGCCTGAGCGGCGGTCTGCGCGGCTGCGGCCTGGGCATCTTGAAGTCGAGCCAGGCGCAGCCTGCTCAGTGCGGCGGCATGAGCATCGGTGAACTTGGTAGCTGCAACCTGCGCTTCGGCTGCAATGGTCTCGGCAGCTGCTCGGCGGACCGCCATTGTTGCCGCATCTAACTGGGCAGCAGTTCTTCCGATCTCTGCAGATTGAGCGCTGCGGATTGCCTTTACCTGGTCCAACAGTTCCTTGGTGAAGTCGAGAACCTTTCTCCCGCCGTATGCAGCCCCAAGCGTCAGTGCTGATGCAGCCAGTACATCCATGTTCTCAGCAACTAACGTAATAGCTGCCGCTAGAACTTTCGTGCTACCGGTGGTGCCATCCAGCCCGCCAGCCCATGCCTGAAACGAGTTGTTTACGGTAGTCATGGCCGCACCCACGGACCCGGGAAGTTCCTTAAATTCTCCCTGAAGTGTACCTAGCTGGCTGATCAGAGCTGGAACAACTTTATCAATCGTAAGCAGCCCTTGGTCCGCCATCGCTTTCAAGTCTTTCCGAGCGACCCCCATCCCTGTTGCCAGTGCTCGAATAACTCGATCGCCGTTTTCGTTGACAGAGTTGAACTCCTCACCTCTCAGTACCCCTTGACCAAGGGCCTGAGAGAACTGAGTGATCACAGATGATGCTTCGGCGCCCCCCGCTCCCGATAGCTGTAGGCCGAGCGCCAAAGCTTCAGTTACACCCAGCACATCGCTCGAGGAAAACCCAAACTCGCGCATGGATGCGGAAGATCTGCTAAATAGGTTTGCGTTATCTGCGAAGGCCGTTCCGGTTCTTTGGCTAACTTCAAATAATGCTTTCTGGCTGACGGTAAAGTCTTCCGTACTCGTAGACGCCTGCTTAAGCCTGGCGTTAACCTGATTCCAGCTATCTGCCTGGTGAATCAGATTTCCGACTGCCAGCGCCCCCGCCATCGCAGTTGCATATCCTCCGACAGAGGACGTTAGAGATTGCATGGCCGTACTTTGAGCGCGAACCGCAGCTTCCTGTGATCGCCAAGAGCTTACCGAGTCCCGATTGCCTGCCGTAATGGTACGCAGATAGTTCTGCCCCATTCTCCCAGCTTTGGCCATCTCGCGCTGATAAGCACTGGTCTCAGCGGACACGCTAACGATCAGAGAGCGAAGTGTTTGCCCTGCCATGCATTTCTCCAGACATTAAAAAACCCGCCGAAGCGGGTTAATTTGTTCTTTCACTTTGAATAATCTCATCACCTTCATCGATGTAAAACCTCCATCGATTCCGGCAATCTGCATACACAACGATTTTATCTGGAGCGCTACTCAGCTTCTCAGATAGCCCAACGTACTCCACCTGATCGCATCGATTTTGTTTGCTGGCCTTGAATAGAGCAGTCCGCTCAACTTTCTTGATTCGTTCAATTCCAGATTCCCCCCACTTCTGAAAAGTTTTAGGGTAATTTTCTCGTGTGTAAACAGAAAGGGCAGACTCGTCCACTACGACCTCAGAGTCTGGCCTCTCAGAGTTACCGCAACCGGAGATCAACAGCGGCAGAATAAATAATAAGCGCTTCATATTTCCTCCTTGGAAACGGAGGAATCTACCACGATGCACCATGTCGAAAAAAACTCGTCGATCTAGCTCTCAACCGATTTCGACATCAAGAAGGCCTTGAACAACTCCTCCCCTTCCTCCGGAGCCTGCTCGAGAGCCGGCTTCTCCGACTTCCATTGCGGCAGCAGATCCATCGGGGTCACCTTGGCGCCCTGAGCCTGCAGCGTGGAAGCAGCTACGATCGCAGCCTGGATGTCGCCTCGAGCATCGCTCAGCGGCGAATCCTCGTTGTAGGCCTGCCAGAGGAACAGTTCCTCGGCGCTCATACTCTGCTTGAGATCCTGAAGGGTCATACCAAGCCGGAGGGCCAGAGTCAGCATGAAGGCCAGCTCTGGTTCCTCCGTCAGCCGTTTCCCGCCGCTTCAACTGGGTCCTGAGCGCCAGCGCCTGCCTCGACGCCGCTCAGTTCGAAGGCCTTGCCCACCAGGCGGTCGTGAACAGGACTGAAGGCCTTGGCCACGACCGGCACATCCTCATCCTCGAAGATGCGGGCATGCGAGTCATCCAGCAGGGTGCGCGCCAGCACGAAGGCGTACAGCGGCGAAGTGTCGATATCGACCAAGCGAGCGGACGGGTTATCGTCACCACCCTCCTCCGGCACTTCACCTAGGCCGACAGCGGCACGCGCTGCAGCTACTGCCGCAGCAGCACGGCGCCGGTATTCGGCCCAGTCACCTGCGCTCAAGGCCATCACCACGACCTTTGCGCCATCCCATTCCGGAACATCGAGCGGCTCGTGCTTGAAGTTCCGGATCGGGTCGAGCGCCATCGCGCGCAGGCTCTGTACGCCTGCCGTCTTTGCACGGGCCATTATGGGGTCACCGGTGGCACGTCAAAGCTGACCTTGCCTGTGATGCGCACATTGAAAGTGCCATTGACGGTGCCGTTGGGCGCCGCGTCCCAGGTGAACTGGGTGACCAGGCCGAGGAAGGTAGAGGAAGTGCCGTCCTTGAATACCGACTTGAAGGCGCGCGGCTCGCCGTCGTCACGCGCGGTGCGCAGCACAGTTTGTGCCTCATCGTCAGCTTTCCAGTTGCCAGACATGCTGAAGGTGCCGTTGTCAGCCAGGCCTACAGTGAACTCCTTGGCTTCGCTGGCCAATGTGGTCACCTCGATTTCGTCCGACTGGCCGCCCTGGAACTGAGGCTGCTTGATAGTCACCGAGAGGTCGGCATACTCCAGACCGGCTTGGGCCGGGTCGAGGGTGGTGGTTTTGGAAACGCTGAGAGCCGTGCCCTGCGTTTTTACGAACTTCGCTTTCGTTGGGTTCTGCGCGGCCATGGGGCCTCCTATGGTTGCAGGGTGTACTCCCAGCTCACGCTGAAGAGTTTGGTGTCATCTTCGAATTCGTCAGGCAGTCGATCGGCGGCGCCGGTGGTGAAGTCTTCGCCGTCGGTTGTCATGGCGCCGAAAGCTTCATCTGCGAGCGTCAGCGCTTGCAGATAGCTTTCGCCCCACGCGGATAGCTGGATGGTCAGGTCGCTTGACCCGTCCCAGCCAGCCAGGGTGAATCCGGTGAAGCCACTGATTGTCTGGATGACTAGACGCGGCTGGGCAGTCCCTTCGGGGGCAACGCCGAAGTACACGCGCCCTTCGACAAGAGGCGACAACCTGTCGATAAGGGATTTCTCGATCATGGGATTACCGGGTGATAGCGTTGTCGATGCCTTCGGCCAACTTGTCACTTACAGCCTTTTCAATCTCTGGCAGGCTTCCGTCCCAGGCTGGCCGGATGAACGGATGGGCGCGCATCTTGGAAGTACCGAGCTCCAGAAATTTCCAGTAGTGCGGGGCGTCCCACTCCGTTGCCGTGGTACGCCCTTTCTTTCCTGGGCGTTTCAGAGCTTTCGCTTTCTTCCCGGGAGGATTCTTCACCCTAACACCGGCAGTCACCGATCCAGGTGTATCAGACTGTTTAAGCCGGGCTGCAGTGATGTTTTTCTTGAGCTTGCCGGTTCGTACGGGTGCTGTTGCTCGGGCCTTATCCCGGGCAACGCGGGCTCCGGCCATAACCGCGTCACGCGCAATCTTGTTACCCGCAGCTTTCGCCAGACGCTCGAAGTCGACCTGCAAGTCGCCCAACCCCAACACAGTCAGCGATCCATGACTCATGACTTCTTCACCGTTTTGCACATGAGCTTCATCATGTCCCGCTGATTGGTGGGCAGCGGTGCGATGATCTCGTAAGTGGTACCCCGATGGATCAGGTGTTGACCAGCAACCACATCGCTGCAGTAGCGGATGTTGATTTCAGCGCTGACCGTAACCTGCATCTGTGACGCAGCTTGGTACATGCGGCCAGACGGAATGTTTATCTCTGCCCATATAGGGCCTAGCTCGCTCCACACCTTCGACGGCTGTCCCAAGGCATCCTTATCTTCGATGAAGCCCTGACGCATGCACCGATGCCGCAATGGTCCGGCCCTCATACGCCCCACCCGATACGGTGAGGAGTCAATAGTGACTGTGAACTCTGTGGTAATTCTGTAGCGATCGTCCCTGTCACGACATCCTCTCTATTCGCGTAGAGGCGCCCGAGGATCAACAAGCAAGCTGCCCTGATCTGTTTGTTCATAACAATTGGGGAGTCGCCGGCCTCGCCAAGAGCGATAGCATCGTCCAATGCCTGCTGGTCGGCGTAAAAGCGACGGTTCAGAAAGTCCATTGCCTGCCCTTCGGCTGCATCGATCAGGAGCTCCAGGTATTCGTCATCATCGTCCGGATCTCGAAGGTGATGCCGGGCGATGGACATGCTGATAACCGGCATGTCTTCACTCCTTCAGCGGTTCGAGCGATGCCAACTTTCGCTGCACAAGCTCCTCTGCGTGCCTGCGTGGCACCACATAGGCCGGACCGCCCCGGCGGCGCAGCTCGCCCTCATCCATGTAGGATCGCATCGGGTAGATCTGAAGAGTCACTGGATTTGGGTTAGCTGCAACCAGATCCCCTGCAGCTGGCTGGTCGGTATCGTCGCCAGCCTCGATCACCGTCGGCCCGCTCTGGCCATCACCTACCGATGCCCCTGCGGCGACGCCCAATCCGCCCCCCGATTCTTCCGGTGCTTCTGGCGGTGTCTGCTCTGCGCCCGAGACTGAATCAGTTGCGGGAGCGCTCGCCTCGCCAGGATTTGGCGAGGCGGCTTCACCAGGCGAGAGGGACAACGCTCCATCTTGAGGCTGGCTGGCGCTCGACTCAGTGGTCGAGGCAGTATCCTTCGGTTCAACCGTGGACTCTGGTTTTTCCTGTTTACGTGCCATGGAAATACTCCTGTAGGGCGCCATTCCTGACGCCCCAGCGCAAGGAATTAAGGAGTGATCAGCGGACCAGTAACGAACGCTTCATCGCGGTAGATGGCGAAGGCCAGGCGCTCTTCAGCACGAATCGTTGCCATATTCTTCTCGAAGTCATCACTGTTCTCGGTCGAGATCAGCACTTCGATTTCCATGCGGTCGAAGATCTGGGCGCCAAGCTTGAACGCGCCGACGAGGAAGTCGTTCTGTGTCATGGCCTGGGTCGAAACCACAGGGCGATTCCAGAGCTTCGCGTTGGTGCCTTCCTGTGGCTGGCCGATGATGTAGCGGCCTTCCCCATCCTTAGTCAGCTCAATAGCGGCCCAGTCGATCGGGTTGAGCACGATGCCGTCGGATGGGAATTCGGCCAGTTCGGCTTGCAGCAGCGCCAGGCGCAGGCGGTCAATGCGCTGCTCGCCCACTACGGCTACCCCAGCCGGGGCGGCGTACAGTTGAGCAACGGTCATAAGGCCTTGCAGGTTCACGCCGGTGCCATTGCCATAAAGCAGCTGAGCTTCTTCCGCCATGTTGAGTCCATAGCGTGCACGACCGTCGATATAGCTCTGGAGTGCCTTGGCATCGTCCAGCATCTGGCGGCTGGCTTTGAACAAGTGGGCGATGGTCCGCACGTTCGCAGTGGTCAGGCCGAACGTCAGGTCGGAATACGGCTTGGCCGTGGTCTCCGCCACAGTCCGGGCGTTGTTGGTGAAGCCGGTTTCACGCACGTACTCGATGGAGTTCGATTCGGTGGTGCCCGGTGCAACCAGGTCGCGTACGGTCAGTCGGCGTTGAGGCGGGGCAATGATCCCCGGCAAGCGCTGGGTCTGCACCAGGTCACCGCCGGTTGCGGTGGTGATCGCCGCGCGCGGCACGGAGACACGACGAGAGCCGCGGAAGGACGAGTTCATGTCCTTCATTTCTTCGCTTTCAATCACGAGAGCGCCTACCGATTTCTGCGGCTCTTCCTGATGGTTGCGATCCCGACTTGCATTTACAAGCTTTTGCTCGGCCTCGCCCAGGCGGGCCTGCAGCTCGCCCTGCTTGGTCAGCAGTTCATCGACCTTGGCGCGGGTTTCGGTATTCATTTCACCGGAAGCCTTGATTTGCTTCTCGGTCGCCTCGGCCTGGCTTTTGATCTGATCACCAATGCCCTTGAGGCTGGCGTTGAGTTCCTTGACTTGGGCTTCAAAGTCCATGGTCATTTTCCTTTCAGAGAATTTAGGAGATTGGTTGCCGCGCTCAGAGAGGCGGAGAGGTCTGGCGCGACAGCGCTGGGCTTATCGGTCGAGGCAGCGTGACGCGTGCCTCCGCCAGCAGCGCGAGGCATGCTGGACTTGAAACTGGCAAACAGTTCGCGCCGCTCGGAGCGAGGCATACCGGCCTTTGCAAGGGCTACATCCATGGCCTTGAGTGCATTGTTCTGGGCGGCGTCTTCGGTTTCGCGTTCGGTGACTTCGCTGGAAGACAACAGCCCAGTGGCCAGGCCAAGCTCCACGGCGCGCTTGCCACGGATATAGGTCTCGTCATCCATCAGTTCGGCCATGTCCTCTGCGGACTGCCCGCTGGTCTCGGCATAGAGGTCGGCCATCGCCGCATCGAACTCCTCCATGTCGTTGGCTATGTCGCGGAGGTAGTTGCGATTGCCTGCGAGCCAAGTCCAGCAGTTGTGGATCATGAGGAAGGCGCTGGTGGCCACCTCTCGCTTCTTCCCAGCGAGGAAAACAATCGAAGCAGCGCTGGCCGCCATGCCGAGCACCTTGGTGGTGACCTGATGACTGTGCTCTTGCAGTCGGTTGTAAATGGCAATGCCTTCAAACATGTCGCCGCCTGGCGAGTTGATGTAGACGGTCACATCTCGCTCACCGATGGCGCGCAGCGCGGCATCGATCCGCTTCAGCGTAACGCCCTCCCCGTACCAGTCTTCACCAATCACCCCGTACACCGTGATGGTGTCCGAGGTGTTTTCAACGGCCGCCTGGATCGCGGGATTCCATTTGTCGAGCGCGCGCGGGCTCATCTCGCTGCGCAGGCCGCGAGACTGGATCTTGTGTTTCATGGATTACTCCCGAGATTTACTGTTCCGACTGTTGCAGCCAGTTCATCAGAGCGGCCCTTGCGGCCTGGCTATCGTTTTGCTTGCCCAGCTGGTCAAGTGGCACCAGGTTGGATTGCACGGTCAGTACATCGCCACCCGGCATGCTCGGAAGGTTTTCTTTCCGCCGACCCTCGTTTCGGGTCATGTAGCCGTTCTGCCCCATCGTGCTGAGATAAGCCGCACGGCCTGCGCTGTCCGCACGCAGGAACGCTTCGAGTGAGTACTCGGCATAGAACTTGATCCGATCCACCGCCGTCATGCACCACTTGTTCACGCACTGCTCGATCGGCGCCGTGAAGGACATGATGCAGTACGTGAGAAACGCGATCTGCTGTTGCTCCAGGCCGGTGCCCCAGTTGCTGCCCTTGTCGGTCTTCATCACCATCCAGGGCGGAACGCCGAACCATCGGCAAATCTCCTCGATGCTGTGGCCTCTCGACTCCAGCAGCTGTGCATCGGCAGGGTTGATGCCGATCATCTCCGGTTTCACGCCCTGCTCAAGCACTGGACTCTTGCCGGCATTCAACGCCCCGGAGATCGTCTTTACGTACTCGCGAAACTCGACGCGCTGAGCCGGGTTGAGCGTCTTGTCTACCGAAAACGCGACCGTCGGCATCATGCCGTTCCGGAAGGTGCTGTTGGCGGCATCGTCAGCAGACATCGCCGAACCGAACACATCAGCACCGTACCGAATCGCAGAAAGGCCAACTCGCCCATCCAGGGTGAAGGCAGGAATGTGAAGCATGTCCTGCCGCTTGATCTCTCGGCGGGCTCCCTTTCGGGGCCTGAAGAAATACCTGAGTCGTCCATCGTCGTCGAACTCAGGGTCGACTCTCGACGGCATCAGGAAGTCCAGGGCGATGACACGCCCAGCAGAGCGATGGATCTCGCAGTAGGCGTTACCCCACAGCAGCATCGAGGCGACGACTGCCTGCCAGAAATGGAAGGCAGCCATGTCTTCATTGGGGCTGTTGTGGACAACGTCGTACAGCGGGAAATCGCGGGCACTCTCTCGGCTACCATCGGGCATCCTCCGGTAGATGCTCAACGGCAAGCCGGCTACAGAGGTCGAGATGATGCGGACGCATGCCCACACGGTGGACAAGCGCATGGCCTTGTCGACGCTGACTGACTTACCACTACTGGACTGGGCGCCGTTAAAGGCACTCCAGAAACCTCCATCCGAAAGCTTGATAGTCTTACCCAGCCATTCACTCATACTGGCTGAAGGCTTGGTAGCAGCAGCGCCTAGGGCCTGGGATAAGGTTTTAATCACTGACAAGCCCTCTGCGTATGAAGCCAGCGATGCAGAAGAAGCTCAGCGATCCGGCCAGCAAAGCCCAGCCAGTACCAGCCAGCATCCAGACCCCGCTGCATGCCAAGCAGAAAGCGACCACTGCGCAGGCGATGAAAATATGAAATGCGTTCATGCGATCAGTGGGTCCCGAATTCCAGCCATGAAGTTATCCATTCCCCCGCGCCCCTCAGGATTGAGGCTGATCAGAGAAACGGCGTTGAATGTAGCCATCAGCGGGTCGATCTTTGCCGTGCCCGAGGCCTGCTTGGTGATCAGGAAGGCGTTCGCCGAGGGCACCCCTTTGGCGTTGCCGCATGACCAGGCCATAAGCGGCTGGCCGCAGTGCAACAAGGTGCCCTCGGCGAGCTTCCGTTCAGTGGTCTTGATTGCACCGGTAAGCTTCCAGCCTTGGGAAATACCAACGATCTTGTCTTCTTCAACGTTTGCGTCGGCCAGAGCATCAAGAACGGCGCCGATCCCTGCCGGGTCGAGCCCCACCTTATCCAGCAATCCAGTTGCATTGACGCGGGCAACAATTGCTGCGAACTGCTCCACGTCATCACCGATACGCTCGACAATCGTCAGGTCGCCGGCTTTTTCCAAATCTCTGAGGCGTGGTGCCTCAGATTTGCGCCGCTCTAGGACAGAGGGGTGGGCCCACGCGTGAGCCCAGTGGAACCATCTTCGAGTACCAGCCTCCCGCCCAATCACCGCAAGACCGAGCAAGTCATCCAAGCCACCACCGTCTCCACCAACATCGATTACCTCGCACCGCGTGAGGATTTCATCAAGGCTGAGCCAGCTGGTACCTTGAGGCTCCCAGAACTCCGCACCGACCCAGGCGTCGGACATCAGTGCTAGGCCGATTTCGATATTGAGATGCTTGGCCAGGAAGCCTCGTAGCTCAGCTTCGCCGTCCAGTTCAGCCTGCATAAACAGGCGCTCAAGCGTAGGCCGGTCAACCGAGTAGTCGATGTTCGGATTGACCAGGTGGAAGTTCTCAGGCTTCCGCGCCTCGCCGCTCTTGATCATCTCTTGAGAGAACTCATAGATGATCGGCAAGAAGCGGTTGTCGTCGATCCGGCCATCACGCACGCCGCGTGCGTAGTTGAGCTTGGAACGGAACACACCAGCCGGCGGCTCGTTTGACTGGGTCGTCAACCAGATGATGAAGCCTTCAGGTCGCGACAGCAGACCGCCAGTAGCCTCCCGGATCATGTCAGCGGCTTTGGGGTTCTTGCCGAATAGCCAGGCCTCATCGATCAGGACGCCGACCGCCTTCTTGCCGCCAACCACGTCGCTATCCGCAGCCACCACCTTCAAGGTGGCGCCCGTCTCACGATGAGTGATCAGCCGCAGGTGCGGCTGGACATGCAGCAGCGCTTTCAGCTCGTCGTCATTGTTGACCATGTCCTTGGCCGGGATGAACGAGTTGTCGGCAATCTCCTTGGTCGGCGCCAGAATGATGAACTCAGCCGACAGGCGCCAGTTGCGAATCAGCGCCGTTAGCATGATCCCGGCAGCAATCGTGGATTTACTGTTTTTTTTCGGGATGCAGAGCATCACCTCTCGAATCAGACGCTCGCCGGTCTCGCTGTTGTAGCTGCCGAAGATGGCCCCGGCAAACGCCAAGACCCAAGGTGCGCACGCGGCCTCAATGGTGGGGCTACCGGGAGCATCGACAATCTTCAGCCCCTTGAACACATCGAGGCCGGCTTCAGCTTCGTCTGGAAACAGCGGCTCAGGGATGATTGATTCGCCCGCAGCCAGGCACCTCCACCAATCCGGGCAGGCCGTTGTCCATTGCATAGGTCAATTCTTCACTACGGAGAGGGGGGGGCTTGCCTTGGGAGTACTTCCCTTTACCGACCTGTTTGGCGGCCTCGGCCTTCTGCTCTTTCTTGCCCTGGTCGGCAACCTTGCCGTGCACATAAGGCATCAGCGTCTTGGCCGCTTCCAGTCGCATACGCATGTCGGCGCCTTCGGCGTTCATCAGCTCAGTAAGGAAGGCTCGCGGGTCGTCGGTCTCTGTGAGAGACACCTCGCCGGGCTGCTCGATTTCTGGCTGTTCAGCTTTAACTTTTCGCGTAGGTTTAACTTCGGTGCTGGTTGCCTGCTTTTGCTTCAGGCGCCGCCCGACCTCTGCGAGCACGTCGGGGTCCTTGGCTAGCTTGGAGCCCGCTTGCGAAGCGGTCTTCTCCGAATATCCGGCAGCAATCGCCGCCTCACGATTTGTGGCCCCCGACAGCAAAGCGTCAACAAACCGCCGCTTCTTGTCGGTTAAAGCCATAGTTAACTTTTCCTGAAACGGGAAAAAATGTGTACGTGGGGTCGGTGGCGGTCTAGCTAGATGAGAACCCCTAGCTTTTGACCCCCTACCCATTTAGTGGCACGTCACTGGCGTGCTTCTAGGCCACCGTGCTGGGTTTCGGCGATCCGCTGACGTGTCAGCCACCCAGCCCCGCCGCCTCCTCGGCCTGCTTGACGGAGTCGTGGCAAGGCTTGCAGAGGCTCTGCCAGTTAGCCTGATTCCAAAAGAGAACCATGTCTCCACGGTGAGCAACGATGTGGTCCACAATCCTTGCCGCAGTTGTGCGGCCGTTCTGCTCGCAGTAGACGCACAGCGGGTTGTCTCGCAGGTACTGATCTCGCGCTTTCTGCCATCGGTAGTCGTAGCCACGCTGGGAGCTGGTCATGCCACTTCGCCAACTACCAGGTGTGACCACCTTGACCCGCGATCCTGCGCTCTCCTTGATGCGGGAGCCGAGCGTCTTGAGCCTGGCCATCAGCCTTTCGACTCGGTGATCAGGCGCACGATGTCATCAGCCCGCTGCTTAACCCCCAGCACCTGACCGTCGAACATGCGAACGATGGCGCAGATGCCGTGCCACTGACTGCTGGCGCAGGCTTCGTCCACACGAGCTATGGCGGCGGGAGCTAGGTAACGCTTGAGGCCGTTGATGTCGGTCAATGTGATCATCTACTTACCCCTGAGCCTTGCGAGATAGGAACAGGTCGGAGTAGCCGCGAAGCTTCTCCACACCCATGAAGCCGACCATACCGCCGGCGAAGGTGGCCATGCCTTGCGGCAAGCCCATCCATTCGAGCAGCGGTACCAGAGCCAGGGTGATGAGGCCGCACAGGGCGCCTTCCAAGAACATCTGTCGTCGGGTGCCTCCGCCATACACCACCCGGAGGACGGCTATCGCGACGGACAAGCCAGCAGCACCCAGTTGAGGCTGATGGGCCAGCACCCAGGTGAGCACAGCGGCCCACAGGCCAGGATCCTTCTCGGGCATGTTTGGCATCTCGATTCCTCCCGTTGCGGGGAGTGGCTGTGAAAAAGCCCGCTTCATCAGCGGGCTCAGTGAAACAAACTAGAAGTTGGTAGGTGCCCAGGTACCGGGCGTGCCTGCCGCGGTACAGGTCTGCTCACGCACAGAACCTGCTACCCCAGTAGGAGTGATGTTCTTGATGCGGTCACCACGCTTGTACGTGCCGAGTGTCGGAGCAACACCGGATCCCCAGAAGTCCGCAGGCTCCCAGCTGTTTTCACTGGACAGGTTGCGCGAAGTGCCTGCCGATAGATACGGGGTAGTTACTCCAGTTCCCACAATGTTGCCATGAATACGGTTCAGTGCAGCCGCTGAGTACAAGCCTCGGCTAATGCCCGAAATTTCCGAAACAGTGTTGTCCACCATCACAACTTCTTGCGCTGGCGCGGTGTTGGCAAAAATGCCGTAGTTCACTGTGTTTTTGGTTACGCAACGGGAAATACGCACCTTGCCGGTACAGGAGGAGAGGTTGATACCTTCACCGCCGCAAGCCTCGACGTTTGCAGTGATGTTGACGTCAGTGCAGCCCGTGACGTGCACACCGATACGGCCGCAGTTCTTGATTCGCGCCTTGGCGATGGTCAAGTCCTGGATGCTGGTGCACGAAATACCGTATTCATCGCTCTTGTCAGAGTAGGCGGCCTCTACTGTACAAACCTCGATATTACGAAGACGCACAACACCGGTGAGGTTCACACCGACGTTTGCCTGGTTATCTTGGCCTTTTGAGTTGGTACAGTGCACGGATTCGATAGTAGCCATAGGAACTGACTCAGCCGGGGTAGAGCCAGTCACTTCGATCACCGGAATGTTGCAATCAATAGTCCGGATCTGCCCAATCGACACGGTACAACGAACCGGCCCAGTGGACGATGGTGAAATATTGATACCGCCTACGCAGTTTTCAAAACGACCCTTGAGCGCAGTGAATTCCTTCAGCGAGGATTTGCCACGCAGTGGGATGCTGTAGCAATCGATCGCGCGGACATCTTCAACGAAGAGGTTCTCTCCGTTACCATAAACATCGATGCAGCCGATACCATTTAGTGGAGTTGCCCAACTACCGTCGTAACCCGGCCCCCCGCGACCCATGCGGCGTAAGTTAGTCCTGCCGGTCAAGGTAATGGAACACTGGCCGGATGTCAGTGGATCACGACCGACGTAGGTGCCAAGAATCGCAGTTACCGAATACTTCCCCGTGCTGATTGGCTTTTCAAAATCGGCCCAGAAGTTATGGCAACTCAGTTGCACATAATCGGCACACAAAATGTAGTTCGGCGAATAGCCCAGCGCAGTTTGCGTGTTCGGGTCATCTCGGCCGGTACCGTAGCGTGTGGCGTGGAAGAAGCAATCAACGACTGAAACCAAGGTATTGAACTGGCGAGCCATATCAGTACCTCGCAGGCAGAGATAGCCGGAAGTACCATTACGGAAAGTGCCGCCCGAAATCTTGAGCTTGGTGTCATCTTGCGGCTCTAAGGACTTAGGCATGCACTTTACAAAGAAACCTGTAGGTTCCTTTTTGATCATAGAGGCTTCGTTGCCATCGTAGGTCCATTGGCCCAGGAACTCCACATTCAGGCCTGGAGCACCCAACTCAAATACTGCAGCTCCATTCGACCAATAGGATGTGCCCTCGCCATCAAAGTTTGCCAATCGCTGGATGACCGTACCTACTTGGAAGTGAATGCGGCAGTTGGCCAAGATCTGCACAGAGCTGATGATGTACGTTTGGTTGCCGGTGAATTCAATTTCACCCCCGACACGTACAGCCTCAGCTACAGCTGGGGTCCAATTCCAGGTATTTGGATCAGCGATATTCGGCTTTGATGTAACGAGGTTGGCATAATCCCAGATGTTGATAGCAGTAGTCATGGTGCATCCTTATATTAGCCGAGCCGAGAGTCGGCCTAGCTTGACGAAATAAATCAGTATCGAAAGTGCAAATCATCAACACTGACAATAAGCACCAACTGATATTGATCTATAGAATGAAGATAACTGCCCGCATCGCCAAACCGCTCAGCACTGCGTACTTCGCGGTGCGACACAGACAATAAAAATTTCTTGCATAGCTTTACTGTGGCGGCCCTCAGGACATCCACATAAGACACAGCATCGACGAATTTTCGTTAGTTGAGGCGACTGAGAAGTGAGAGGTCTTGTTTAGAATGTTCAAGTGAGTGCGTTACTACTGACTATTGAGAACAGTCCATTCGTGTCAGTGGTAAGCGTATTCCAGAAACAAAAAAGCCCAGCTCAATGGCCGGGCTTTTGTAGTGACACTCCTCAGCAACGCGCAGGAATGACAGGATGGAGATAATTTCGCTCAGTCGCCCACTGATGTCAACAGGAAATCACGCGACCGCTTTAGTCAGCAGTCCTTCAGCCTCAAGAATCACCTTTACTTCAGCCAGCGCATCGTCCAGCAGACCATCAAGTTTTTCGTTGATCTCAGCCCTCCAGCGGCGGCGGGTCGATTCCGGCGCGGCGCCGAGGTCCCAAGTGTTCATGTCGTAGAAGCTGTCCGGCAGGATGATCACATCCTCTTCCAAAGCCTCGATGCGCTTCCGCGCAGCCTGGCCGGCTGCCACCGCAGCATTGACTGTGGCTTCACGGCGCCAAGTCGACGAATCCAGTGGGATGTCCACCGATACAGATTGCGGGGCTTTGCGGCGCGCGCCTTTGAGCTTTGGGATGGCCCAGGCTGTCACCGCTTTGTAGATGAACAATGCCGGCGCAGGGCTCGCGATCAGCGGTCGGACTAACGTGATTGCCTGGACCTTCTTCGCCTTGTTGGTGCTGTACTTCGCGACCAGGGCTTCCCAGTGCCTTTCCTTCAACATATGGTGCAGGCGCGCCGACAGCCAGTAGTCGACCTGCGTGCGGTCAATGCCGCCTGATCGGCCTCCCAATGAGGCCAAGCAGCCGCCCTCCTCCTCTGCCGATTTGTACAGCTTCTGCCAAGCCTGGGCCTTCGCCGATCCCTTCTCGCCCGCCGCCAGAGCGGCAACTACTGCACCCGATACGCTGCTGTAAATCATGTCCTTCCCCCTCAATCCCCGGTGTAGTTGGTGCCGCCGGCGCCGAGCCGGTTGCTTCCCTGATATGTCGCCTCAGGCCCGGATGCCTGAGGGTTCTTCAACTGCTCGATCTGCCGGTGCGCGGCCTGCAGCTTAAGGCTGAGCTGGGTAACCAGTTCATCCAGGGCCAGGGCTTCGCCAGTTGCAGCCGCTACCCAGCCCGAGGCGTTGCAGTGGTCGCATGGCAGCTCGTGAAACACGCCCTGAGTGACCGCTCTCCCACGGCACAAAGGGCACTTGTCCAGCTCGATCACGGCCTTCTTGAAGGACGGGCCGTGGCTCTTCCTCACTCACCTACCTCGTCCACCAGCACGAAGCCTCGCGGTGGCCAACCGAAAAGCCGCCACATCAATTCCTCTTTCCAGGTAAGCGCACGCTGGCGACCGTAAAGGGTAGTCATGGTGTAGCCGCCCAATTCCTTCTTGATGCGCACCGTGCGCTCGCCGAGGCGATGGCAGAGTTCGGCGATCACCGACTTGGGGCTGCCATTTGGGGTGCTGTCGTCGTAGGAAAGGCACCCGCAGATGGCCTGGGCTTTATCGATCAATTGGCTGTTGTTCATCATTTCGAATCCTCGCTTATGGTGGATACCGGAAGTCCGTCGAAACCCGCGCGCTCTGCGGCCTTGCAGAGAATCCATGAATCCGTTGATCTATCACCGGTCAAGCCGTGAACCGAGGCGAAACCCTTCTGATCAAGGTGTGCGTGCCACTTCTCCAGTGCCTCGCGCTTGCGGGCCATGACGTCGGATTGGATGTACACCTTCACGTTGTGGCCCATGGCATGATTGATCAGCAGCTCTCCCACCAGGTGATCGACGCCAAGGTCAGCCCACCCAGTGCGGGCCAGCTTGCGCAGGTCGTGGCTGGTCCACTCGCCCTTGCCCATGACCGCGAACACCGCTGAGGCCTTCGACTCGCTCATGGGATTGCCCTGTCGGCCCGGGAACAGGTACTCGCCTTCGTAGCCCTGATTGATCTGGATCTCGCGGCAGGCCATCAGCAGAAAGCGCACCTGGTCGGTCAGTGGCAGGCGGTGCTGAACGCCGGTCTTCGTGTGCTCGGCAGGAATGAACCACTCCCGCTCGGCCAGGCTGATGTGGCTCCAGCGCGCCATGCGGGTTTCGCCCAGCCGGGTGCCGTGGCACAACATCATCAGGGCCAGCAGGCCATGCTGCGGGTTGTTTGCCAGGGTGGTCTTCATTCCCGCCATCAGGTCTTCAAGGTGCACACCACGCAGCCGCGACGGCTTGACCGTGACCTTGGCCTTGGAGAAATCACGGAAGCGGATGCCGGCCATGGGGTTGGTGTTGATTAGCCCGAGTTTGGCGGCCTGCCGGAAGGCCAGAGCCAGCAGCTGAAACACCAAGCGGACGTAATCAATCGACAGCGACTCTTGCAGCGGCCACATCAGCTCGCGGTCGAGCAGCGCCTTGTCGATCTGGGCCAGCGGCGTTTCGCCCAGCCGCGGCACGAGGTGCTGCTTGATCGCCGAGGCCGCCGTGCTCTTGCGCTTAGCCGATAGGTTACGGTCACGGGACATGCGCTCAGCGAACCAGGCCAGCAGCTCACCGGTCAGCACCCAGCTCGACAGGCTCGAACCCTCTCCTGCCTCCAGTCGCAGGCGGATATCCGGCAGTGCTGCAGCCACCTTGGCGGCGCTCAGGTCAGGGTACGAGCCGATCCGGCACCACTTGCCCTTATGGATCAGGTACCAGGACCCGCGCTCACGGGAACGGTGAAACCGGAAGTACAGGCCTTGGTTGCCCAGTGCGCGCAGGTCACGGACCTGGCCGGCGGCCTGCCGGCGAATCTCTGCATCGCTGATTTTCACAGCGGCGGTTTTGGTCATGCTGCAGCCTCCGTTTTAGGCAAGGCCACGTACGCCCTCAGGCACTCCATGGCGTCGAAATGCCCCTGACACACAACGGCCAGGTAGCCTTGGTCGTTCAGCCGGCGGATGCACGCTTGCTGGCTGGACGAGACAGGCGCCGGGTCAACGGTCGCCTTGAATTCGATGTACAGACCGAAGTACCCGCCTCGGGCCATGGTCAGCACCAGATCAGGGATTCCGGCCTTCACGCCCTGCGCCTTGAGCTTCAGCGCCACGCCCTTGTGCCGGTGACCGCCGTTCGGGACGTGGTAGATCAGTTCGAAGACCTCGGGATAGCGCAGGTGGATCTCTTCGAGCAGGGCAGCCTGCTCCTGCCCTTCCCTGTCGACGGGCTTGGCGCGGGCCGGCTTGGCCTTGTACGGGCGAAGGGCGGGAGCATTCATGCGACCAGCACCCCCTCGTGGATCAGCAGCGCCTGGGTGCGCATCACGCCCTCGGCGTGGTATTGGCGGGCGGTCTCACGATCAATGGCCCGGCTGCGGCCGTCGCAAGCGTCGTGACAAGCGCTGCAGCACCAGGCGCCCTGCATGTCGTGTGGTTTCTTGCCGACGCCGCAGGTGCCAGCTAGGCGGTAGTGCGCAAGGACGGTGGTCTCGGGGTTGCCGTTGCATACGCCAGGGATACGCACCTGGCATTCGCGGCCGCGGGCGGCCTTGGTCAGTTTCGATTGCCGCATGGGCTGTCTTCTCCATGAAGATCAATGACGCGGAAGGTGTTCGGCCACATGCACTGGCCATGACTACGAGCTGCCTGCTCGTCGCGATACAGCGCCATCGGTTGGGCTGGCTCGTGGGCAAGATCCAGCAGGTCACTGCGGCAATACCGTGCCCAGCGATACTCGGGAAGCTTGGGCGGTAGGTGCATTGGATCAGTCATGCAGCGGCTCCTCGTTGGGCATAGCGAGATCTCAGGGATCGCTCGGGCGCAGGCGCTTTGGCGGGAGGCTGCCAGCTCGCAGAGAGATTTTCGAAACGGTTGAACTGCCCCAAGAACGCCGCACGTACGGTTCCGGCCTCAATGTCTCGACCTTTCCCCACGATGATTTCGGCGATGCCTTTGAGCTCGCTGTCTTCGTGGTAAACCTCATCGCGGTAGACGAACAGGATCACGTCTGCGTCCTGCTCAATTGCGCCCGACTCACGAAGATCAGAGGGCACCGGGCGCTTGTTTGGGCGCTCCTCGCACTTGCGAGAAAGCTGGCTAAGCAGCACAACCGGAATGCCGAGCTCGCGTGCAAGCAACTTGCATCCGCGACTTATGCCGCTGACCTCTTCAGTGCGATTGCCACCCTCGCCTTCCATCAGCTGAAGGTAATCGATCATCAGGATGTCGAGCCCATAGCGCATTTTGTGCCGGCGGGCCATCGAGCGAATGCGGCCGACCGTGGCGCCGGCGCGGTCTGCGATGAACAGGTTTGCGTGCTGGATCTTGCCAACTGCCGCGCACAGTTCCGCCCCGTGGGACTGGCAGGCAGAACCGTTTTTGATGAGGTTGAGCGGAATCTTCCCTTCTGCCGCAGTGGCTCGATCAATGAGCTGGGCCCTGCTCATTTCCAGACTGACGACCAAGGCTGACTTCTTCTGACGGACCGCAGCGTCCAGCACAAAACCCATGGCGAGCGTGGTTTTGCCCATAGCAGGCCTGCCGGCCACAACGATCAACTGCTCCGGCTGCAGGCCACCCAGTTTCTCGTCGAGGTCAACCAAGCCGGTGGATAGGCCAATCAACGTTTCACCGCGTGACAGGCGGTCATGCCGCTCCTGCCAGACCTCCAGTTGCTCGGCCATCAGATCACCAGCCTTGACGATCTCATCACCATCAGTGCCAGTGTCGATCGCCATGGCGGCTGCCTGCACGGCGGCGATCTTGTCTTGGATGTCGCCGCCACTCTGGGCGATCTCCAGCGTTCGGTCACTCAGGTCATACAGGGCCCGCTCCACGGCGCGCTCCCTAACGATCCGGGCATACTCGCTTGCGTTGGCAACGCTAGGGGTGTTCTTGGCGATCTCGGCGCAATACGCCAGTGCGCTATCACCTGAGGACAACGTGCCCAGGTGATCGGCCACAGTCAGGAAGTCCACGGAGCGACCGGCGGAGCGCACCGACATGATCCCTCGGAAGACATCGGCATTGTCGGCGAAGTAGAACGACTCCGCCGATAGGTCGTCGGAGAGAACGTCGATCAGTTCCGGGCGGAGGAGCATGGCGCCGAGCAGGCTGTGCTCAGCCTCGAGGTTGTAGGGCTCACGCATGGTAATTGCCCTCGACCACCTTCACGAAGTTGGAAGGGGCAATCAGCCAATCGAACGTTGCCCGGAAGGGTTTGGCACCATTCCTGCCATCGATCTTGCCCATCAGGAAATCGCTGCCGGCAACAGTGGTGAAGAAATCACGCCAGAACTCAAGGTCTTGGTGGACAGGGCTTTCCGCCCAGCGTGCCTTTATCTTTGCTGAGCGGTCTTTGTTGATCAGAACCACGCTCGGCAGAGTTGGCAGCAGTTCGTTGAACAGGCCGACGATTTGATCGACTGGCACCGAATTCAACGCCTCGCGCATGCTCGCGGTATCTCCTGACGGTTCCTTGATGGTTCCTTTACGGTTCTGGGGGCACGTGGTGCCGGGGTGAGGGGCATCTGGTGCCGGGGTGGGGGGCATTTCCTGCCGGGGTTCCCCGGCATCTGCTGCCGGGGGGCACGTGGTGCCGGGGTCGTAGCTGGATGGGCTCACGGTGTACCAGGTGGAACGGCCTGTTCGATGGTGAGCAGACAACACTCCAGACTGCTCCAACCAGCGCAAGGCGTTGCGTACGGCACGCTCGGACAGGCAGGTGCGCTCTACGATACGAGCCACCGAAGGCCAGCAGACGCCGTCGTCGTTTGAGTTGTCGGCAAGGGATATCAGCACGGACTTCTGGGCCGGACTCATACCCTGGAGTGGCCAACAAGCCGTCATGATGATCGTGCTCATGGCTGGGTCTCGCACAGGGACGCGCGCAGGTGCTCCACGCACTCGGCACGAAATGCATGCTTAGACGCAGGCGCGTACTGGTGTCGGATCATTCGCGCTGCGTTGAGGGCGGCGGATTTGTGGAAAGCTTTCTGGTGCAAAATGGCTACGGGCGCGGTGTTGCTTGCATCCATTGCAGAGTGCATAATCGACCTCGATTTGATGCTGTTGAAGAAGCCGGGCTGCCACCCGGTTTTTTTATGCCTGCGATTCAGGTACTGGATGGATCAGCAGGTGTTTCGGTCATCTACTGGCTCAGTGCCAGATCAGTAATGATTCAAATGTCAGGCTGCTTCTGGGTCGCGAGCCGTTGGCGGGAAGACATCGTCAAGGCTGCACTCGGCGCCAAGCCCGTTCAGCGCAGCGACAATCTTCCGGGCCGCATCCAGGCCGACACACCGTCGCCCGGCCTCGTAGTTGGCCAGACGCGATTGGTTCCAGCGGAGCTCCCGGCATAGCCGGGCTTGGCTAATCCCCGCAGCTACCCGGATCTTGCGAACGTTGTTCATTCGGGGTTCCTCAATGACTAGCACTCAGGATAAACACGCATCGTGTTAATATCAATCACAATAAGTGAAAGCCGTGTATTTCATTTCGTGATGAAATCCCGCGCATGAATGAATCACTGAGCCAGCGCATTAAGCGCTTGAGAAAAGCGACGGGAATGTCCCAGGCCCAGCTGGCAGATGCTTGCGGCTGGAAATCGCAGTCACGCGTCGGAAACTATGAAGCCGGTACGCGAGAGCCAACGCTGGCGGATATTGCCGCTATGGCAGCTGCCCTTGGAGTCGACCAATCCGAGCTACTCCTGAGCTCTGCGGCAGTGACCGAGGTTTCGGCGCCAGCCCGGAGTACGACTGATCTTGTCAGGCAGATGCTCGCAAAGAGCGGCAAAGGCATTCCGGAAGAGGCCCGTCAGCGCCTCCTTGCTGCGGCTGAGGAGCCGAGCGCCAGCAATGTCGTCGCGGCTGACTT
Organism: Pseudomonas sp. RV120224-01b; assembly: GCF_003208145.1. Taxonomy (NCBI): domain Bacteria; kingdom Pseudomonadati; phylum Pseudomonadota; class Gammaproteobacteria; order Pseudomonadales; family Pseudomonadaceae; genus Pseudomonas; species Pseudomonas sp. RV120224-01b. Next base: position 40,580 of record NZ_QKMQ01000005.1, on the reverse strand, counting down.
CGTTCGCCCAGGCCTCGTGGGCGATGAGGTGTGGATTGCTCACTACGACGTGCGCGGAGCAATGGGCGATGGTGAAGTAGCTCACGACTTCCCTGAAATGCTGCAGGACATTCGCGTCAGCCCTACTCACCTGCGAGAGATGGGGGTGGAGTTCAAAGAGCATTTCCATCTGAAGCTCATAACGGGTGTCGGTCAGTCCATGGCGCCAACCATCAAGAGCCGCGACCCGCTGGTCGTTGACATCAGCATCCGTGAGTTCGTGGGCGACGGGATCTACTACTTCTCCCATCAGGGCCATCAGTACATCAAGCGCCTGCAGAAGAAGGGTCGCGATCATTTCAAGATGATCTCGGACAACACGAATCATCCGCCTGAAGACATCCGGGTTGATGAGACCTACATCCAGGCCAGGGTGCTCCTGGTATGGAATGCCCACCTGGTCTAGCCAGGTCTTTTGCCAGGACAGCCCTCTGGTTACCGGGGTCAGAGGCGAAGCAAGACAACGGATTGAAAGTGCGGACGGAATCGAATGACTGAGTGGCGAGAGCGTGGTTTCTGGAGTAAGGCGTGGATCTATGCCCTTCTAGGGCTCCTCGTTGCTGCATCCGACGGCGCTGACCTTTCTTGCCTGGGCGGAGGCTCCAATCGAAAGCGGGTCTTCAGTCCCGGCTTCATCTTGCTATGCGTGTTCGTAGTGGTCCTGGAGCTGATGGTGCTGAGCCACTGGTACGGGGTTATCTGATGAGGCTCATAGGTCTAGCCAAGCCGGAAACGAGTATGACGCCCAGACAGTGATCAGGATCTGCCAGGTGATGCAGACTTGGGTGGATCGGTTGGCGGGGTGCGAGGAAGAGGTGAAGCCGGGAAGTATTGAGAGAGGTAGACGTCAGCCATAGGCATCGGCAGTCCCTCCAGATAAAAGACCCGAGCACGACATAGAATACTTGCAAGGAATGCGGTTGATGAAAGATAGCGTTTTGGTCGATGGCCCAGAATCCTTCATATTGGCAATTGAGAAAATTGCACGGGGCGAATGTTCAGCGCCTCGATTCAAAGGCTGGCCGATTTTTCATGTGGCTATCGAAGGAGAGCGCTATCACGGAACCATGACCCCTCGTCTGATGGAAGGCTTTGTCGAATTCCACGATCAGATCTTGAGGGCTTATGCGGACGTCCGGTATGGTTCTCCATCAAAGGGGAGACTGACGAATCTGGAGAAAGCAGAGCTAGATCTTGTCTTTTCCATATCGAAAGGCTGCACCGAAGGAAAGGGGGCGCTGGATGAAATTCTCAACAAGCTATTCAGTGTTCTTCCGATGAATAAGCTGACGGGGGCCCAGACAGCCTCTATCGTGATAGTGATTGTGCTTTCAATCGCAGGGGTTCTGACGTTCAAGGAGTGGACGGCGTTAGCGACTCGAACTCATCAGATCGAAGCTGATACGGTTGATAAAGCTCAGCACGCCAAGCTCTCTGAGATTCTCGCGAAAGCGCTTATTGACAAAGACCTTCCGGACCAAGGAGTTCGTGTGCGATCGCACGCTGTTGAAGGCTATCGCGCAATCGCCAAAGGCGCTCCGGACGCTACAGGTATGGAGATCCAGGGAGAGCATTATGACGCCCAGGATCTTCAGATGGTCCGTGATAACGAGGCACCGGACAGGGTTCGAGAGCCGCGCACTGACACCCTTTACATCGAGATGATCAAACGTAGTAAAACAAGTCTTTCGCTCACTCTTAAGATGACTGACTCCGAATACAGCTTTCCTGGAAAGGTGGATCTTTCAACATTCGCTCCCCAGGATGTGAAAGTGCTGTTCGACTCGATGCGAGACTCACGCCCCATTAAGGTGCAACAGTTCGCAGTCATCGAGGCCGGAGAGATCATAAGCTCGTCGGTGCTGGCGGTAGTTCACCCTGCCCTCCAGCCACAATGATGTAAGGGCCAGCCTCGACGGGCTTTTTACGCCTTCACGCTTTTTTCACGCCCTACTATTCACAGTGAAAGCTCATCCGCTTCCCTACGTTAGCCCGCATAGCAGTGCGGGCTTTTCTTTGGCTGCGCGATGGGCAGCAAGCGTGACGCTAGAGGGCATTTTGATATCATGCGTGACCACCCACACCAAACGGATCACGCTGATGCGATCACTCGCTGCCACTGCACTCCTCTGCCTTTCACTGGTAGGCTGCGCTTCTGTACCAATGGCCAACACCAATGACGATGGAGCGGCCAAGAAGTTTTCGCCCTCCCCAGACATGTCGGGCATTTACATCTACCGGAATGAGTACTTCGGCGCGGCCATCAAAATGCCGGTCTTGCTCAATGGCAGGGAGCTGGGAAAAACAGTCGCGTACAGCTATCTGTACAAAGAGGTTCCCCCAGGGAAGCACATCATCACTGCCGACGGAGAGAATACGGACATTCTGAAGGTGGAGACCCGACCAGGGCAGAACGTTTTCATCCACCAGCAAATCAAAATGGGATTTGCGGTCGGGCGTAGCGGTATGACGATCGTCGACAGCAAGGAGGGGCAGGCCGGCGTACGCGAGTGCAAGCTCATCGAGTCGCAGTACTAACAGGTCATCTTGCTAGCATGAAGCCCGCCCCGAAGCGGGCTTTTTTTGCCTGCTCCCTACACGGACCATTGGATCAAGGCCCTGTTCGCTGTGCGCACCATCTCGACCCATTCGACATGCGAGACCTGCCGCCGATGCTCCAAGTTCGCCGCCTCAAGCAATGCTCGATCGTAAGCTGCCTCATCGAGAACGGGTCTGCGCATGTGCCGCGAAAGCCATGCGATGAATGCTGCTGAGCGGGTTTGGGTACTGTTCATTGAGCTGCTCCTCCGTGGAGGGAGGGATTCTACAATATAAGATAATACAAATCATTATCATTTATAGCTCCTCCCGCTCACCCTGCCCTGCGCAGTCAGAAAGGCGCCTCTTCCTCCACCTTCTCCCAATCACGCTCCACGACCAGATCGTCACGATCTTCGGCGCTCTGCGGCTCCCACCGAACGGTCACGCTCTCGTCGTCGTTGAAACTCAGATCCAGCTCTGGCGTCTCGGCCAGCAGCCCCATCACCTCCTCCCACTCCATGGCTCCATCCGTGTCCAGGCGATGGATCGTCACCCAGCGCTGAGACTGTGCAATGGGATGATTGATCATCGACGAAACCCGCAGCCCAAGCCGCTCTACCCCGGTCATCTCTTGGCGTCCTTGTGGTGCCGTCTTCTTCTGCTTGGACATAAGACATCTCCTTTACTGTATATCCATCCAGCTATTGCAATGAGCATACATCACGCCTCGTGAAACGTGAACCCGCCTCGTAGGGAAAGTCCTCAACACACCCTCAGGCAAAATAAATCACATATTGTGTTGACATAAAAAACACGATGCGTGATATTTACATCAACACGCAGTCACTCACCAGGGGACTGCCGAGGCCCTCACCGGCCACCGCTCTTTACACAACTCGACGCGTTACCCCACCAGGTGGGAAAGGTAGCTAGCACGCTCATAGGCAGGAGCCTCCCTAAGCGACGCCGTATCGACCTCGGATCTTGGTGGCAAACCCTTAACCACGGCCAGAGGAGAACCCTCGCCATGAAGTAGGTAGCGATTCACCCGTGAGGTGCAGGAAGCCTGAAGGCTGCACCCGTAACCATGACAGGCAGCGGTAAGTTGTGGCGTCGATGTCACCGCGCATCGGCCGGAGAACCCGGTAGCCCACCCGAAACAACGAATCACCGATGATGCAGCATCCCCGGCCTGTCGCCAGTAGCGAGGCCGGGGCACCAATTCCGTAAAGCTCAACATCGTGCGCCTTACGCCACTTACGCCTCACCACCATCAACCTTATCGACTGCATTGGTCGTGACGTTCGCCCTCCCCTTGGTCCGGGAGGTACACGGCAGCGAGCGTCACGACCAATGCAGCCCAACGGAAGTGAACTCAAATGGCGAAGTCGTTCAAGCAAATGATCAAGGATGGCGAGGTGCGGCGCGCCGATGCCATGAAGGTTCAACTGGAGGATCTGCACGAGGAGCCAGGTTTCAACCTCCGCACCGAAGGCGATGCACTCGAAGCGAGCATCAATGCTCTCGCAGAGTTCATCGCAGCAGGCGGTCAAATCCCTCCGCTGGAAGTTCGCCCACGGGCCGAAGGTGGTGTTTGGCTGGTTGATGGCCACCGCAGGCGCCGGGCGCTGTTGAAGCTTGATGCCAAGGGCCGTCTGCCACGGACGCCCAACAAAGATAGGCCACAGGTACTGGAAGCCTGGGTGCCCGTGATCGCGTTCGAAGGCAGCGATGCCGATCGAGTGGCACGCATCATCACCAGCCAGGAAAACGAAAAGCTCTCCCCCTTGGAGCTGGCTCAAGGCTACAAGCGCCTCCGGGCTTTCGGCTGGCCGGTGGAGCAGATAGCCACCAAAGTCGGCAAGACACGGCAGCACGTCGAGCAGGTGCTCACTGTCGGCAACGCAAACACTGATGTGCAGAACCTGGTAGCTGCCGGCCACGTTTCAGCTACGACAGCTGCGCAAGTCGTCCGGGAGCACGGAGACGGTGCAGGCAAGGTACTGGGAGCCGAACTTGAGAAAGCCCAGGCAAGCGGCAAGAAGCGAGTGACTGTTGGTTCGATGAAAGGGCCTTCGATACCGAAGCCAAGGCTTGAAGCAGTGCACACCGCGTCACGCAATTTAATTGCATCACTGGACTCGATCGATGAGGACAGCCGCACCCTTACCATTCCCACTGCGCTTGTCCTGCAACTGCGCGAAGCCCTGGACGGCGCCAAACCGAGATAACAGCTCATGGACACGATCACTTGCGGCTCATGGATTGGCCAGCTCGGCAGGGCGCTGGCTCCCCGTGAGCTGGAAGCATTGCTGTGGGTGGCCCAAGGCCTCACCACTAAAGAAATCGCCCGCGAGATGGCGGTCAGCCCGGGCACCGTGGCCAACCGCATCGAGGCCGCTCTGTTCAAGCTGGAAGCTGGCCGCCGTATCGAGGCGGTCACCAAGGCCATGCGTCAGCAGATCATCAGCCCGCTCTGCATCGCCCTCGCCGCTCTCATTGCCATGCATGCGGTGATCAACGACAGCGACCCCATGCGCCGCGACCGCCGCGCGCCAGAGCGCCGCACCGCCCAAGTTCGAATCGTTCGAAAGGCCGAAGCCTTCGAATACCACGCCTGACCCACCCGAGGATCACCCATGCAGACAACAATGCACCCGGCCTTCCAAGAGAAGGTGGACATGCTCAAGGCGCTCTTGGCGCGAACCCAAGAGGCCCGCAACGAGGCCTTTGCGAAGATTGGCAAAGGCGCCCCGCGCTATCAGGCGTCGGGCAAGGACAGAGTTTGGGATGTGATCGAAATCGCTACAGGCGCCAAGCAGGGCTTCGCCTTCACCTACGAGACTGCAATTCGGTTCGTGGACGCTATGGAGGCAGGAGCAGCGAGCAAGCAAGGCGGCATGCAATGAGCAAGCGCAAGCCACACAACATGCGCTCACGGCTAGAGCGGACCTGCCGGGCTTTGGTCTCGGCCAACCACGCGGCCGTCGTGAACATTGACCCCAGCGGCCAGCAGGTGTTGATGAACTGGAAAAACCTCAAGCAAATCTGCGTGCGCCAGGTGGTTGATGCCGTGTGCGACATCCCGCACCGATGGACCATCTACTTGAGCGTGATGTGCCGGACAGAGCTCGGCGAGAGGTACCACAAGTCGATTGAGGTCGCGCCACAAGGCAACTACCGGGCCGACCATCTGACCGACTTAATCGAGACTACCTACACCGACCTGCGGGCCACGGCCAACCCTAACCACTTGGTCGCGGCCGGCTGGATCGCCATACCCACCGACACAACGCTCGACGAAGCAGAGGCTGCAAAGATCTTTGCCGCTGTCGGGGCCTGGAATCAGCAGAAAGCAGCATGAACCGCACCACCGCACGCGCCCGGCACGGCCGGCGCCAGCAACACATCAATCTGCCGCCCAGCGGCATCGTTCACCAGGAGACGCAGCAATGTCCAAGCCCACTGACACCACCGAGTTCCTGCAGGAGCTCAATGGCGGCGCCTTCGCCAGCCAGATTGGCCACGCCCTCTCCGAGGTAGCTGCGGGTGTTGTCGATCACGGCAAGGCCGGAAAGATCACCATCACCTTGGACTTCAGCCAGATCGGCGACTCCCACCAGGTGAAGATCAAGCACAAGCTCGACTACAAGGTGCCTACCAAGCGCGGCACCCGCAGCGAGAACACCAGCCTCGACACGCCGATGTACGTCGGTACCGGCGGCAACATCTCTCTGTTCCCCGAAAAACACGACCAGCTCTTCACCCGTGACGAAGCACCTGTACACCCACGCTCGTAACTCACTGCACCTACAAGGAAAAGCGCATGTCCCTCAGCAAAGAAGCTCTCGAACTGATCCAAGAAAACGCCGTCGCTGCAGCAGGCATCAAGCTGCCGGCCCTCGGCGAGGTTGCCGTTGTCCCGCAGAACTTCAACGTGGTTGACTTGGAACGCTACCAGGCCGGCCGCAACCGCTTCCGTGGTACCTACGCCACCCACTCGCTGGCTGACTACAGCGCCTACGTTGTCGAGCGGTCGGCGCCAGCAGCGCGCGGCTTCATCGATCAGGACAACATGAGCTGCATCGTGGTGTTCAACATCGGTACCGCCGAAGAACCAGGCCATGCCGATGACCGCGCCGTGCTGCGCCTGAAGGCTTCTGCTGCATTCGCCGCCGTTCAGGCAGTGTGCGGTCAAAGCCTGGTGCAGAAGGCCATGAGCGACTGGATCGAAGACTGGAACCAGCACCTGTCGGCCACCGATGAGAATGGCCAGACCATGAGCATCGCCAAAGCGATCGCCGCAGTTCGCACCATAACCGTGAAGGCATCGTCCGAGAGCGACCACGCCGTAGGTGAAACCCGCGCCAGCCGCAGCACCATGGACCAGATCGAGGCAAGCAGCAAAGAAACCCTGCCGGCTTGGCTGGATTTCAAAGTCATACCGTTCGAAGGCCTGGGCGAGCAAGTAATCCGCCTGCGCCTGTCAGTTATCACCGGCGGCGCGCAACCGGTGCTGAAACTGCGCTGGATCGGCGAGGAAGCCCAGCGCGAGGCCATTGCGCAGGAGTTCAAGGCCGTTCTCGACTCCAAAGTCGGCACCGCCGCGAAACTGTCCCTGGGCACCTTTGACGCCAAATAGCCAGGCTCAGCGCTACAGATCGCATGATTCTGATCTGTGGCGCTGGCGTTCTATTGTAAGAGCATGCTGATGATTCAGCAGGATCCTGGTGACTAGGTACTGTCACCCGGTTATTCCGGGTAGACCAAAGTGTTCATAGACTATCGCGGCGCATACACCCGCGCCCGCGGACAACGTTGACAAAACGCCCCATTTTGAGACGCGCTTAAGCCAGACGAAGGACGGTTCCCCTCGCTTTACCCGCTCCCACTCAGTTTTGAGAATGTCCTGAGCCTGGACTGAAATATTCTCTGCCCGCGGGCTGATTTCGCTATCACGAATGGTTTCAAGATCTTCCAGCAATCGAAGCATTTCTACGTGTTCTTCCGGATTCAACCGTAGCCGGATGCGAGACACGAGCATCTCAATCTCAAGAAACTGCTCTTGCTTGTTGATCAGGTAGTCATCAATTTCTGCCTGAGTTCGCTCCCTCACAATTCCTGCAACAGTTTTCATGACGCCAAAGTGAGCCACGAGCTGAGATACATCGTTTCGCAGTCCATCAATCCAGGCCTGTCTAAATTCCGAGGTCTTTTGGTCCTTCGCCAGAATAGAAACGACCAGTGACACTATCCCAGCGATCAGACCTACGACTAGCGCAGCAACAGCTGGCACGACCAGTTCTTCTTTCATTTCCGCACCTGCTGAATTTTTTCAGGCGCGTATCAGACACTAACAAAAACCAAATTGCCACCATGCCGCATCCGGCCACGGAGGGCGGCGCATGCTCAGGGAAAAGTCATGAACGACGAACAACGCCACCAAGAATGGATCGCCCAGCGAAAAGCCGAAAAGGCCAAACGCCGCGACCGCGCCGCCGAGTGCCTGAAGGACCACGAATACACCGTGCTGGCTGACACTGACCAGTTGAAGGCCTGGCGCTGCAAGGCACCGCGAATCACCAGCTACGCTTTCGACATCCTGATCACCCGCTTCGGTATCGCCACGATCGGTGATATCGACGGCCTGACCTTCAACGTCGGACTGTCCTACGGCATCGAGTTCCTGGCCGGTGACGACATCGGCTACTACATCCATTCGAAGCTCGAAGAGCACTGTCGCGAGCGTGAATTTGATGAGCAAGCCTTCCGCGCGGCACTGGTGACTGGCGTATGCAACCAGGTCTGCGAGCAAATCGACGAGGATCAGTACAGCGCCCTTCCCGAGTGGATGCGCAACGACGGTGGGCGCCACGAGGCCAGCCGCTGGGACGAGCTCCGGAAGGTAGTTAAAGAGCATCTCGCAGCCATTGAATATGGCGGTGATGGCCGCGAATTCTGGGACTCGCTGAATGACCGCCTGAACGAGGCCGACGACATCAGCTACGTCGAGCAAGCCCGCATGTTCATGGGCGAGCACCACGAAGTGCTTGGCCTGGGCTGCGACTACTGGGAGATCACCATCGACAAGCCGCGCGACAGCCTGATCAACCGCCTTTACCTGATCAACCATGCGGCCAAAGCAATCGTCGCCCAGCAGGGCGGGTCAAAGCCGCCTGACCCTCCGGCGCTGTCCGCCTGGGGTATTTCATTACTAGCGAGAGCCACCCTCAAAGCTTCCGGGAACAAACGGCCAGCCGCCGCGGCGCTTCTTCCCTGACTTTTCCATAGCTACAGCTACTCGTTCTCGCTCTATCTTCTCGTAGAGCTTCGCCCGGTACTCAACCGGAGTTGCCTCAAGAAGAGCAGCGAGATCGTCAAACTGATGCTTCTTTTGATGCCGCTCAGCCCTGGTAAGTCTTGGTTTTTTTGCCACTGAGAGTCCCCGCTTCCGGCTCCATACCGGTCACCTCACCATTAGCCCAATTTAACGACGTACGCCACCCCGGCGCTTCCCGCCAGCGCCCTCCACGATGGAGCAGAAGACGATCAAGACTACCTACCTGACTGGACACGCTCCAGATCGATTTCGAGTGAAGCCACCCGCTGCCGGAGCTCTTTCAACTCCTCTCTTAACTCGTAGCACTCACGAATGGTGCGGTTGTGCGACCTGTCATTCTGAAAAACCCAATAAATAAAGACCGGAACGGCCGCTAGCAACCAATACATAACGCCTCCTTTTTTGAGCCGCACTATAGCTCACGCGGCCCACTGCCTTCCCCTATTCAACGATAACGCCTGCCCGGCGAGGGCGGCGTCTGTGCAAGGTTGCTGGACAAAGCAGCACATCCACGATGCATCATTTATGAATACTCCACTTCGTCACCCGATAGTCCTGTGGATCAAATACGAATAACGTTGCCGAAGCTGTATCAACCCCATCCTTTGATATCGTATTAGGGAAGATCACAACTGGCCTGACGCCAACCTCCAAACCTTGACGAAGAGTAATCTTTTTGTAAATCATTGCAAGTTCTTTAGTTTTAGCAATCGCGTTATTGGCACTACGCACTGCTGCACCATGCTTAACCTCGACGACATAATGGACGTCGGCAAACTTAATGATTCCGTCAAACTGAGCGAACTTATCCGCGTAGCGAATCGCATATCTTCTTAGCAGCTCTCCGCCTTCAAAATAACCTCCTGAATCCACAAGATTTTGAAGTACCCGATCTTCAGCTTTCAGCAACTGTTCGACGGTTTTATCTCTGGCAGTGCTGAAGTCAGTATACCCACGGGGCTCAGCATTCTCTCTGGAAGAAGATCTTGGGTTAACATCGTCTTTTGAGGGTTCATTTCCAGCCGAGGAGGACTCGCTTTGCATCTCCAAAGCTTCAGCTTCAGCTTTTTGGACGATAGCTTCGGGACTCTGCTTTTGAAGGTGCTCCCAATACTTGTCTCTATTCCAGAACAATGCGGCTATTTTTTCAAGAAAATGCAACTCAGTGACCAGAGTGGCCACTATAAATATAGACAAACCATAAGTCACAACGTGATTAGCAGCGAAAGCCATACCTAATACCAAGGCGCTTCCAATCAGCTTGGTTGACGAGACAGTATCTCGGCACACAAGACTGAATATAAGCATCCAAAACAGCCCAACCACTCCAAAAATCTGAGCCATCAGAGCTGATGCGCCATCCATACTAAGTAGCATTTTTGAATACTCTTCAGCCATTTGACGACCTCACTTCATCCGCCAGCGATGATACAGGCCAGGAGCCATCATGCCCAATCGAATCGTCTGCCAGTTCAGTTGCGGCGCCGCTTCGGCGGTGGCCACGAAGCTGGCCCTCGCCGAGTACGGCACAACGCACGATGTGCAGATCATCAACGCTTTCCTCGCCAATGAGCATGAGGACAACCGCCGGTTCGCCCTGGACTGCGAAGCATGGTTCAACCAGCCGATCACCGTCCTGCGGGACGAGAAGTACGGTGCCGACGCTCACGAGGTGTTCCGCCGCGAGCGCTACATGAAGGGCCGAACCGGCGCACCCTGCACCAAGATCCTCAAACGGCGATTGCTCGACACTTGGAAGCAGCCAGGCGACGTGATGGTGTTCGGTTACACCGCCGAGGAGGCAGATCGCCTGGATGACTTCCGGGAGCGCAATCCAGACCGCCCAGTGATCGCCCCGCTGATTGATCGAGGCCTCGGCAAGGACGACTGCAAGGCAATTCTGCTGCGCGCCGGCATCGAGCTGCCGCTGATGTACCGGATGGGCTACGACAACGCCAATTGCAAAGGCTGCGTGAAGGGTGGCGAAGGGTACTTTCGGGCCATTCGTGAGGATTTTCCTGAAGATTTCGAAGCGCTGTGCGCGATCCAGGACGAACTGGGCCCAGGCTCCTACCTGTTCCGCAACCGCACCACCAACGTGCGTTTCTCCCTGCGCGACCTCGGCGATGGCCCGGTGCGCCGCAACGAGAAGATCCCATCCTGCTCGTTCTTCTGCGAGATCGCAGAGGCCGACATCATCGCCAAGGCCTGAAATTCGCACATGTGCCGCATGGCTAGGCCGGTTAGCCTGCAATTAAACGATTGATGATCACATCGCCGTAGCCCCAAACCACGGTGCCAATCACGATCAGTCCAAAAGACAACTTGTTGGCTACAGCGAGACGTACTTTGAACCCCTCCAGAACGGCGAGCCCATCATCATCGCCCCAAGTACCTGGTACATGCAGCCTATCGACCAAAACCTTGTTGGTGGCTGCGGCGAACATTGAAAACACGGTCGTGATAGCGCCACTACGCTGAAACCATACTCCCAGCGACTCACCTGATGGCCGAGCCGCTTCTAGAAAAGACAGTGCAGGTACCGCTAGCGCGATAAGCAGCAAAGCGGTAACCCCACAATAGTCCAGCCATGCCTGTTTCCGAAATGCTGCTTGTCGATTCACATCCATAGCCCTCACCTGATCAGTAGATATGCGGGGGCCAGTCTATCTAGAAATCCATGAGGTCAAGGTATCCCCATGTCCACGGCAATCGACCTGTTCGCCGGCCTCGGCGGATGGAGCACCGCAGGCGTCCATGTTCTCTGGGCAGCAAACCACTGGCCGGTAGCCGTCTCCCCTACACAGCCCGCTTGCCAGGACCTACACCTAACTCGCTGGGAGCATGTGCCCCCGCTCGACATCCTACAGGCATCGCACGCGAAAGCTCGCGGAAAGAAGTCATACCACCCGGAGCACAACGCATCGCGCACGACGACCTGTGCATCTCACTGGAGCTTGCCCTTATAGACCTCAGACCGGTGGTAACTCAGGTAGCCTCGCTGCTCTACTGTGAAGTCCCCAACATTCATGCCAGACGCCAATCCCCATGCTGACACAACCTCCTTCGCAGGATCGGCAACCAGCAATTCCCCATCATCCAAGAACGTTATCCAGCCTCGGTCAAACAGCTTATCCACATGTGGCGCCAACATGAGTCCATTGTTACCGTCCAAACGCTCAAGGTTCGAGCAATCCTTCCAAGGTTTGATGTGGCTAGCGATCAGGAATCGCTTATCGGAAACCCCAGTCAGACGGCACGACTTCTCACGGTCCAGTACCTGAAGGCGGAATGTTCCCTGGCCGACACGCGAGCGGACCAACTGTTCGCGCTCAGTAGCAGCCAGTTCCTGATTTAGCTGGATTTCACGCTCAGCTTCGTCCGCTCTTACCTGGTCTTCCAGTTCATGAACCCGCTCGATAATCGCGCTCCCAGCACTATTAGATAGGCGGAGAATGAAGGAGCCTAGCTCGGGCGAGATACTAGCGAGGTAACATCCCTGGTTACCGTTGCCATTAGCTTGCAAAGGGGAGTTTTTCGCAGGCAAGAGACTTGAAATAGCAGTAATGTGATCCTTAGGCAAAACAGCCTTGTCCAGTACGGTCCACTCGATAGGAACTAACCATCCCGTATCAGACCAATTCTGGCCGGCTTGACCAAAGGCTTCCGGCTTCGTCTGTTCGGTATAAACAGAAGTCGCAACGCCGATAGCCCGGATCTGCCCTCCAGCGTAGGAAATGACAACGTCGCCGGCTCTAACCAGCGTCAGGTTGATGTATGTCTGGTTTCGAGCGCCATTTTTATTTTTTGTGGGTGACCAGATGTAGCCCCCTTCAAGTTCGGCTTGGTAAGTCTGCTTATGATTGACCCACCAGAAGCCTGAAATCTCTTGCTCGCGTGAGTGCCGTTCAAAAACTACAACCTCTGCACTCAAGTCAAGGGACTTGCGCTCCCAACCAGCTTCGATCCAAAGATGCGCCCAGGTGTGTGAATCATCAGTCCTGGAATTTGCCCACCAAGCGTTGTGATTTCTCGCGACCGGTGGCAGACCGCCCACTAGCTCATCAATTTGCGCGAAGGTCAGTTCAACGGAGTTAACAGTCTGGGACCGAAGAAAATCGGCCAGGGGCATGTACTTACTCACCAGTCACCTCTGAGCGCAAAAGCAGGAATCATATTGCCATCACGCACTAGCAGCAATCCTTGCATTCGTACAGACCCGGTCAAACTGATCAGGACCATCCAGGAAGACCCCTCCCAGGGTGATCTGGTGGTCTGGCACCGAAGAGCGGTTCGGTCAGGTGTTCCGGCAGGACCGGCCCAACTACCGAGTGTTGGCTTGGTCAGCGGACCAGCGCGCCAAGCAGACGGATTTCGATTTCGACTACCTGGCTGAAGACATCGACTGCTTCTGCGGGGACTGATCACTTGAAAGCAGAGATCAGCCCGGCTATCGAGCCAATCACCCCAACCACTATTGCAAACCAGTAATTGACTGGCTCACGGCGCTGCCTCTGCTCCTCTCTGATTGCATCACGGATGACCCTAAGCCCTTTGTCAGTCAGATACTTGGGCTGCTTGGGATCATCATCCCAATCGACGGTACCGTACATTTCCTTATCTTCCTGATCCGGCATAGGCACGTTCAAATTGATCGCTTTGTTCCGGAAATAGTCTGTCTGGATGAGCTTCTTCCATTCATAGAGCTGATCCTCTCGCCGAATGTAGTCTGCGAACTCTCCGCTATCAAAATCAGAAGACAAGTTCGGCGGATAGATCTTCTCGAGTTCTCTCTCTGCCTTCGCCTGCGCCCGGAGCGCACGCCTGTATTTCAAATAGTTCTGCAAGAACCGCATTCCATTGATCCCCTTCCCCAGAGCGCAAACTATAGCCGCGAGGTATCCCCATGCCCACAGAAAACCGATCCAGCAACACCGAGATGGTAAGCGTGCAAGCAACCATCGAATCGCTTGAAGAGGCTTATGCAGGCGATAGCGCGCTTGGCTTCATGAGCGATGCTGCCAATTTCCTGCGACAGCTCAAGGCCATTTCCACCCCGCAGCCCCACCCCGAGCCTATAGCCTGGATGGTTGGTACTGCCATCTGGTGGACCAAAGAAGAGGCAGAGAGGGATGCGGCGACAACTGGCAAGACCATCACACCGTTCGGGCCTATGTTCGATACCGTCGAGGTTGATCGGCTGAAGCAGGAGCTGCTGGCTGCTCGCGCCCAGGGTCGTACCGAGGTGGTTGAAATGATCATCGCGCTAGAGGCCGAGACTGGTCTGGATGACTTCATCGGGAGCCATCAAATCGGGTGCACAGGCGAATGGGGTAGCCATTGGAAAGAGGACGAGCTGCGACAGCACTTCGATGTTGATCCGACGGCGGCCAGTGAACTGGAGCTGTGCCGCCACAGTGGCTACGAAATCATCCTGCTCGAGGAAGAGCGCGACAGCTTGCGGGCCCAGCTGGCCGAGCGGGATGCGCTGCTGACTGACATCGAGAAGCGCCACTGGTCGGGCGTCGATTTCGATTTGCCTGCCGATCTCGTTACCCGGATCAAAGCCATATCCCTCAGCGCAGAGCCGGAGGCGCCAGGCAAACAAGGTGCACCCCTTAAAGCAGTGCGGGCGAATGATATCCAAGACCTGCTGGATCGAGCGGCCACCGCCATTGGCCACTACGGCGATTCATTGCTTGGTCGCGGCCAACGAGAAGATAGCGTCGACCTCCTTGATCTTGAGCGCGAGGTCCGAGACCTGGAGCAAGAGTTCAGAGGCGCCTTCGCTCTGCCCGGGGCGTAAAGAGAACATCCGTACTCCCAAGCTGTAAACCCTCTCCCCTCTATTCACTGCCGCGATATGGCGGCCAAGGAGCATCCGTGCGCCTGAAGAAAGCTGAGCGCGAGCAGGTCCGCATGAAGTACGGCGGCCGCTGCGCGTACTGCGGCAACGACCTGGGCGATCGCTGGCACGCCGACCACTTCTCCCCTGTGATTCGACTGCCTGATGACCGGATGGCCGAGCAGATGCAGAACCACAACCTGGCCAACATGATGCCCGCCTGCGTGCCCTGCAACCTGAGCAAGTCTCGCATGCAGCTGGAGGACTGGCGCAGCTGGCTGGCCGGCCACGTAAACAGCCTCAACCAGTACCACCCCATCTACCGCCTGGCCAAGGCCTACGGCTTGATCGCCGAGACCGGGGTTGAGGTCGTCTTCCACTTTGAAAAGGTGCAGCACGATGGCATCCAAAACCTATCCGCTTGATGTACGTAGCGTCGGCGAAGACACCTACATCTGCATGAGCAAGGGTCACCACAACCTGGAAGAGTTCATGAAGGCTGCCGTTGCGGATCACCCTGGCTGGTGCTTGGGTGGTCCTGAGCATGTCTGGATCAAGACAACCCCGGGCCACGGCACCTACGACTGCATGTACAACATCGTGCCGCAGGGTACCCGTGGTGCATGGCCGGCGACCTACTGCTGGGAGTTCGGCGAGGACTACAAGCGCTACAACGCCGAGGTGCATTCATGATCGGCGCCAACGATCCAGTCCGTAAAGCAACGGGCGGCCTTTTCGACTTGGACGAGATCATCGCAGTTGCCTTCCTGTTCTGCCTGCTGGTCTTCGTCACCGGCGCTGGAGCTGACCCCGAGCCGCAAACGAAATGCGCGCCAGTGATCAACCCGCAAGCCGGCAACCAGCGCCAGCTCTCCCCGCACGAAACCCAACCCGAACCTACACCCGCTCTGGCGCCTGGGCGCTGGATTGATGAGAGGTATCAGCTGTGAGCGAATGGATTAAATACAGCGACAAACAGCCCGCTGACGAACTTGATGGATTTGCGGTGATCGTGGCGATCAATCATCACAGCATGGGGCGGATCTCGGATTGCGCTGTTTGGAATAAGCGCGCCGGGAAGAAGGGCCGTTTCGAATTCTGGGATAGCCAGGTTACTCACTGGCAGCCTCTCCCATCACCGCCGGGTGAGCAGCCATGACTGACCTAATAGAAGTGAAGACAGCTGACCTAGTCGGCGAACAGTTGGCCTGGGCCGTCGGCAAAGCGGAAGGCCTGGACGTACTGCTCGCACCACCAATTTACGGCAACCCATGGCGGGTGTTCGTGCGCTACACCGGCGAGGTCACCATCCGCGATGTGCGCTATGACCCCCACGAGAACTGGGCTCTGGCCGGCGGCCTGATACGCAAGCACAACATTAGCCTCCACGCCCCTCAGCACGGCTCGGACTGTTGGGCAGCGTGGAGAACGATCGATGATAAGGACGTGCTCATGGGCGGGACCACTGAAACCATAGCGGCCTGCGGGGTGGTAGTTGCGTTGATGCTCGGCGATACCGTCCAGGTTCCCAAGGAGCTATGCCAATGATCCTGCCCCTGATGTACATGGCCTACTTGGTATGGAAGGCGCCGCGATGAACGACGATCGCCATGTCGCTGCGGTAATCACTCCGGCACATCGAAAGTTCGGATACTGGAGCGTGATCGTCAAAACCGATGCTGAACCACCGACCATTGTGGTGCTCAGCTACCGAACCGAAAAGGCTGCTCTGGAGGTGACCTGCGGGTACGCGATTCCGCCTCCAGTTGATCACGGCATCGTTGCTGCAGATCTGAACATTCCTGCTTAACCCCTCCCCCTACAACTCAAGCCCGCCGGCGTGACGACCAGAAGTGCGTCGCGGCAAGCAGAACACCCGGTATGGCCATGCCAAGGCCGCTGTAGATGAATGCAGGCTGTTCTGTCATCAGCCCACTGAAAGCGAACCCGATACCGGTTGGTATCAGGGTGACTGCTGCATAGCCCCACGGCTTTCTAGTTTCCTTGGCCATATCGTTCCTCCTCTTGAACCCCGATTAAACCACATGAGCCCGCCGACAGGCGCAGGCGAGGATTCCCTATGTCCGCAACAGAACGATTCCACCACACCGCGAACGACTGCCTGGAGCGTATCGCGGCTGACCTCTGGCCAGGCGCCAAGCTGGCTTTGGTCATCTACACCCAAGACAAGCCCGAGCTCGACATCGTGCTCAAAGACAGCGGCCTGAACGTTGACGAGGTCGTGAGCACCCTGCGGCGGCGCGGCGGCCTGGGCCTTGATGGCGAGAACGTCTACAAGCGCCTGCTCTGTGACGTAATCATCGGCTCACTGACCATGGGCAAGCAGAACAGCAACCCTCCGCCGGAAGGTCACTGGGGCCAAGAGTTCTGGGATATCGGCCGCGCCGAAGGCGCTCTACAGGAAGAACTGGTGCAGGCGCTGCGCCTGATGCGCAAAGCGCTGGACGCCTGCCAGCGCGTTATCCACTACGCCGGTGGCTTCGACTCTGCCTACGTCAACGACGCCCAAGCCGCTATCAAGGTGGCTGACGCGGTGCTCGAAAAGATTCCGGCCTGACCACCAACCTGCCGCCACCGGCGGCGCGGAGACCCTATGCACTCAAAAAGGAAAAAGCCGGGCGACGAAAATGCCGGGCAAGAACAAGCCGTTGCCCAGGAAATGGACAAGGTGACGGAAGAGAAGATGGCCGAACTGCTGGGTATTACGCTGCGCGCGCTTCAAACCAGGCGCCAGCGCGGGAAGATCCCTGAGGGCGTCTGGAATAGACACGGCCGCAACATCATGTACAGCAGATGGAGATATGAGGAATGGCTCGAAAGCCTGTGGGTCTGCCCCTTGGAATTGAAATCCGAGGAGACTCGCTCCGAATCCGTTTCACTTGGAACGGTGAGCGTCGCGGGGAAACCGTCGCACATCCCCCGACAGCGCAGGGGATCAAAGCTGCCAGCCGTTTACGTGATCAAGTAGTCAACCTCATTCGGCACAACTTGCTTGATGACGAGAAGTACGCCGAGCTCTTCCCGGGCTCGGAGGCGGCGCGGCAAGCTGCTGACGCTATTCCCAGCCTGGGTGCCTACACACAGATGTGGCTGGATAGTCGAGACATTGTTCAGGGCACCCGGGACAACTACAAGAGCGTCTTCAACATCTATTGGATGCCCTACCTCGGCTTACGCCGGATCGACATGATCACGCCGACCATGCTTCGTGGAGTTATCTCGCAGATTCAATGGACGTCGGTCGGGGTCAAGCGCAATGCAATCATCAAGCTGGCGAGCGTGTTCAAAACAGCGGTTTTCGACGGTTTGATCACCAAGAACCCCACCGCATCACTGGACAAACCTAGGGTTGTCAAAAAAGTTGTGGACCCTTACACCAGGTCGGAGGCAGAGACGATTATCTCGCACCTCTACGCGACTCTTCAGAAATACTGCCAGATCTACGCTGCGTTCTTCGAGTTTTGCTTCTTCACCGGGGTCCGGCCTGGCGAAGCCATGGGCCTGAAGTGGGAGGATGTCGACCTGGATCAGCGATCAGCAACGATTCGCCGGATCATCGTCAATCGGGCGCCTGAGGAGCGCACGAAGACCAAGTATCACCGGGTGGTGTTGCTCAACGAGCGCGCGCTGAACGCCATCAATCAGGCCCAGCGGATGGCGACACTTCGACGCATGGCATCCAAATCGGCCCACCCAGTAAGCCCTTTTGTGTTCCAACCGAGCAAAGGTGGGCTGTGGATCAACGAGCCAAGTGTTACAATCCGCCACTTCAAATCAGCGCTCAAGGCGCTGAACATCCGTGAACGCCGTCAGTACGACACCCGCCACACCTACGCAACCATGTGCCTAATGTCTGGGATGAACCCTGCGTTCATAGCGAACCAGCTTGGCCACAGCGTTGAGATGTTGCTTTCTACCTACGCGAAATGGATCAGCTCCTCCTCGGACTGGAGGGAGCTGGAGAAGCTGCCGCCCCGAGTCGAATTGGCCCAAAATTGGCCCAAAACTGACACGAAGGCCTAAATACACCTCTGGAACCCCCGCAGGACAAGCACTTGATCTCCACAGCTAACATCACCATGCAGTTCGGCTCCAAGCCGCTGTTCGAAAACGTTTCCGTCAAATTCAACAACGGCAACCGCTACGGCCTGATCGGCGCCAACGGTTGCGGCAAGTCGACCTTCATGAAGATCCTCGGCGGTGACCTGGAGCCATCCGGGGGCCAGGTCATGCTCGAGCCGAACACCCGTCTGGGCAAACTGCGCCAGGACCAGTTCGCCTACGAGGAATTCACCGTGATCGATACGGTGATCATGGGCCACGGTCAACTGTGGAAGGTCAAGGCCGAGCGCGACCGCATCTACTCGCTGCCGGAAATGACCGAGGAAGACGGTATGGCCGTCGCCGAACTGGAAACCGAATTCGCCGAAATGGACGGCTACACCGCCGAATCCCGCGCCGGTGAACTGCTGCTGGGCCTGGGTATTCCACTGGAGCAACACTTCGGCCCGATGAGCGAAGTGGCACCGGGCTGGAAGCTGCGTGTACTGCTGGCCCAGGCGCTGTTCTCGGACCCGGACGTGCTGCTGCTCGACGAACCGACCAACCACCTGGACATCAACACCATCCGCTGGCTGGAAACGATCCTCACGGCGCGTAACAGCACCATGATCATCATTTCCCACGACCGACACTT
The DNA here is from genome assembly GCF_003208145.1 of Pseudomonas sp. RV120224-01b. Taxonomy (NCBI): domain Bacteria; kingdom Pseudomonadati; phylum Pseudomonadota; class Gammaproteobacteria; order Pseudomonadales; family Pseudomonadaceae; genus Pseudomonas; species Pseudomonas sp. RV120224-01b. Next base: position 21,098 of record NZ_QKMQ01000005.1, on the reverse strand, counting down.
CCTCAACAGCGTCTGCACCCACATGGCTGACCTGGATTACGGCGAACTGCGCCTGTTCCCGGGCAACTATGACGAGTACATGACCGCAGCCACCCAGTCGCGTGAGCAACTGCTGTCGGACAACGCCAAGAAGAAAGCCCAGATCGCCGAGCTGCAGACCTTCGTCAGCCGCTTCTCGGCCAACGCCTCGAAGGCCAAGCAGGCGACTTCGCGCGCCAAGCAGATCGACAAGATCCAGCTGGCCGAGGTCAAGCCGTCCAGCCGTGTCAGCCCGTTCATTCGTTTCGAACAGACCAAGAAACTGCACCGCCAGGCCGTGGTCGTCGAAAAAATGGCCAAAGCCTTCGACGACAAGGTGTTGTTCAAGAACTTCGACATCACCGTCGAAGCGGGCGAGCGCGTTGCCATCATCGGCCCCAACGGTATTGGCAAGACCACGCTGCTGCGCACCCTGGTCGGCGAGATGACCCCGGATGCTGGTTCGGTCAAGTGGACCGACAGCGCTGAAGTGGGCTACTACGCCCAGGACCACGCCCACGACTTCGAAGACGACATGACCCTTTTCGACTGGATGGGCCAGTGGACCTCTGGCGAGCAGGTGATCCGCGGCACCCTGGGGCGCATGCTGTTCTCCAACGACGAGATTCTCAAGTCGGTGAAGGTGATTTCCGGTGGTGAGCAAGGCCGTATGCTGTTCGGCAAGCTGATCCTGCAGAAGCCGAACGTACTGGTGATGGACGAGCCGACCAACCACCTGGACATGGAATCGATCGAAGCGCTGAACCTGGCGCTGGAAAACTACCCAGGCACCCTGCTGTTCGTCAGCCACGACCGCGAGTTCGTATCGTCGCTGGCCACGCGCATCATCGAGCTGTCGGCCGATGGCGTAGTGGACTTCAGCGGTACCTATGACGACTACCTGCGTAGCCAGGGTGTGCTGGTCTGATTGATGGGGCGGCATGGCCATCTATATGGCTGAGCCGGCCTCTTCGCGGGCATGCCCGCTCCCACAGGTACTGCGCAGGCCTTGAGTACTGTGCAGTAGCTGTGGGAGCGGGCGAGCCCGCGAAGCATCCACCGCCAGTCCCTCAGGCTGGCATTCCCCGACGAATAATTCGTTAGCCTGCTTTCATTTCCTTCCTGTAACAGCCATCATGGAACCACGCCCAACCGCCCGCCCGCGAAAGAGCCCATGACCGCGCAACAACCCGCCCCCACCCGCAATACCCTGCACATCACCCTGCAGATCCTGTCGATCGTTTTCTACACCTTCATTGCCTTCCTCTGCATCGGCCTGCCGATTGCGGTACTGCCCAGCTATGTGCATGACCAGCTGGGTTTTGGCGCGGTGATCGCCGGGGTGACCATTGGCCTGCAATACCTGGCCACCTTGCTCAGCCGCCCGTTTGCCGGGCGCGTTGCCGATACGCTTGGGGGCAAGCAGGCCATCCGCTTCGGCCTGCTGGGGATTGCCGGCTGCGGGGTGTTGACCCTGCTGTCGGCCTGGACCCTGACGCTGCCGCTGCTGAGCCTTGCGTTGCTGCTCGCAGGCCGTTTGCTGCTGGGCATCGCCCAGGGGTTGATTGGTGTAGCCACATTGAGCTGGGGCATCAGCCAGGTCGGCCCCGAACACACCGCCAGGGTGATCTCGTGGAACGGGATTGCCTCGTATGGTGCTATCGCGATAGGCGCCCCCTTGGGCGTACTGGCCGTGGACGGGCTGGACTTCAGCGTACTGGGGCCCGCCTTGCTGGTGCTGGCCGTGGCTGCCCTGCTGGTGCTGCGCAAACGTCCTGACGTGGTGGTGGTGCGCGGTGAGCGCCTGCCCTTCTGGTCCGCGTTCGGCCGTGTCGCCCCGTGTGGCCTGGGCCTGACCCTCGCCTCGATCGGCTATGGCACCCTGACCACCTTCGTCACCCTGTACTACCTGGAGCGCGGCTGGGCCGGCGCTGCCTGGTGCCTGAGTGCGTTTGGTGTGTGCTTCATCATTTCGCGGCTGTTGTTCGTCAATGCGGTCAACCGCTTTGGTGGCTACAACGTGGCGGTCGCCTGCATGGCCACCGAAGTGCTTGGCCTGAGCTTGCTATGGCTGGCACCTTCCCCGGCCTGGGCGCTGGTCGGCGCAGGGCTTACCGGTTTCGGGCTGTCGTTGGTGTACCCGGCGCTGGGCGTCGAGGCAATCAAGCAGGTCCCCAGCAGCAGCCGTGGCGCGGGGCTAGGCGCCTATGCGGTGTTCTTTGACATGGCCCTGGCCATCGCCGGGCCTGTAATGGGCGCAGTGGCCGTGCACTTCGGCTATGCCTCGATCTTCTGCGTGGCGGCCCTGCTGGCTTTGGCCGGGGTGGGCCTAACGCTGTTGCTGTCGCGGCGCGCCCGCTTCGGCTGACCGCTCGCCCGGTTGCGGTGCACCCAGTGCCTGGCTGAAGAACGCCGCCGTTTCGCGCTCCAGCGAATGATGAATATGGCGGCGATCCACGCCCTCGGCATCTTTGCACAGTACGGGCATTCGCGTGTATTGCTCGACGTCGCAATGGGCCATGAACACAAAGTGCCCAGCGCCGGCCAGCAGGCGGTAATCCGGTGTAACCGGCAGTTTGCGGGCCAATGCTTCGGCGTTGCGGTCCACGGCCACCAGTTGATCGCTGTCTCCGCTATAGATCAGGGCGGGTACCTGCACCCCGGCCAGGGCATGGCGCCCGAACAGCAAGCTTAACGGGGCCATCAGCATCACCGCCCCCACCCGCTGGTCTGCCTGCGGCGCCAGCTCGCTGCGGTCGGCAATCAGAATCCCGTGGGTTTTGCAGGCGTCGGCGTCGTTCGGGCGTTCCAGGCAGTACTGGCGCAGGCGGTCCAGGTCGGGGCGCGCACCAGACAATATCAACGCGGTTTCGCCGCCGGCCGAATAGCCGATCACACCGACCTTGCCATCATTCAGGTAAGGCCCGAGCAATGCATCGTCACGGGCAGCACCGATGGCAGCGCTGACTTGCAGCGGCCGGCCATAAAGATTGCTCAAGGTACCCAGGCGACTGTGGTCGCGGGCGTTGTCCCCCGGGTGCACGACCGCTACCACCACGAACCCCTGGCGCGCCAGGGACGTGGCCAGGTAATGCAAGGCCAACGGGCTGCCGGTGTTGCCGTGGGACAACACCAGTAACGGGAACTGGCCCATGGCAACGGGTGCCTCTTCAGCCACCTCGACCGGGTAGCCGTCTATACGGCTGCGATGGGTTGAACCAACGGCCGGGTAAAAAGCCAGTGCTTGCATCGGCCGGTTATCGACCGGGTCGGCCAGTGTCATGTGGTGCAGGCCGGCCACCCATGGCGCAGCCTCGGCGTGGGCCAGCAGGCCGCCGAGCAGCGCCAGTGCCAACATGCAGCGTGGAAGGGTCATCGGCCGGCGGTTCCTTGCAGGGCGAAGTGATAGCCCAGCATAGAGCCGGCCTGGCCGGAACCGCATGAAAACTGGATGAAACCGTCGTCATGCATGTGGCGTGCGCGCCCTATGCATTTGCGCATGGCGTCGAACCCGTGGCATAGATGCAGGTCCACGTCTTTACGTGACCGTTTCGCGCCATTGAAGGAGATTCATGCATGAGCAAGCCCGCCTATGTGCCACCTAAGGTCTGGCGCAACGACGCAGCATCCGGCGGCCAGTTCGCCAGCATCAACCGCCCGGTTGCAGGCCCGACGCACGACAAGGACCTGCCGCAGGGCAAACACCCGCTGCAGCTGTATTCCCTGGCCACGCCCAATGGCGTAAAGGTCACCGTTGCCCTTGAAGAGCTGCTTGCTCTGGGCCATCGCGGTGCCGAGTACGATGCCTGGCTGATCCGCATCGGCGAGGGCGACCAGTTCTCCAGTGGCTTCGTCCAGGTAAACCCCAACTCGAAGATCCCTGCCCTGCTCGACCGAAGCGTCGAGCCACCTGTACGGGTGTTCGAATCGGGGTCGATCTTGCTGTATCTGGCGGACAAGTTCGGTGCCCTGCTGCCGAAATCGCCGGCTGCACGCACCGAAAGCCTGAACTGGCTGTTCTGGCAGATGGGCGCAGCGCCTTACCTGGGGGGTGGCTTTGGCCATTTCTACGTGTATGCACCAGAGAAGTACGAGTACGCCATCAACCGCTTCACCATGGAAGCCAAGCGCCAGCTGGATGTACTCGACCGCCGCCTGGCCGAAAGCCGCTACCTGGGCGGCGACGAATACAGCATTGCCGATATCGCCGTGTGGCCATGGTATGGCCAGTTGGTGCGCGGCAACCTGTATGGCGCGGCGGAGTTCCTGGCGGTTGACGAATACCCCAACGTGCAGCGCTGGGCCGAGGAAATTGCCCAGCGCCCGGCGGTGCAGCGCGGTACCCGGGTGAACCGGACCTGGGGAGATGAAGACAGCCAGGTGCCCGAGCGGCATTGCGCGGCGGACCTGGATTGAGGGCTAGCCGGGCTCGCTACGCGACCCCAACAATGCCCGCCTGCATAAAACCATTTGCCCCCGCGCAAACCTGCGTCCGTCAAGCCCTTCTTGTACACTCCTCGCATTAGCCCCCACCTGCACATTTTTTTGGTGAACGCATGATCGAGGTAACCGAGGTTTCCATTGCCGAGCTGCGCGACGCGCTCGAGTCGGGCCGCACGACGGCGGTCGAGCTGGTCAAGGCCTACCTGGCGCGTATCGACGCCTACGATGGCGCCGACACCGCCACGGCCCTGAACGCCGTGGTGGTGCGCAACCCTGAGGCGCTGAAAGAAGCCGAGGCCTCCGACGCCCGCCGCGCACAGGGCCAGGTGCTGAGCCCGCTGGACGGCATCCCCTACACCGCCAAGGACAGCTACCTGGTCAAAGGCTTGACCGCTGCTTCCGGCAGCCCTGCCTTCAAGGACCTGGTCGCCCAGCGCGACGCCTTCACCATCGAGCGCCTGCGCGCCGCCGGCGCCGTGTGCCTGGGCAAGACCAACATGCCGCCCATGGCCAACGGTGGTATGCAGCGCGGCGTGTATGGCCGCGCCGAAAGCCCGTACAACGCCAACTACCTGACCGCGCCATTCGCCTCGGGCTCGTCCAACGGTGCCGGCACCGCCACCGCCGCCAGCTTCAGCGCCTTCGGCCTGGCTGAAGAAACCTGGTCCAGCGGCCGTGGCCCGGCGTCCAACAACGGTTTGTGCGCCTATACCCCATCGCGCGGGGTGATTTCGGTGCGTGGCAACTGGCCGCTGACCCCGACCATGGACGTGGTGGTGCCTTACGCCCGCACCATGGCCGACTTGCTGGAAATCCTCGATGTGGTGGTAGCCGATGACGCTGACAAGCGCGGCGACCTGTGGCGCTTGCAGCCTTGGGTGCCGATTCCGGCAGCGTCGACGGTGCGCCCTGCGTCTTACCTGGACCTGGCCGTGGATGCCGGTGCCCTCAAAGGCAAGCGCTTTGGTGTGCCACGCATGTACATCAATGCGGATGCCGAAGCTGGCACCTCCGAGAAGCCGGGCATCGGCGGCCCGACCGGCCAGCGCATCAACACCCGCGCCACGGTGATCGACTTGTGGCAGCAGGCGCGCCAGGCCTTGGAAGCGGCCGGTGCCGAAGTGCTGGAAGTGGACTTCCCGCTGGTGTCCAACTGCGAGGGCGACCGCCCGGGCGCACCGACTGTCTACAACCGTGGCATCGTCAGCAAGGAATTCCTGCACGACGAACTGTGGGAACTGTCGGGCTGGGGCTTCGACGACTTCCTGCGCGCCAACGGTGACCCCAAGCTCAACCGCCTGGCCGATGTTGACGGCCCACAGATCTTCCCGCACGACCCGGGCACCCTGCCCAACCGTGAGGACGACCTGGCTGCCGGCATGGACGAATACGTCAACATGGCCAAGCGTGGTCTGAAGACCTGGGACCAGATCGAGACCCTGCCAGACGGCCTGCGTGGCCTGGAAAAGACCCGCAAGCTGGACCTGGAAGACTGGATGGACAACCTGGGCCTGGACGCGGTGCTGTTCCCGACCGTTGCCGATGTAGGCCCGGCCGACGCCGATGTCAACCCGTCCTCGGCCGACATCGCCTGGAGCAACGGTATCTGGGTGGCCAACGGCAACCTGGCGATCCGTCACCTGGGGGTGCCAACCGTCACCGTACCGATGGGCGTGATGGCCGACATCGGCATGCCGGTGGGGCTGACCTTTGCCGGGCGCGCGTATAGCGACAATGCGCTGTTGAGCTTTGGTGCAGCCTTCGAGGCGACCGGCTCGCGCCGCATGATCCCGCCACGCACCCCAGCCCTGGGCTGAGTTTCACCGGGGCCGCTTGGCGGCCCATTCGCGCAAAAACCGGCCCCCACAGGTATTGCAGCGCCCTTGAATGCGCGGCAATACCTGTGGGTGGTGATTACGATAGTCACATACACCTGATCTACTAAGCCCACTGCAACCGGAAAAATGCCCTCGCAACGGCGTCAACCCTGACGAAATGCGTATCGCACCCTTTCGGTCTGCGGCAAGTGAAGGCACAATGCGTGTCCTTTTTTTGGCCGGCCTGGCCGGGGGCCTTTAAATGATCAAGACGCCGTATTACCTCATCGACAAAACCAAGCTGCTCAGCAACATGGAGAAGATCGCCTACGTGCGTGAACACTCCGGTGCCAAGGCGCTGCTTGCCCTCAAGTGCTTCGCCACCTGGTCGGTGTTCGACCTGATGCAGCAGTACATGGACGGCACCACCTCGTCCTCCCTCTTCGAGCTCAAGCTCGGCCGCCAGAAGTTCGCCGGCGAAACCCACGCCTACAGCGTGGCCTGGGCCGACGATGAGGTCGAGGAAATGCTGGAGAACTGCGACAAGATCATCTTCAACTCGATCGGCCAGTTGCAGCGCTTTGCCGAACAGTCCGAAGGCAAGGTACGCGGGCTGCGCGTCAACCCGCAAGTCAGCAGCTCCGACTACCTGCTGGCCGACCCGGCCCGCCCGTTCAGCCGCCTGGGCGAATGGGACCCGGCCAAGATCGAACAGGTGATCGAGCAGATCTCCGGCTTCATGTTCCACAACAACTGCGAGAACGGCGACTTCGGCCTGTTCGACAAGATGCTCACGCACATCGAAGAGCGCTTCGGCCACCTGCTGCACAAGGTCGAGTGGGTCAGCCTGGGTGGCGGCATCCACTTCACCGGTGAAGACTATGCGGTAGACGCCTTCTGCGCGCGCCTCAAGGCCTTCTCGGAGAAATACGGCGTGCAGGTATACCTGGAGCCGGGCGAAGCGGCCATCACCAACAGCGCCTCGCTGGAAGTGACCGTGCTCGACACCCTGTACAACGGCAAGCACCTGGCCGTGGTCGACAGCTCCATCGAAGCGCACCTGCTCGACCTGCTGATCTATCGCCTCAATGCCAAGATGGCCCCGAATGACGGCGAGCACACCTACATGGTCTGCGGCAAGTCGTGCCTGGCCGGTGACATTTTCGGCGAGTACCAATTCGATCGTCCGTTGGCCATTGGTGATCGCCTGTCGTTCGTCGACACAGCGGGTTACACCATGGTCAAGAAAAACTGGTTCAACGGTCTGAAAATGCCTTCCATCGTGGTCAAGCAGCTCGACGGCAGCGTCGAAGTCGTCCGCGAGTTCGGTTTCGAAGACTACGTTTCCAGCCTGTCGTAAGACTGGCTACTCAAGTAAGGAGCAAAGGGTAAATTGAAGAAGAACGTTCTTATCATTGGTGCAGGAGGTGTCGCCAAGGTGGTGGCCCACAAGTGCGCGCAGCATAACGACGAACTGGGTCGTATCGCTATCGCGTCACGGAACATCTCCAAATGCCAGGCCATCATCGACAGCGTCAAGGCCAAGGGTAGCCTCAAGGTACCCGCCGACATCCAGGCCTTCTCGCTCAACGCCCTCGATGTCGAGGCAACCAAGGCACTGATCCGCGAAACCGAATCGCAGATCGTGATCAACGTGGGGTCCGCCTTCCTCAACATGTCGGTGCTGCGCGCCTGCATCGATACCGGTGTCGCCTACCTGGACACCGCCATCCACGAAGAGCCGGGCAAGATCTGCGAAACCCCGCCGTGGTACGGCAACTACGAGTGGAAACACCTCGAAGAGTGCCAACAAAAGAACATCACTGCCATTCTTGGTGTCGGTTTCGACCCGGGTGTGGTGAACAGCTACGCCAAGCTGGCGCAGCAGCAATACTTCGACAGCATTGATTCGATCGACATTCTCGACGTCAATGCCGGTTCGCATGGCAAGTACTTTGCCACCAACTTCGACCCGGAAATCAACTTCCGCGAGTTCACCGGGCAAGTGTGGAGCTGGCAGAACAGCCAGTGGACCAGCAATACCATGTTCGAGGTCAAGCGTACCGACGACCTGCCGGTGGTAGGTTCGCAAAACCTGTACCTGACCGGTCACGATGAAGTTCACTCGATTTCGAAGAACCTCAACGTGCCGAACGTGCGCTTCTGGATGAGCTTCGGCGAACACTACATCAACGTGTTCACCGTGCTGAAAAACCTGGGCCTGCTCAGCGAGCAACCGGTGAAAACCGCCGAAGGCCTGGAAGTGGTACCGCTGAAAGTGGTCAAGGCTGTGCTGCCGGATCCAGCCTCGCTGGCCCCAGGCTACACCGGCAAGACCTGCATCGGTGACCTGGTCAAAGGCACCAAGGATGGCCAGCCGCGCGAAGTGTTCATCTACAACGTGGCTGACCACGAAGAGGCCTACGCCGAAACCGACAGCCAGGGTATTTCCTACACTGCCGGCGTACCGCCAGTGGCTGCCGCCCTGCTGGTAGCCCGTGGCGAGTGGGATGCCAAGCGCATGGTCAACGTCGAGGAGCTGCCAGCCGAGCCGTTCCTCAAGGCGCTGGACGTGATGGGCCTGCCGACCCGCGTGAAAGATGAAAAAGGCGATCGTCCTTGGGACGCTGAAGCCTAAGCAGCAAACAGAAGGGGCGCCACATGGTGCCCCTTCTGCTTTTACAGGCCAGGCCTCTTCGCGGGCTCGCCCGCTCCCACAAGTAATGCGTCAGTTTCAGGCCTGTGATGATCCTGTGGGAGCGGGCGTGCCCGCGAAGAGGCCAGCACAGGATTACACCCTACTTTCGGGCCTCCAGAATCAGGTTGAACGGCGTCTGCGTCGCCCGCCGGAACCGGCTGAACCCCGCCTCTTCGAACACCGCCCGCAACCGCGCCTCCCCAGCCTGCGCGCCCAGCCCCAGGCCCACTTCCTGCGACAACGAATTCGGCGTGCAGATGAACGTCGACGCGGCATAGAACAACCGCCCGACCGGGTTCAGGTTGCCGTCCAGCGAATCCTCGGCATAAGGCTCTACCAGCATCACCGTACCGTCAGGCCTCAATGCACGGTAGGCGTGCCTGGCCGCCCCCACCGGGTCGCCCATGTCGTGCAGGCAATCGAAGAAGCACACCAGGTCATGGTCATGCCCCGGGTAATCCTTGGCACTTGCCTGCTGGAAACTCACCCGCTCCGCCAGCCCCGCTTCGCGCGCACGTTCATTGGCGGTGGTAATAGAGGGACCGTGGTAGTCATAACCCACAAAAGTCGACGCCGGAAATGCCTGGGCCATGACCAGCGTGGAGGCGCCGTGCCCACACCCCACATCCGCCACCTTGGCGCCCGCATGCAGTTTAGCCACCACCCCCTCCAGCGCCGGTAGCCATTCAGCCACCAGGAACGTTCGATAACCTGGCCGGAAGAACCGTTCGGTACCACTGAACATGCACGGATGGTGGTCGCCCCAGGCCAGCCCGCCATCGCCGCGCATGGCCGCGACCAGCTTGTCCTTGTCATGGAACAATGCCGCGATCACTGCAGCGCCACCCGCCATGTAAGCCGGGGAATCCTCCAGCGCCAAGGCCATGGCCTGCTCTTCGGGCAACACAAAAAGGCCCTTGTCGTGCGTCATGTAGCCCGATGCCGCCTGGGCGTTCAGCCATTCGCGCACCAGCCGAGGGTGACAGCCGGTCCTGGCCGCCAGCGCCTCGGGCGTGGTCGGCTGGCTGTCGGCCATCGCCCGGTACAGGCCCAGCTCGTCACCCAAGATTACATTTGCCAGCGTCGCTGCGGCGCCCATGTCGCCCACCAGCTTGCCCATGAAATCATGAAGCCTTGCCTCGTCCATGACCTGCCCTCCTCTGCAAGAAGGCCATCGCCAGCGAGGGACATCCGCTCCGGGGAGGCGGTGGTCGGTTCAAGGGTTTGGGCTCGTGGTACAGCGCGTTACCGCGAGCTGTTGGTAAGTTTAGATCTTCTGCCCGGATGAAACGCGATCCAGGCTACATAGCCGTTGAATTCGTCCATCAGGTAACAATTCCTAAACAACGATGTGACATTTTTTTTCAGCTTTCTTATCAAGGAGCTGAACAATGAAGGTCACGGTTTTCGGTACCGGGTATGTCGGCCTCACCCAGGCAGTGTGCCTGGCGCAGGTGGGGCACTCCGTGTTGTGCATGGACGTCGACGCCGAACGGGTTGCCATCCTCAATGAAGGCCATTGCCCGATCTTCGAACCGGGCCTTGCGCCAATGCTGGAGAAAAACCTGGCCTGCGGTCGCTTGCGCTTTACCACCGATGCCGGGAAAGCAGCCCAATACGCCAGGTTGCAATTCATCGCAGTCGGCACCCCGCCACAAGCGGATGGCAGCGCCGACCTGAAGCACGTGTTTGCCGTGGTCGACAGAATCCTTGAACATGCCGATGGCCCCAAGGTGATCGTCAACAAATCCACCGCACCGGTCGGCACCGTGCACCGCATCAAGTCGCGTATTGCCCAGGCCGGCGCCGAACCCGGTCGATTCCAGGTCATCAGCAACCCGGAATTTCTCAAGGAAGGCTCTGCCGTGGACGACTGCATGCGCCCGGAGCGCATCATCATCGGCGGTGCAGAACCGGCTGAGGTAGAGCTGCTGCGCGAGCTGTACCTGCCGTTCAGCCGTAACCGCGAAAAACTGATGATCATGGATGCGCGCAGCGCCGAACTGACCAAGTACGCGGCCAACTGCATGCTGGCGACCAAGATCTCGTTCATCAACGAAATCGCCAACCTGGCCGAGCACCTGGGGGCCGACATCGAGATGGTGCGCCGTGGCATTGGCTCCGACCCGCGCATCGGCTACGACTTCATCTACGCCGGTTGCGGCTTCGGCGGCTCGTGCTTCCCCAAGGACCTGCAAGCCCTGCGCCGCAGCGCCGAGGCTGAAGGGTTCGAACCCCAGTTGCTGCGCGCGGTAGAGTCGGTCAACGAACATCAAAAGGGCCGGCTGTTCAGCAAGATCCAGCGGCATTATCCCGGTGGCCTGCAGGGCAAGGTATTCGCCTTGTGGGGGTTGTCGTTCAAACCCAACACCAACGACATCCGCGAGGCTTCCAGCCGGGTCCTGCTGGAAGCATTGTGGGCCGCTGGCGCAAGGGTGCAGGCCCACGACCCGCAAGCGATGGAGGAGATCCAGCGGCACTACGGCCCGCGTGCCGACCTGCAACTGGTGCCCTGCAAGGACGATGCACTAGAGGGTGCCGACGCGTTGGTCATCGTTACCGAATGGCAAGACTACCGCGTGCTCAACCTGGACAAGGTGCCGCAGTTGCTGGCCGACCGGGTGGTGTTCGACGGGCGTAACCTGTTCGAGCCCGAACACATGGCCACCGCTGGCCTGACGTACTACGGCATCGGCCGTGGCCAGGTGCAGCCAGCATGCCCGTACTGATCACCGGCGTCGCCGGCTTTATCGGCTACCACGTCGCGCAGCGCTTGTGCGAGGCGGGTATCGACGTGGTCGGCATCGACAACCTCAATGCCTACTACAGCGTCGAGCTGAAACTGGCGCGCCTGCGGCAGCTGTTCGGCTTTGCCAACTTCCGCTTCCAGACCCTCGACCTTGCCAATGCTGCCGACCTGCAGCAGCTGTTCAACGGGCAGGCATTCAGTGAAGTGATCCACCTGGCGGCCCAGGCCGGGGTGCGCTATTCACTGGAAAACCCCGGCGTATACGGCCAGGCCAACCTGGTCGGTTTCCTCAATATCCTCGAAGCCTGCCGCCAACAACCGCCACGCCACCTGATCTACGCCTCCAGCAGTTCGGTGTACGGCGCCAATGCCAAGCTGCCGTTCAGTGTCGATGACCCGGTCGAGCAACCTGTGTCGCTCTATGCCGCCAGCAAGCGCGCCAACGAACTGATGGCGCACAGCTATGCGCACCTGTACCGGCTACCGACCACAGGCCTGCGCTTTTTCACGGTGTACGGCCCTTGGGGCCGGCCCGACATGGCGCTGTTCAAATTCACCCGCGCCATGCTCGAAGGCCGCCCGATCGAGGTTTACAACAACGGCCTGATGGGACGCGACTTCACCTACATCGACGACATCGTCGAAAGCGTCCTGCGCCTGCGCCTGAGGCCACCACAGCCTGGCGAAGGGCAACCGCCCTGCCAGCTGTTCAACATCGGCCGTGGCCAACCCGTGCGGCTGCTGCATTTTATCGAATGCCTGGAAGACGCCTTGGGCATCAAGGCGCAGCGCGACTACCTGCCGCTGCAAGCGGGTGACGTGCTGGAGACGTGGGCCGATGTGGGCTCACTGGCGCGCTGGATCGACTTCACTCCGGGCACGTCGCTGGAACACGGCGTAAACGCTTTCGTGGGCTGGTACCGGGATTTCTACCGGGTTTGAGCCACGCAATCACAACACGATCACAGGTAGCCTCATGACAGATCCACTTGACCTCTCGGTGCTCATACCTGCCAGGAACGAGGTCGACAACCTGCCGTCACTGCTGATGGAAATTCGCAGCGCGCTGGCGACAGAACACTATGAAGTGCTGGTGGTTGACGATGGCAGCAGCGACCGCACCCTGAGCGTGCTGCAACACCTGAAAAGCCAGGGTTACACGCAACTGCGCATCCTGCGCCACGACCGCTCGCTGGGCCAGAGCACCTCGCTGTGGCATGCCGCGCAGGCTGCCCGCGGCCAATGGCTGGCCACCCTCGATGGCGACGGCCAGAACGACCCGGCAGACATCCCGGGCATGCTGGCCCTGGTACGCGCCAATCAAGATCTGGGCGGTGGTGTGAAGCTGGTGGCCGGGCACCGGGTCAACCGCCGTGACAGCGCCAGCAAGCGCTGGGCATCGCGCTTCGCCAACGGCCTGCGCAGCCGCCTGCTCAAAGACGCCACGCCCGACACCGGCTGCGGGCTGAAACTGATAGAGCGCGCAGCCTTCCTGCGCCTGCCCTACTTTGACCACATGCACCGCTTTATCCCGGCACTTATCCTGCGCCACAACGGCCGCATGCTGGTGCACCCGGTCAACCACCGACCACGTCACGCCGGGGTGTCCAAGTACGGCAACCTGGACCGCGCCCTGGTCGGCATCCTCGACCTGTTCGGGGTCTGGTGGCTGATCCGCCGCACCCGTCTGGACACGCGCCCCCAGGAGCTCGAAGGATGACCCGCGAAACCCTGTGGCTGATCATCGGCTTCGCCGGCCAGGCCGTTTTCACCGGGCGCTTCGTGCTGCAGTGGCTGTACAGCGAGTTCAAACGCCGCAGTGTCATCCCGGTAGGTTTCTGGTACCTGAGCATGCTCGGCAGCGCGCTGCTGCTGACCTACGCCATTTACCGCCAGGACCCGGTATTCATCATCGGCCAGAGCTTCGGCTTCTTGGTTTACCTGCGCAACCTGCAACTCATCGCCCGCCATCAGGAACAGAAGGAATAGCCCTTGCGCAGGTTCAAGACACTTGGGGCCGAACGCCTGGCCCTGATTGCCCTCGCGGTGTTGTTGGTGGGCGCCGGTATTGGCTGGCGCCAGCCAATGAATGTGGACGAAGAACGCTTTCTCGGCGTCGCCCTGGAAATGCTTCAGAGCGGCAACTGGTTCATCCCCCACCGGGCAGCGGAAATCTACGGCGACAAGCCGCCGCTGTTCATGTGGACCGTGGCCCTGTTCAGCCAACTGACCGGCTCGCCCAGGATAGCCCTCTACCTGCCGGGCCTGCTGTCGGCGGCGACCATCACCTGGGTGCTGCATGACCTGGGGCGGCGCCTGTGGAACCGGCGTATCGGCGTAATCGCCGCGTTGCTGTTCCTGGCCACCTACCAGAGCTACAGCATCCTGCGTACGGGGCAGATCGACAGTTTCCTGTGCCTGTGGGTGGCACTGGGCTTTTACGGCATGGTGCGCCACCTGCTGCTGGGCCCAGCCTGGGGCTGGTTCTACCTGGCCTGTGCGGCCATGGGGCTGGGCATTATCAGTAAGGGTGTGGGCTTTGTCCCGGCGCTGATGTTGCTTCCCTATGCCTGGGCGGTGCGCCGGCGCTGGCACGGTGTAGTCGCCATGCCTGGCCAGTGCTGGCGCTGGAGCCTGGGGCTGCTGTGGTTGCTGGCCGGTTGCGCGGTGTGGCTGCTGCCCCTGTTGGTGTCGATCGCCCATGGCGGTGGCGCGGCGGAGCTGGCGTACCTCAAGGAGATTTTGCTACGCCAGACCGCAAGCCGCTATGCCAACGCCTGGGACCATCGCGAGCCATTCTGGTACTTCTTCGTCAAGGTCATCCCCAAATACTGGCTGCCACTGATCCTCGCCCTGCCCTGGCTGGTGCCCGCCTGGCGCCGGCAATTGCAGAAGCGCGATGGGCGCTTTCTGCTGTTGCTTGGCTGGGTGGCGCTGGTGCTGCTGTTTTTCAGCCTCAGCAGCGGCAAGCGCAAGCTGTATATCTTCCCCGCGCTGCCAGGCCTGGTGCTGGCCATCGCACCACTGGTGCCATGGTTACTCAAACACTGGTTTCAACGCCGACCGGGATGGCGCAGCGTGTTCACTGCCGTGGCCTTGATGTGGTTTGCCCTGTGGTTTGCACGTGGCTTTGTCGAGCCGCTAAAGGAGGGTCGCAACCCGCATGAAACGCTGATGAGCGAGGCGAAACGCGCCACCGGTGGCGCTGAGCTGGTGTTGGTGAACTGGCGCGAGGGGCATTGGCTGTTTGCCCGACAACCGATTGTGCATTTCGGCTTCACCGGCCAATCCAGGGCAGATACGGCGGCCTACTGGTTACGCCAGAACCCTGCCGCTTTCGCCCTGATTCCAGCCACCGAACTGGGCCGCTGCTTCAGTGCCAGCAAGGCCCGCAAGCTGGGCCAGACCTCACGGGCCGAATGGTATGTGGTGGGCGCCGATGCCGAAAACGGCCAATGCCAGAGCGCAGCGCCCAACCACATCTACCGTTTCACATGGGCTAAGGCACAGGCGGATTGAGCTGCAGCACCTCATTGGTGTATGCCCATTCCTTCTGCACCTGGTCCGGGTGGTCATTCAGGCGAATGCCATAGGACGGGATAATCTCCTTGATCTTGGCCTGCCATTGTGGCGTTGCCACCTTGTCCTTGAACACCTTGTTCAGCACATCGAGCATGATGGGTGGTGCGGTCGAGGCACCCGGCGAAGCCCCCAGCAAGCCGGCGATACTGCCATCCTTGGACGTCACCACCTCGGTACCGAGCTTGAGCACGCCACCCAATGCTTCGTCTTTCTTGATGATCTGCACCCGCTGGCCGGCCTGCCACAGCCGCCAGTCTTCCTTCTTCGCCTCGGGGAAGTAGGTGCGCAGCGCTTCGAAGCGGTCATTGTCGGATTGCAGCACCTGGCCGATCAGGTACTGCACCAGGTCAAACTCGCGTACGCCCACCCGCACCATCGGCCAGGCGTTGTGCACACTGGTACTGGCAAGCAGGTCGAGCAGCGAGCCCTGTTTGAGGAACTTGGTCGAGAACGTGGCGAACGGCCCGAACAGAATCATCCGCTTGCCATCGAGCACCCGGGTGTCCAGGTGCGGCACCGACATCGGCGGGGCACCGGTCGCGGCAATGCCGTAGGCCTTGGCCATGTGGCGCTGGGCGATGGCCGGGTTGTCGGTGACCAGGAACGAGCCACCGACCGGGAAGCCGGCATAGTCCTTGGCTTCGTCGATGCCCGACTTCTGCAGCAGTGGCAACGCCGCACCGCCAGCACCAATGAACAGGAACTTGGCGTCGGTAGCCGACTTGCTGCCATCTTTCAGATTCTTGTACTCGACGTGCCAGGAGCCGTCATCGTTACGGGTGATTTCCTGCACCTCGCTCGACAGCTTGAGGTCAAAGTTAGGCCGGGTCTGCAGATAGCCCACGTACTGCCGGGTGATCTCGCCAAAATTCACATCGGTGCCGATTGGCGTCCAGGTCACGGCCAGTTTCTGGTTGGGATCGCGCCCTTCCATCATCAACGGCACCCACTTGCGAATCTGCTCGTGGTCTTCGGAATACTGCATGGGCTTGAACAACGGGCTGGCCTGCAGCGCCTCATAGCGCTTTTTCAGGAAGCGGATGTTGTCGTCCCCCCACACGAAACTCATGTGCGGCGTGGTATTGATGAAGGAATGGGGGTTCTTCAATACGCCCTGCTTCACCTGCCAGGCCAGGAACTGGCGGGTGACCTGGAACGACTCGTTGATCTCCACGGCTTTGCTGATGTCGATCTTGCCGTCTTTTTCCGGCGTGTAGTTGAGTTCAGCCAGGGCCGAGTGGCCGGTGCCGGCGTTGTTCCAGCCGTTGGAGCTTTCTTCGGCCACCTTGTCCAGGCGCTCGACCATCTCCATCGACCAGCCTGGCTCCAGCTCGTTGAGCCAGACGGCCAGCGTAGAACTCATGATGCCGCCGCCCACCAGCATCACATCCACCTTTCTGGTTTCCGCTGCCTGGGCATTGAGCATGCCCAATGCCAGCGCCAGCCCGGCCAGCGCCAGTTCCGGCTTGATGGTGATCTTCATAACCTCTCCCGTGCCTCGTTGCTGTCCGTTAGTCCAGCACAAGCTTAGCTGACGGATTTACTCGGGTATGTTCAATGCGAAGCTTCGTGCCTCTTGCAATTCATGAATTCTCAAAATACTGTATGAATAGTCAGTATTTCGAGTCAGTCACATGCAGCTCATCGCCAAACTCGGCATCCTCGCCGACGCCGCCAAGTACGACGCGTCCTGCGCCAGCAGCGGTGCGCCCAAGCGCAATTCACGCGGCGGTGACGGCCTGGGCGCCACCAACGGCATGGGCATCTGCCACAGCTACACCCCCGACGGCCGCTGCGTGTCGCTGCTCAAGGTGCTATTGACCAACTTTTGCCTGTACGACTGCCAGTACTGCGTCAACCGCCGCTCCAGCAACGTACCTCGCGCGCGCTTTACGCCCGAAGAGGTGGTCCGCCTGACGCTGGACTTCTACCGGCGAAACTGCATCAGTGGCCTGTTCCTTAGCTCCGGCATCATCCGCTCGGCGGACTACACCATGGAGCAATTGATCCGCGTAGCCCGGTTACTGCGCGAAGAACACAACTTCCGCGGTTACATTCACCTCAAGACCATCCCGGATGCCGACCCCCTGCTGATCGAAGAAGCCGGCCGCCTGGCCGACCGACTCAGTGTCAACATCGAGCTGCCCACCGACGCCAGCCTCAAGCGCCTGGCACCGGAAAAACAGGCGCATACCATCCGCCAGGCAATGGGCGTGATTCACTTGGGCCAACAAGCCGTGGCCAACGAACCCAAGGCCCCGCGCTTCACCCCTGCTGGGCAAAGCACCCAAGTGATCGTCGGTGCCGACAGCACCGACGACAGCACCCTGCTGCGCAATGCCGAGTCGCTGTATCAAGGCTACGGCCTCAAGCGCGTGTATTACTCTGCGTTCAGCCCGATCCCCGACAGCCCGGGCAGCGTGCCCTTGGCTGCCCCGCCGCTACTGCGCGAGCATCGCCTGTACCAGGCCGACTTCCTGCTGCGTGGCTACGGCTACAAGGCGGGTGAATTGCTGGGCCAGAGCGGCAACCTGGCGCTGGACATCGACCCCAAGCTGGCCTGGGCGCTGGCCAACCGAGAGGTATTCCCGCTGGACGTGAACCGCGCCGAGCCCGCGCTGCTGGCGCGTATTCCCGGCATTGGCCTGCGTAGCGTACAGCGCCTGGTCGCACTGCGCCGAGAGCGGCGCATTCGCTATGACGACCTCATTCAACTGCGCTGCGTGCTGGACAAGGCACGGCCGTTCATCGTCACCAGCGATTATCGCCCGGCCCAGGCCGAGTTGCGCAGCGGCCTGCTAAGGGCGCGTTTGCGTGAGCCGCAGGCGCCCGTGCAGATGGGGTTGTGGGGATGATCGCGCTCGATTGTGATGACCAGTTCGCCACCTGGCGGGATCAGGCCCGGGTATTGCTTGGGCATGGCATCGACCCCTCCGAGGTCACCTGGTCGCAAGGCCCGATGGCCGACCTGCTGGCAGTACCGGAAGCGCCCCCGGAAGGCCCAGGCCCCTTTCGTGCCAAAGTCCCGGCCGTGCTGCTGAGCCAGTTGGAGCAGGCTGCCCGTTATCGTGGCGAACAGCGCTGGAACCTGCTGTATGAAGTGCTCTGGCGTGTTGCCCATGGCGACCGCACGGCCATGCTGGCGGGTGACCGGTTGGGCAGTGAGTTGCAACGGCGTATCAAGCAAGTCACCCGGGAGGCGCATCACCTGCATGCCTTTGTGCGCTTCGTACCGCTGCCAGAGGCGTTGGCTGATCGCCTGCAACTTGATCTGGTGGCCTATCACGAACCGGCGCATGACGTTCTGGAAAGTGCCAGCCCTCATTTTGCCGACCGTCTGGGGCGTTTACGCTGGTTGATCGCCACGCCACGGGATGGCATTCGCTTCGACGGCCAGGATTTCGATTACCAACGCCATTGCCCTGAGTATTGGCAGCAATGGGCACGCAATGCCGACGACCCTGGCGCCGAACTGTGGCGCACCTATTACCGCCATACCTTCAACCCTGCCCGCCTCAACCCGGATGCCCTGCGCCTGCACATGCCCGGGCGTTTCTGGCGGCATTTGCCGGAAGGCATGCTGATACCGCAGCTTGAAGGCCTTGCCCGCCAAGGCAAGCAACGGGACGGCCAGGCCCTTGAAGTGGCTTCCCAGGCCGGCAAACAGATCTGCAAGCCCACACAGTCCTACAGCAACCACCCGACATCGCCCTCATCCAGCACACCGCCATGATCCGTTCGATCACCTTTGCGCGCCACCGCCGCGCCTTCGATCAGGAAATGCTCTGCCCCACTCTCGATAACCGCACCACACGTGGTGCGGTCACCGACCCTCGCAACTGCCCTGCCGTTGAAGGTATAGGTCACGCTGCCGCTCTCTACCTGATTGACACCATGCAGCGGGCATTCATGTCGGTGGCCTACAAGTACAACCGGGTTCATTGGGTTTCTCCTTCAGACGGTGCTGTACGGGACTCACGGTCAATGTCTGCTGGCCACTCAACCTTTGGGGCCAGGCAATGCATGTGGCTGAGGCCATCGTCATCGTTCCAGTCGCGGGGTGGGTGCACGAATTTTGGCAAGGCTTTGGGGCCTTGTTGCATGAAGAGCCGAGCGATGGCCCAGTAGGCTTCGCCCTGATGCAGGGTATGCGTGAAGAAGACACGGTCAATGACTTCGTTGGTTTCGGGATTACGGACTGACAGCATGACATTTTCGATCAGGCCGCCGTGGCCTGGGGCGTAGACGCGGTAGACCTCGGCGGTAACGTCGTCCCAGTTGTAGGCGACGGGCCTGACGCCCCAGCGTTTGCGGCTGAATATGAAGATGCGGTCGTATCTGAACTCGTAGATGTAGATTTTTTGACGCAGGCGATTGAAACGGATTGGCTCGTCTCTAGGGGTTACTAAATCTAACTTTACATAAGGCACAACAAACCAGATAGCCGCCGGAGGCCCCAGTATCAAGAACACGTTCATCAGCCAATCCCGCAATAAGCCTTCAATAAATAAAATCCAATATAACCACACTAGTAGCCCAGTGCAAAAAAGCAAAATCGGGGCAACCACCAAAGCCGCCACCCCTCTTAAGCTGAACGTTGACCTTGGCAGTTCTAGATACACGTCATCATAATAGTTTGGCGATGGCTTTAAATTTTTCACCCCACACCAGAGATCAGGTGTTTCGCTGACATGTGGCAAATCGTAGCTCCACCCAAGCCCTCGCTCCCATTGCGCTTTTGATTCACGCTTATTCATTTTCTCCCCGCTCGCACACTTCTACATACGCACTCGGAACCGTCCGATCTGGCCAATACATCACCAATAGCGTTGCTCCAATTATGGAGTGTCTACCGATAGTGGGCATGAGCTCTACTACTCCAGAGATATCCAACCAACTAACACCTTCCTGCTTACCGTCTTTTTGATTTTTTAGGACTGTAAATTCAGTCTTATAGTCGGGTATCCGTGGTGGGGCGAAACTAGAAAACCTAGCTGATTTCGACACGGCGCCTGTAGTGATAGCGTGAAAGTCATCGACAATAATGGTCTCGCCACCCTCGTACTCAGGAAATTCTCCATCGCCGAAACGATGGAGAGTCAGCCCCCAGCGGAAAGCAGAAATGTCATCCCTATAATTTGGCAAAACCACATGAAATCTAAGTTTTTGTTCTGTCATCACACCGACTAGACCTCCAATCCTTGGCGCTGCCGGGTCTGTCGTGATGCTTGACTCAAAATTAAACTTTGCTTGAACGCCAAGGACTGCCGCATTCAGCTCTGCAAACGCGATATCAGAGTATTCAGGCGTATTCCAATGCACTGCCGGTGTTTCATCAGCCTTTCCGAACAAACATCGCCTTGCCCAGCGTTCCAACGCTGAAGATTCATTCTTTTCAGCGTGCTTGCTCAATGCATATGCCGTCAGGCTCAATAATACAGCCAAGCCTAATGGTCCTAAAATCAGTGATTTGAACACGGCGCCAGCAAACGCTGCAGCACCTACTCCGTAAAAGACTGCAGAGGTAGCATGAAAAATCCGCGCTGTACTGTCTCCCTCAGCAGCAGCTCGCTTGGCGGCAGATATCGCTTGTGCAGTATCAAAAATTCCGGCTATTGAACTGAATAGGGCGCCGAACTTAACCAGCGCCACTCCAACTGCTGCCGTCCCTTGGGACCAGGGCGCCTTTATGTAGGTGGCACTGGATCGCATTGCCAGTCCGGCCAACTCAATCTGCCCGCCCAATATCCCCAGCAGCGAACCTTGCAACGCCAGCTTGGCCTCATGCGCC